>CAZPFY010000006.1:0-39295 GCA_964586045.1 uncultured Pseudomonadales bacterium | reverse complement strand
TAATAGTAAGCTTGTTTAATAAATTAAACTGCTGAAAAACAAAGCCAACATATGAGTTTCGCAAAACAGATGTTTGGTTATCGTCTAGCCTTGCCACATCTTTACCATTTACTATTATCTCTCCTCGACTCGGCTTATCCAAAAGACCCACCATATGCATCATGGTTGATTTGCCGGAGCCTGATGGTCCAATAATTGCCGAAAACTCACCCTCTTGAATATCAACGTTTATATTCTTAAGAGCGGTAAATACCGATCCGTCTCCAAGGATATACTCCTTGAAAACTTTTTTAAGGCTGATTATAGATGACATCGTTTTCATTTAACCCCGTCTTTATTTCAACTTCTCCCTCTATGTTTTCGCCAGTAGTAATTTCGACTTTTGTTAGTGCCTTTCCTGTTTTTTTTGTAACGTAAAGCTTACCACTCTCTTTTTTGATGTATGCCTCAGGAACAACTAAAATATTTGGTATTTGCTTCAAAACAAAGGTTGTGTCTCCCGTCATCCCCATTCGAACTTTTCCAGAATCAGTGCTGATTTTATCCAAAACTATTTTAAGTTCATAGACCGTTCCCGCCTCACCGGCTTTAGGGGTAAATGCCACTGTTTCTACAGTAGCTCCAATCTTCATATCAGGAAAGGAGTCGAGAGAAACCGTCCCTTTTTGGCCAACCTTAAATTTTGTTACTTCCGTCTGGTCAGCCAAAGCGGAAAAATAAAGCGAGTCTGGATTTATTACTTCAAAAGTTGCCGAGGCGGGAGTAATATTCTGTCCAGCAAGGGGTGAGGCGACCTTCGTTACCAGCCCTGCAATGGGTGTGTACAAACTTGAAAATTTTAATGACAAGTTTCTAGCCTCTACCGCCAAGACAGAGTTGTTGAGATCGGCCTGTTGGTTGGCGAGGGACCTTTTTATTGCCTCTCTGGCCGTATCAGACATTCCATTTGTTTCCCAATCTTTGTAATCGCTTTGTGCTTGCTCAAAAGTATTTCTAGCTTTTGAATAGGTGTTTAAATACGTCGTCATTGAGTTTTGCAGCTCTCTTTTATCTAAGCTTGCAATCGTTTGGAATTTTTTTACAGTGTCGCCCTCTTTTACTCCCACCCAGGTCAAAAGGCCAGAGGCTTGAAACTTCAAAACAACTTTTTCTTTAGCATCTATCTCACCAGAAAGGTTTAGAGAATCCACAATTTCTTTGCGCTTTACAGTATAAGTTTTATCTTTTAATTCCTTCTGGTTTTTATTGTCAACCGTTTTATACCAAATTCCACCAACGACTATTACAAGTAAAATTAGCCACCAATATTTTTTTAGCCACCCAAAAACTTTCAACTTCATATCGATCCATTATATAGCAACCATCGTCATTGCGAGTTTCGTACCCGAACCGTGGCAATCCACAGTATGTATATAATTACCCACATGGAAGATAAAAAATCTTTTGTAAGTCGATTGATAGTGTTCGGTTTTTTGGGATTTACAATTTTTATTTCTATTTATTCAGCCCAAAAAGTAACAACTTTACCCAAAAATATTGAAAAAAAGACCATCACTCCAATCACTTTAACTCCAACCCCTACTCCAGAAGAAAATATTTTTTTTGAAGAAGAATCTAGTATCTCAGGAGAACTATTATCCACCCCCTCCTCCGATCTCAAATAACTCGTCATTGCGTGACAATTCACCCCCTCTGTCATTCCGGGCTTGTCCTTAGATCCCGGGTATGTCTCGGGAACCCGGAATCCATCCAGTTTACCGAATTCTTGTATTTTTTATTTAAGTTAAAATAAATCATGTTTAACGATCTAAAAGACAAGGTAATACTAATAACTGGATCCTCGCAGGGAATTGGTTTTGCTGCAGCAAAACTTTTGAAGTCCTTAGGAGCAAAAGTAATTTTGAACGGCAGATCCAAAGAAACCTTAGAAAGCTCCGCCAAAGAAATAAAAGCTGATGACTTTTATACCTGTGATGTTTCCAAGGACAGTGAAGTAAAAAGAATGATAGAAGCAATAATTGCCAAACACGGTAGAATTGACGGCCTAGTAAATAACGCCGGTGGAGGTGGCTGGGCTTCTATTTACGATGCTGACTTTGAGTGGCAAAAATCTTTCGATCTAGACATTATGGGAGCTGTTCATACATGTCGGTACGTTGTTTCTCAAATGGAATTACAAGGCTCAGGGTTAATTGTGAATACCTGTTCTATGTGGGGAGAAGCAAAAATGGCCAAACCAACAATAGCTAGTTACAGTGTCTCAAAAGCAGCACTTTCAAAGTTAACTGAAAATTTAGCTCAGCAATATGCCCCAAAAATTAGAGTAAACGGAGTAGCTCCAGGGTGGACAAAAACAAAAATGCTTTTGGACGATTTTGATGCAGACGGCATAAGGTTTATGGAAAACAATTTATTATTAGGCAGACTTGCCGAACCAGAAGAAATTGCCAAAGTAATTATTTTTCTTTTAAGCGATGCCAGTTCTTACATAGTTGGTCAAATTATTACAGCAGATGGTGGATATCTCCTCAAAAGAGAAAACATTGATAATTAAATTCTTAAATTTTTCCCACAAAAAAATCCCCGCGCTTTTCAGCGGGGGATTTTAAATATATTTTATTTATCGAAGCTCTTTGATTTTTGGTTTGTAAGGCACGGTTCCTTGTTTGCTAACTTCTGCAGAGACAATTTCCCGTAAATCAAACTTCAGCCACTCTTCATAGTCATAATTAAACGAAAATGGCTTTGTGTACTCCGAACCAAAGTGAACAGTGTACGTACCCGTCTCTTCTGTAATCCTAATAGTATCGGAGCTTGTATAACCACCATGATCAAAATATGTATCGTGGGTATCACCACTGCTAGGGAAATTATTTACCAACTCCCATCTCATTACCTTGTAGGTACAGCTATTATCCCAAAGGATACCGTAATGAAACTGTTCTTCTTTCCTGGTCTTTTTACAGTCAACTTGTTTGGTACATCCGGTTGGAACACTAACTCCACCCGCTCCATCACCAACAGGTTCGCAAACAACAGGCTCATCGCATTTTGCATCGTACTCAACCTCTTTGAAACCATCAGAAAACTGATGATTTGAGTCGCGAACAGCAAGTGTACAGGAAGAACTGTATGCGTCCCCGGGGACATCTTCGTCCCAATCTGTCTTGGTTAGCTCATTATGCTGCTCAACTTTTGTATTTTGATGCCACTCGAGGCTATTGACCCAGGCCGTTTTGGTTGTCGTATCGTAGTAGTTGAACCAAATCGCGTAGACAATAATCGAGATAACGCTCAAAATCAAAATCGCCCAGGCGACAAATGAATATTTTATTCCGCTACTTCCAAGTTCTTGGTTAAAAAAAGACTTAAACCAATTTTGAGAAGTCAATGTCGCTGGGTAGACATTCTCCCTTCTCTCTGTAGCTTGGCGTCTTGGTTGAGAATGAGGAGCTGGTTTGTGGGCCGGTATGTAGTCGGATTTTGGTGCCACATCTGGCCCCATGTTCCAACCAGCATTTCCATGATCCACAACATGAACTTGAAAAGATACGGCTGTTTCAGCTGTTCGGGGAATAGCATTCCAACTGGGATATATTATTTTACTTGTTGTTTTTGCTTTTCCTATTGGCATCCCACAGTTTTTACAGTTTGTTTCCTCATAAACAGGATTCTCACTGTCACAGCCTGTACAAATCCAGTTTGGCCCTTTTCCTTTCAGGGCCTCTTGTTTATCGGTTGCCATTACGAGAGGGTCTGGTAAAAACCACTTCACCCCACTTGTTCTTGGAGCACCACAGTCCTGACAATTAAATTCATAGGCCCAATTTTGATGCCCTTGTTTACATATCCATATCATTAAATAACTGTTCACTTCTTACCTCCAGGCTTCACGCCTCAAAAAATTTTCAAAGAATTACACAACAATTACTATCCCATAGGATACCACATTGTGCCTAAGTTATCAAGTGCCTCGATCAGCCTGATCCCGTAAACCAACAATCCTTAAACTGATAAGATATAGGCATGATCTCCGACTCCGAGCTAAATTTACCATCTATCCAGGCCAGGCTGGAGTCTTTATCTGGCAAAATAGATGCTTCCAGCCTTAAACTCCGTCTCAGCGAACTTGATTTTGCCTCTGGTCAGCCAGATTTTTGGAAAGAGGAGGACAAGGCTAAGTCCGTTATGTCCGAAATTTCCTCACTTAGAGAAACCATCGAATCCCTCGAAAAAATAGTCTCCGATTTTCAAAGTCTGCAGGATTTACTAGCTTTAGCCAGAGAAACAGAGGACGAAAGTTTGGATAAAGAAATAATTATTCTCAAAGAAATAATTGATAAAAAACTAGGTCAACTCGAACTGATAACTTATCTATCAGGTAAGTACGACTCATCAGAGGCCATTTTAAGTATTCGCTCTGGTCAGGGCGGCACCGAGGCTATGGATTGGGCCAGTATGTTAAGCCGTATGTACACCAGGTTTTTTGAAAAAAGAAATTGGTCTTACGAAACTATCGAATACTCAGCGGGAGAGGAAGCTGGTCTTAAGTCCATTAGTTATATTGTTCATGGTCGCTATGCCTTTGGTTATCTCAAAAACGAAAAAGGTACCCATCGTTTAGTTCGCCAGTCACCTTTTAATGCCGATAAACTCAGACAAACATCTTTTGCCGGAGTTGAGGTCATTCCTGTCATGCCCGAAGAAGCCGAAATCGAAATTAAAGACGAAGATATCGAGTTCGACGCCAGTAGGTCGGGTGGAGCTGGTGGTCAAAACGTCAACAAGGTTAGCACCGCTGTTCGCATTAAGCATCTCCCCACCGGCATTGTTGTCGAATGCCAAACTCAGCGCTACCAAGCCCAAAACCGCAAAATTGCTATGCAAATGCTCCAGGGAAAACTCTGGGAAATTCAAGAAAATAAAAGATTAGAAGAGCTAAACAAAATCAAAGGTGAAACAACCTTAGCCAGTTGGGGGACTCAAATTCGCAATTATGTTTTACATCCGTATAAGTTAGTCAAGGACACTCGCACAAGTTGCGAATCAAGCAACCCAGACTCCGTTTTGGATGGTAACCTCGACGACTTCATCGAATCCGAACTAAAGTATTTTTCAAGCTAAACCCTTTCTCTATTCAATATCTTGAGCTCTTGTTCCTAGAGTTCTTGAGTTCTTATCTAATTCTTTGGTACACTAGATGTATGGAAATAAAAACGATCAATCCAGATAAGCCCATTGTTAAGCCCGTTTTCAAAGAAGAAGAGGTTCTAAGCTCCACTCCCAAACCAAACAAATTTATTCTGCCTCTGATTTTTATTTTAGTTATTGGCCTAGGTGTTTACTCTGGTGCCATGTTCAAAACCAATAAATCAGGCAAAGCCAAAGTCTCCGCCTCGCTTTCTGGAATTCAAGCAGACGTCCCCGAATCAGGTATTAAAGTCGGTGACATTTTTGGTTCCGCAAACGAAAAGACATTCAACACTACGGCAACAGGCGTTCTGGACAAAGGTGGTCTCAATGGCGAAGGCACTCACAAACTCGTCAGACCGGGTGGAATTTCCCAAACAGTCTATTTAACCAGTTCTGTTATCGATCTGGACTCACTCGTTGGTTCCCAAGTTACAATTTGGGGGGAGACCTTTAAAGGTCAAAAAACCGGCTGGCTTATGGACGTCGGTAGAGCAAAAGTCGAAAATCTCAACGCGCCATTACCAAATTAAATTTAAACCTTGATTGAATTCGTAAATGTTACTAAGTCCTATTCTAATGGTGATATCGTCATCGACGACTTAAGTTTAAATATCAAACCAGGCGAATTCGTCGTCATTACAGGTAAGTCCGGAGCTGGCAAAACCACCATTGGCCGCTTACTTATAAGAGATTTGATTCCCAACAAAGGAAAAATAATCTTCGACGGTGAAGATTTAACAAAAATTTCTTCCAAAAAAGTCCCTCTTCTGCGACGAAAAATAGGTTTTATTTTTCAAGATTTCAAAATAATTGCCGACAAAACCATTAGTGAAAATATCGCGATTGCTTTGGAAATCGCTGGTTTCAACCCCAAAAAGATCCCCGAAAAAATCGCTCGCCTGCTTGAAATGGTCGGCATCCCCAACAAACAAAATCTTTTCCCCCTCCAATTAGCGGGTGGCGAAATCCAAAGAACCTCTATTGCCAGAGCCATCGCCGCCGACCCCCAAGTCCTTTTTGCTGACGAACCAACTGGAAACTTAGACAAGGAAACCTCCATTGAAATTTTTGACCTCCTCAAAAAAATAAACTCCGACGGAACAACCGTAATCATGTCCACACACGACGTAACTCTTATAGATCTCAACAAAGCTCGACACATCCATCTCGATAAAGGTAAAATTGTTTCAGATACAGGTAATAAAAAAAGTTCCGTCGTTACCAGCGACGCGCCGCAATCCAGTAATAGTAAAAAATCTACAAAATGAAAACCGCTCTCAACAACATTCGCCGCTCACCCTTTCAAGCCCTTGCTGCCATTTTTGTTGTAACTCTTACTCTTTTTATTATCGGCATCTTTTTTCTCGTCGCTCTCGCTTCACGTTCCCTCTTAACCAGTTTTGAAACCAAACCTCAAGTTATTGCCTATCTCAAGGACGACCACAATATGTCTCAGGTTGGACAGCTCATAAACAATTTAACTACTACCGAGGGTATTAGGGGTGCTATTTACATTAGTAAAGAGGATGCTCTAAATCTCTACAAAAAAAGTGTCTCCAATGATCCTGTCCTCTTGGGTTCAGTTACCGATTGGGGTATCGTTACCGCCGACATTTTGCCCGCAAGTATCGAAGTTACAGCAAACGATCCAAATACTTTTTCTACTGCGGTCAACATTTTGGAAAAGTCCGATATTGTAAACGTCAATCCTCAGGGTAAAAAAGACATCGACTTTCCTCAGGATATTATTACCGAACTGACAAAAATCACAAACGGAATTCGAGCTGTTGGCCTGGTTCTCGTGTCCACTCTGTCTATTGTTTGTATTCTTACCATCGTCATTATTATTTCTATGAAAATCGCTTCTCGCAGATCCGAGATCGGTACCATGAAGCTTCTTGGCGCGAACAACTCTTTTATTGTTAAGCCCTACCTTCAAGAAGCTATTATTTACGGTATCATCGGTGGATTCTTCGGTTGGATACTTGATTTTATCGCCATTTTATACTCCACTCCCTTTATTGCGCCTCGGCTTTCAGGCATTATTGAGTTTCCCATTTCCTACCCTTTTATCTTTTTACTTCTTATTGCTCTCATTGTTTTGGGAGTTACCATGTCTTTTTTCTCGGGTCTTTTTGCAACTACCCGGTTTGTAAAAAGATCAAAATGATTAAGGTTTTTCTCGGTCTCTTTCTCGCTCTTCTTTTTGCGATCCCAGTTCACGGTATTGACTGTGATGGTGCTCCACCTTCTGGCATAGGAAAAGAGGAGGAAATAAAACAATATATCGACAGCTGTACCGTAAAAATTTCCGGACTCCAAAAAGAACAAACCTCTCTCAAGCAAGCTATTGCTACCATAAACTCCAAAATAAATTTAGCCCAAGGTCAAATAAATCAAACGCAAACTCAAATTCTTGCTATTGAAAAAGAAATTGAAATTTTGGGTGGGGTTCTGGACAAAGTTAACGAATCATCTGCTGTTCTAACTAAAATCTATTTAGCTCGTGTCCAAGAGACCTATCGTCGATTGAGAGTAGATTCTACTCAACTTTTATTTTCTACTGCCAACTTTGGGGATTATTTTTCCAAGCTTAAGTATCTCAATACTATAAAATCCAAGGATCAACTTATTCTTACCGAGCTAGAAAAATCCCGAAAAGACTACAACTCTCGTCGTCAATCCAAGCTAGAAAAACAACAAGAAATCGAGAAGCTCAAAAAGAAAATGGAAGAGCAAAAAATAGCCCTAGGACAACAGCAAAAAGAGAAGCAGAATCTCTTAAGCGTTACAGCCAACGACGAAAAGAAATACCAAAAACTACTAAGCGACGCCAAGGCTCAGCTGGCCGCCCTAAAAAGATTTGTGGCAAGCAACGGCGGGGCCAGTATTCTAAAGGATCAAACAAGGTGTACAGAATGGGGCTGTTATTATAACCAGCGAGATTCTCAATGGGGGAATATGGGACTTGGAGGTTCCAGTTATTCTGTCGCCGAATATGGCTGTCTCGTAAACTCTGTTTCTATGATGGCCAGCCATGTAGGAAAAAATATTAAGCCCAGTGATATCGCCTCAAATGTCAGCGCATTTGTCCCAGGAACAGGTTATCTACTTCACTCTTTTAATGTAAATGGTATCAACGTTACTGTTGAATCTGTTTCCAAAGACAAGCTCGATGATGAGCTCAAGGCGGGAAGATCAGTCATTGCCGGTCTCTATGGAGGCCCAGATCACTTTATTGTGATAGTCAAAAAAGATGGGGACAACTACATTATGAATGATCCCTTTTTAGAAAATGGTAGCAATAGACCTCTAACCGATAAATATAGTGTAAGTAACATCAATTCCCTCCGCCTCGTCAGTTTCAACTAATCCTTATTTCGAGTTTTTGACTTTTTGAGTTTTCGAGTTTTATACTGTACACAGTGAAACATTTCCCGTTTTGGTTATTGTTTTTCCTCTTTATTTTTCCTGTCCCTTGTTTTGCCACCATTAGTTTAAAGCTTTCCGACCTTACCCCCAAAGACGACTACTTCGAAGTAAGCGTTGTCGTTACTGGTATGTCTAGCTCTTCTGCCACCTTTATTCAAGGAATGTTTACCAGGGTGGATAGTTCCAAGTATTTTGGTTATACCTTTAGTAAAAAAGGGGAGTGGATAAACTATGACGGTAGTCCAGAAAAAAGTTATGTTTTGGAAAACTATATAGAAACGACAAAAATTATTCCGGCCCAGGGAAATACCTCCTAAAAATTAAGCGTTACACTGCCTCAGGTTCTTCTTCTGATTATGCTGACAACAATTTGGAACTAGATCTAAATCAGGCCTCCCTCACCCCTGAACCATCCGTCATTGCGAATCTCGTACCCGAGCTGAAGCAATCCCCGACGCTTGTAATTATCACCCCAACTTCGTCAAAAACCCTCACCCCCATCCCCACCTCGTCATTGCGAGTTTCCACTACAGTGGAACCGAAGCAATCCACGACAACAAAACTATCTCCATCATCTACCATCTCCCCCCAAGTCCTCGCCACCACTTCTTCAGACGTTTCCACCGAATCATCCGCTCCTGTCACCCCGCCATGGCGGGGTCCATCCCCGATTTCCGTCATTGCGAGCGAAGCGTGGCAATCCAGTTCCTCTGCTAAATTTCTCTCTGACAAAAACCTTTTCTTACTTGGTTCTTCAATTTTTGCTCTTTCGGGCGGGGTCCTATATTTTCGTCTCAAAACCCTCTAAAATACACATATTGTCATGCCGGACCTGTGGAGTTTATCCCGAGTACCCCTCGGGAGCATCCAGTTCGCCGTCATTGCGAGAAGCGAAGCGACGTGGCAATCTATAAAAATAATACTGAATAAATGAAATACATAAAATACCTTCCCGCTATTTTCTGGATGGTGCTAATTTTTTATCTCTCATCGCGTAGCGATCTCCCCAGTGTTACAAATTACTTTTGGGAATTTCTTTTCAAAAAGTCCGGCCACCTCTTTGTTTACTTTGTTCTAACTCTAATTTGGATTTTTACGCTGGTAAAAGACCAAACCTCAAACGCTATTCTTTACACTTTTGCCTACGCTTTTACCGACGAAATTCATCAACTTTTTGTCCCCGGTCGTACAGGTATGCTTCGCGACGTCTATATTGACCTCATCGGTATTTTTGCTGCCGTTCTATTATTTAATTTAACTTTATGGAGGAAGTCTTCCTTACAAGCAGCGATCGAGAAACCAAGGAGCTAGCAAAAAAAACAATTGATTCACTAACGTCGGGTACCGTTATTGCCCTTACTGGTCCTATGGCAGCTGGCAAAACCACCTTTACTCAAGGTGTGGGGGAGGTTCTTGGCATTTCTCGTGTTGTTTCTCCAACCTATTTAATAATGCGCGAGTACTCCATCGAAGGACATAAATTCCTCAAAAGGCTTTTTCATCTCGACCTTTATCGTATAAGTTCTGTGGAGGAGATAAGGTCCTTTGATCTAGACGAAATTTGGAATCAGCCCGAAAATTTAGTTCTAATCGAGTGGCCAGAAATCGAAAAAAGTGTCTTACCTAAAAAAAGAATCGATATCACCATCAAATCTACCGGGTCAGACCAGCGCGAAATCACGATTGGTAAAAAATAATATTTAGTCTTCAAGCCACAAAAAAAGAGCCAAGTTTTTTAAACTCAGCTCTAGGTTTTTATTTAGATTCTTCAATATCAACAAGTTCAAGGCTCTCAAAAAGCTCTTTAAAAAGAGACTTAAACTCTTCAACCGACTTCAGTTTTTTAGATCCAAAAGTCATAAAACTGTGTATAGGAAATGATGTCGCAATCAAAAAGTTTTGATTTTGATAGATAGTACCACAACACTCAATATTTTCTTTTACCCAGACTGTAATCCCTTCGCTTAACAATCTGTGTATATTTTTGTCGAGAATAATTGCGACATCGCAGTTACTTTTTTCAATTTGATCATGCCATCCAATCGCTGATTGCAACTCTAACAATTTTAACTTTTTCTTCTCATTCATTTGGCACCTTATTATTCTCAGTAAAAAATGGCGACACACGATAATAAGTGTGCCAACTAAATTTTGAGCCTGAACTTGCAGGGCGGTAAAGTGCCCAGTGCCCGTCAGGCATCATCTTGGGGAGTCTATCATACCCATACTGGCTGTAGGAGCCTTCGGCTAGCATCTGTTGAGCAACTCCGTACTCCTGATCAACACTAAGATCAAATTGTTCAGCCAGCTCTTTCATGGAATAGATATTTTCCAGCTTGCTGTCATCAACCATGCCCGGCATTTCCAGGTACCAGGCGTACTTTGTGGGGTCTTCGTGGCTATAACGCTTTTGCGTTATCGCAAAGACAAACAAACCCAACAACGCCAAGCCCAAAAAAACCAATAACAAGTTTCTTTTCAATTTACGTCCTCCAAAGATATTTGATGGCTGATATTAGCATTTTTTATGCCCAAAGTCAACCTATAAGAAAAAGCCGTACCTTTCGGTACGGCTTTAATATATGTACAGCTCAAACTCAGAAAACATTCCTTCAATTATCTTCAATGCTTCATCGACATCTTTAATCCCCCGGGAAGCAAACAGGTTGTAATTTTTTAGCGGAAACGCCTCCGGGTCGGAAGACAAAAACTCTTTCTGGGATCTAAACTTATCCAATACTCCTGGATAAAAGGTTACCCATAGAGTTACCCCCGTCATTAGGGTAACTCTGCCACTCACGGATAATTGGTAGTTTTGCATAATAACTACATCAACTTCTGTAGGATAGGTTGGGATGTACAGTCTATCCGCAGGAGAACCAATTATTGCTACGTACAACTTTTTGCTCATTTGTCCTCCTAACGTAAGTATTTTTTGAATGAATCCAATGTCCGTATTGTACACCCTAGCCTCGAAATAGTCAACTATAGGATAAACACTTCCATGCTAAAATAGGTCATCCATTATCTACCACCTACGATCTATGAACTTATATATAGACTCCACCGACAACAAAAAAACCATCATCCGCCTCGGCGAGCACGAGTTTACGAACGAGGTCGCTTCACCAAGGAATCAAAATATCCTTCTCTTCATTCAAAATTCTATGGCCAGTCTCGGCCTCAAGCCTGCCGACCTTACCTCTATAGAGGTAAACCCTGGCCCAGGCTCCTTTACCGGTTCTCGTTTGGGAGTTACTATCGCCAACGCCCTCAGCTTTTCTCTCAAAATCCCTGTTAATGGTCAGAATTTCCCCGTGGAAGTGATCTACTCTCAACCCCCATCCATCACTCCTCAAGCCCAAAAACCACGTATCCCATAAATTTACTATTGACATATCAATATATTTCTATAAAATACAGCCCAGAGTGCTTTGATCTAAAACCTTCATCTGGTCACTTTGGTTTTAGGGAGCGAATAGTGAAACCGGTCTGTTTTGGCCGGTTTTTGTGTAAAAAGCCAACTACTGTTAAATTTTAAAAACCGCTGTTAAGAACCATTTGGTTCCCATGGCGGTCGCTTTATTAGCCGACATATGAAAAAATCGTTAGTCCTATATGCTGTAGTAGACAGCAAAACCTGGAGCCACAAGGACTACCGCTTAACTTGGGAAAAATACTTAAACTCACGCTTTACGAGTGTAAAGGTATTTGAAACACACAATGGTCTTGGTAATAATTTTCAAAAATTAAGAACCAAAATTGCAAAAGAACTAAACGAATTAGCACACCCCACTTGTCTTTTTGTCCACTTAAACCATACAACTTCAAGTGAGTTAGATATTTTCTTAAAAGAATCAAAAAATCACTCAGAACCATTGCTCCTCTCCGAAAGCGGTGGGGGAGTTATTCGTGACTTTCTTTCCAAAAAACTTTTTTTTGGTCAAAACACCGCACCTTTCTCACCCATAAAACTCCTCCCGTATCTTCTCTGTTACAACCTAACTCCTCGCGATATTTCTCAAAGATCAGATCAATCTCTCCTGCATCTCGCACATATCCTTTCTATGGAACCTGGTTTTATAAATACCAAAGTTGGCAAAAAACGCCAATATCTCCACGCAGTTGCCAAAAAAACTCTCAGTTTTCTCTCCCCAGAGCGCCCAGCTCACATACCCAGTACCAGTAAGGGCTCCATGTTGGGAGCTGGAATTCTATATAAAGGTAAAACTTTCATAACTCACACCACTTTAAGAGAGCATCGCTCTGCTACCAATTCTTTTACCAGTAAACAGCTTTTTATAATTTTCTCTCTTATTTTTTTCTTTGTTCTGGGACTATTTTTAAATCCCATTGGTACCATGATCGTTTTTACCGCCGTTTTGTCCACTATTTATTTTATTGATGTTCTTTTTAATCTTTTTTTGGTTGGGAAAAGTATCCATACTCCGCCAGAGCTTTCTTTTGGACCAGAGGAAATTGCCAAACTAAAAGACAAAGATCTTCCCATTTACACCATTTTGGTGCCTATGTATCACGAGGGCAATGTTTTACCTGGTTTTGTCGAGTCCATCGGAAATCTAAACTACCCAAAGTCCAAGTTAGATATTCTTTTGTTACTTGAAGAAGACGACAACGATACTATAGGTGTCGCCAAAAGTTTAAAGCTTCCCAAACATATTCGCGCACTTATTGTGCCTCATTCCTATCCCAAAACCAAGCCCAAGGCTTGTAACTACGGATTGTCTTTCGCCAAGGGTGAATATGCAGTTATCTACGACGCCGAGGATCAGCCAGATAGAGACCAGCTCAAAAAGGCTATTTTAGGTTTCAGAAGTTCGCCTCCCGAAGTTGGTTGTCTCCAAGCAAAACTCAACTACCACAATAAAAATCAAAATCTTCTCACTCGTTTTTTTACCGCCGAGTATTCCTTATGGTTCGATGTGGTTTTGCCAGGTCTCCAGTCTATCAACACCACCATTCCTTTGGGCGGCACCTCCAATCACTTTAGAGTCCGAGACTTAATCGCTTTTGAGGGGTGGGACGCTTTTAATGTTACCGAGGATGCCGACCTCGGCTCTCGTCTCTTCAAAGCCGGTTTCCGTACCGCCATCATTGATTCCGTTACCTTAGAGGAAGCCAACAGTAAGGTGGGGAACTGGATAAGACAACGATCCCGTTGGATCAAGGGTTACATGCAGACCTTCCTGGTTCACAATCGCAATTTCCGCCAATTCGTAAAAGCTCAAGGCCTCCACGCCATCATTTTCCAATTGACCGTCGGTGGCAAAATTGCCTTTATGTTAATTAACCCTCTTCTTTGGTTAATGACCATTTCTTACTTTGTTTTTTATAGTATTGTCGGCCCCACCATCGAAAGTTTTTATCCCACCGCTGTTTTTTACATGGCCGCTTTTTCTCTTGTTTTTGGTAACTTTCTTTTCCTTTATTACTACATGGTCGGTGTCGCCAAGCATGGCCACTGGGATCTTGTTAAATTTGTTTTTCTAGTCCCTCTCTATTGGCTCATGATTAGTAGGGCCGCTCTCAAAGCTCTTTATCAACTTTTCTTCAATCCTCACTACTGGGAAAAAACAGTTCACGGCTTGCACCTATTGCCCAGGGTTCCCAAGTTTGTGATGCCAGAAGTTGTAAATAAGGCTATCAGTCATCGTCACTCTGGTAAGGTATTTTTGGTCTTTTCGGCGCTATTTTGTAACTTTATAAACTTTTTATACAGTGCCTATCTTGGAAACAAAATTAGTTTAGAGCAGTTTGGGCTCATTAGTCTTTTTGGCAGCTTTACTTATCTCACCCAAATTCCTTTTTCTGTTTTTTCCAACATCGTTACCCAAACAAGTGCTTTCCATTTTGGAAAAGAAAAAACACCTCCTAAACATATCTGGCGCATATATCGCAAATGGGCTCTAAACCTTGCTCTTATCCTTAGTGCCGTTTGGATTGTTTCCATTCCATATCTACAAACTGTTTTTAAGTCAGATTCCATCGTCCCGTTTATAATTTTTACTCCTGTTTGGATTATTGGTCTTCTCGCTGCTGTTGATAGTGGCTTTCTTACCGGGAGTCATAAATTCAAAATAACCTCAGGTATGGGAATCACCGAATCTATAACCAAACTTTTTTTAACTATTTTATTTGTAGTTCTAAGCCAAAAACAAAACGTCTACTTTGCTCTACCCATTTCTATGTTTGTTGCCTTTGTGCTTGGCTGGTATTTTTCCAAAAATACTCCAGAAAACAAAACTTCAAAGGAAGAATCAAACAAAATTCATTTCCCTTTTAAGTTTGCCGGCACCATAATATTAAACAAGTTATCTTTTGTCGCCTTTTTGGGGCTAGATATTTTAATTGCCAAAATAATTTTAAGCCCAGCCGATGCTGGTCGTTTTGCCCTTGTTTCGTTAATCGGCAAAATGCTTTATTTCTTCTCCTCGCTTTCTGGTCAGTTTATTCTCCCCATGGTTAGTAAAGCCGAAGGAGCTCAAGAAAACTCCAAAACTATTTTTAACAAAATTTTCTTGATAACCCTTTTGTTTACCACCTTCTCCTACCTTGGACTTGGTGTTTTTGGTTGGTTTTTTGCCCCAATTCTCTTTGGAGCCAAAATGAATGTTATTACCAGCCTGTTACCCTTTTATCTCCTTGGCATCGCCTGTTACACTCTGGCTAACTCCATTATTGCCTATCATCAGTCTCGCAAAAACTATTTAGTTTCTGTTGTCAGTTTCCTGGTAACCGCTGTTCAGCTAACTGTCCTAATTGACAAAGGGCATAGCCTAAGTAGCTTTTGTTACATTCTTGGACTATTTGGTATTATCCAGCTAATAATAGTTGCCTTTATCCATCGCCTTACTCGCTACTCTACCGCGCTTACTCAAAACACTTTTGCCTTCTTTAATCTCTTTAAAAAACAAAAAGAAAATACCAGAAAGTTTGAAGGCCAAATCAGATTCTTAATCCTCAACTGGAGAGACACCAAGCACAAGTGGGCCGGAGGCGCCGAAATTTACGTTCATGAGCTAGCCAAAAACCTAGTCGAAAAAGGCCATCAAGTTACTCTCTTTTCTGGTAATGACGGTGTTAGTAAAAATAGAGAAATATTGGATGGCGTCGAAGTTATTCGTCGTGGTGGCTTCTTTATGGTTTACGTTTGGGCGGCCATTTATTACGTTTTCAAATTCCAAGATCGCTTCGATATTATTATCGATTCCGAAAACGGTATTCCCTTCTTCACTCCCATTTACTCTCGCCGCCCTAAGTTTTTACTCATTCACCATGTTCACCAGGAATTTTTTAACAATAGTCTCAAGTTTCCCATGAGAGAGGTTGCCAAGTTTATGGAGGGCAAGTTAATGCCTCAGGTTTATAGAAACGAAAAAATTATGACCGTTTCCGAATCAACTAAGCAGGACGTCCTTAAACTAGGAATATTTAAACCAGAAAATATTTGTATCGTAAACCCTGGCATCGATATCAAACCGGTTGGTAAGGGCATAGAAAAAACAGATTATCCCTCCATACTATATTTGGGTCGCCTTAAGCCTTACAAAAATGTCGATATTGCTATTAAGGCGTTTAAAAAAGTTTTGGACAAGTTCCCCACCGCCATTTTAAATATTGCCGGGGAGGGGGACTGCGAGCCATCCTTAAAAGAATTAGTCAAAAATCTAAATATCGAAAACTCTGTAATTTTCCACGGTCGTGTCGACGAAGAAAAAACCAAGCCAATTCTTTTTAAGCAATCTTGGGTTATGGTTCAACCATCATCTTTTGAGGGCTGGGGAATAACTGTTATAGAGGCCAACCAAATGGGCACTCCCGTGGTTGCCTCCGACATTCCAGGGCTAAGAGACTCGGTTGTTAATGGCAAAACAGGCATTTTGGTAAGACCAAAAAGTATCACCCAATTCTCCAAGGCTCTAATCAAGCTGATCAAAAACCAAGAGCTAAGAGAAAAAATGTCATTAGCTGGTATCGAGCGCGCCAAAAAGTTTAACTGGTCAGAAAACACTAACATCTTCCTCTCCGCCATCCACCATTACTACCTAAATTACAATCGTAGCGAATCATGAAAAAGTCACTCCCCACAGTAACCATCGGCATTCCAGCTTTAAACGAGTATTCAAATCTACGTCGACTTTTACCCAATCTACTTTCTCAAGATTTTTACAAAACAACCCTTAAAGAAATCATTGTTATGTCCGATGGTAGTACTGACAATACAAAAAATATTCACAAGGAGTTAAAAGATAAGAGAATAAAAATTATCAGTACCAAAAAACGGTACGGCAAAGCCTATCAGATAAACAAATTATTTAAACTCGCCAAAACTAATAGTGTAATTGTTTTGGATGCCGACGTAAAACTAAAAAACCATCAGTCACTTTTTAGTCTTTCAAAAACCGCTTTTTTGTATCCAAACAGTCTAGTCTCGGGAGTTGTTGTTCCCCAAAAGCCAGAAAATTTTATTCAAAGAATAGCTTATTCTGGTGTTAATCTTTGGGATAAAATTAGATTCTCGGGCATGCATTCAGATATGTATCTTTGTGAAGGATCTATTCGTTCATTTCCTAGAAATCTCTATAAAAAACTTATATTTCCAAGCACTAGTGCCGATGAGGCTTTTTCTTATATCGAAACTCAGCGTTTGGGATTTAGTTTTAAATCATGTCGGAATGCCATTGCCATCTACACATTGCCAAAAAATCTCCAAGACTTTTTTAATCAGCAAAGACGTTATATCAATTCCAAGTCCATTCAAGATAATAATTTTTCTGCCCAAATTACAGACAAGTTCTACACCATAAAGACAAAAGATAAGGTACTTTCACTATTTAAAGGGTTATTAGAAAACCCATTATATCTTTTTATCTATACCGTACTAATTATTTTTATAAAAATAACTTCATTAGTAAAGCCTGCCAAGACTACCAGTTTGTGGCAAGTACTTTCTAGCACCAAATAGTATGAAGAAAGAACTAATAATTTCCACCTACGATTCTCTTGGTAATCCCTACTATTCCGGTGGAGGAGCAATTGCTATTCACGAAGTAGCTAAGAGATTTGTTGAGGAATACAGGGTAACGGTTCTTACTGGTAACTACAAAGGAGCAAAAAATAGAGTTTTCGACGCTGTCCACTACTCTCACATTGGACCCAGCTGGTTTGGTCCCCAAACGAGTCAAATTTTGTTTCATTTTGTGCTTCCGTTTTATGTCCTTACGAGAAATTTTGATTATTGGATAGAAAACTTCACTCCTCCAATATCTACAAGTTTTTTACCGCTATTTACAAAGAAGCCAGTCATAGGCCTAGTTCATATGCTCTCAGCAGAAGATATGAAGCGCAAATACAAACTACCGTTTGATTTGATCGAAAAAATTGGCTTAAGATTCTATAAATATTTTATTGTTTTGTCAAAATCGGCAAAAAATAAAATTCAAAAAATAAATAGCAGGGCGGAAATACTTGTTACAAAAAATGGAATAAGCATACCTGAAAAGGTCAAAGAATATTCAAAAAGAAGCAAATCATTTATTCTTTTTCTAGGTCGAATAGAAGTTGACCAAAAAGGATTGGATCTACTCTTAAAAAACTATCAAATAGTATTCAAAAAAACAAAATTACCTCTTAAAATTGCCGGCACAGGATCGAAACGAGAAATAGATAAATTAAAATCTCTACTTGAAGAATACAATTTAGAAGGTATTGTTGAGCTAGTTGGCCAAGTATCAGGTCCGCATAAACACAAAATTCTTTCCGAGGCAAGTATCGTTGTTATTCCGTCTCGGTTCGAAACATTTTCCATTACTGCGCTAGAAGCCATTGCATATAATATTCCATTAATCTGTTGCGATATCGATGGTATGAAATGGGTTCCAAAAGGAGATTCTGTAAAGTTTAAATATAACTCATCAGAGTGTCTCACTAAAAAACTTATCGACTTACAGTTAAATGAGGATAAACGCATAAGCATATCCAACAACCAAAAAACCACCTCCAAAAATTATTCATGGAACAGTGTTTTTGTCGAATACAACAACTTTATTCATCAATTACTAAATAAAAATGAATAAAGATTTAGTCGAACAAATCATAGCTAGAAAAACTCACTGTTTTTTTGTCTCACCACACCTAGACGACGCAATATTTTCGGCTGGTGGTTTGATAAATGAGTTGTCAGGGAAAGTTCCAATGACAGTTATAAATGTTTTTACTTCCTGTGGAGACTCAAAAAACACACTATCCGCAAAAGCGTATCTAAAACAATGTGGATACGACAGTAAAGAAAAATTATTTTTAGACAGGGTGGAGGAGGACAAAAAGATCTTCGATGAGCTTGGTATTGAGGTTATTAATTTGGGTGAAGTAGATGCTCTTTGGAGGCAAAAAGAGGGCTTTTTGCCAAAACAGCTGGGTAGTGTTTTACCTGAGCTAGGTAATGTTTATCCAACACATAGATTCCATATTAGTTTGGGCAGATTATCCCGTCATGATAATAAATTGATAGATAAGCTATCAGACAAAATTGTAAGTCTATTGCCAGAAGATAATTACATAGTTTTTTCTCCAATTGGTACAGGAAATCATGTCGATCACTTGGTGATTAGAGAATCTTGCCTCTCGGTAATTCCCAGAGAAAAATTAGTCTTCTGGTCCGATTTTCCATATTTGCTAAGTGCTAATGATGATCAAAGTTTTACAAAAAAGCAACTTTTGAATCCACTAAAAATAAATATTGACGTAAAAGATAAAATATCACTTTGTAAAAAATACTATTCTCAATATTCTGAGGTAATTCAAGAAGACAAAAACATAAAAAAAACGGAACAATTTTATAAATTTACTTCAGAGGACAACAGGTCATGTATTTTAGAAACAAATGTTTTTGGTTATCTACCTGCTCTATTTGCCATGCCAAAAGATTTTATTTTTAATTTTCTCAATCCAAACACACAAAAAATTATCTATCAATCATTTGATTCTAGTAACCATAAAAAGGCTCAAGAAATAATTAGCAATATTACCAAAAAAATTCCAGAAGCAAAATGCCACCTAATCGGTTCAACTGGGTTAAAAATATCAGGTCAGGGAGACCTAGATATTTTAGTAGAGACTCAGGTCAAAAATAGCAAAAAATATATAGCAACGGTTACAAACTTATTTGGTCCATGCCATAAATCTAAGCCAGGTTTTATTCAGTGGAAAATAAAATATCAGGGTGTAAATGTAGACTTAGATCTAATCGATCCCGGTTCTTCCAGGTTCAAAATTCAAACAGATATCTTTAATATCTTAAACTCAAGTAGAAAGTTAAGAAATCAATACGAGATATTAAAGTATCAGGCTGGCTCCACCCAGACCTTTAAATACTCTGTAGCTAAAATATTGTTTTTCAACAAGTTACTTAATGGTTCAGTCAAGCCCTTCCCCAAATACTTAAATGACTATCAATTTGTCCAAAATTTTGGCGAGGAAAAACACTTTGGAGATTATCAATTTGCGCTATACAAAGATAGTGCAGGCGAAATGTATTTTGTCAAAAAATGGACAGGTAAAAGAAAAAATAGAGCCTATCACTTCCTAAAAAACGAGGTCGAATCATATAAATATTTAAACTTGTGCAAATCCGTCAACGACATAACCGTGCCAAAATTAATCAACATTATTGAAGACAAAGACACTCTCTGCGTCATTTTGGAGAGGGTAGGGGGAAAGGATTTATCGAACCTTACTCCAAACGATAAAATCAATCTTTTTGAAAAAGCAATGCAATTTTTAGCTTCGACCAATATCCCAAGTAGTAAATACAAAATCGACAAACGCCCTCCACTTTTCTGGATCGCTATTTTGCCACTCATAACTATCAAGGCCATTATTCTTCATCCAAAATTACTAGTGCCTATTCTCAAGGGTTTTTGTTTTGTAGTTTCAAACTCAGCTCGCTTAATCTCCAGAAAGCAAAGATCATTGATACATAGAGATTTTAATGATTACAATATCTTAATGGGTAAAAAAAATAATTGCCTAATAGATTTTCAGTTAGCCTCCGTTGCAGATCCAATTATCGATAGAGTCGTCCTCTTCTTAAAGTACACCTACGATCCACTAATGATCACAACAATAAAAAACCACAGAAACACCCAGAAGATTATGCTAAATATTTCTACAAGAGAAGCTTTCTTTACCTACCTTGCAATATTTTCTATCTACGACCTGTCTCTTCCTGACGGTTCACATTCTTTGTCAAAACAGTGTCTAATAAAATCAATTAATCAATCGCTATGAAATTTTTAAAACAAATATTGTACATAGTATTAATATCCATAATACTTTTTGTTTCAATTCGTGGCAGTTATGGCACCCCATCAAGTAAAGAAATAGATAATTCTTCTTGGAAGGAAAACGGTCCATTTGAATTATCACCCGAGAGAGGCAGATTTGCTCTGATGTACTCATTGGTAGAGGATAAATCATTCTTTTTTTCTACGGATCTGGCCAGGTTTACCACTCCAGACTTAGGGTACAAAAATGGCCATTATGTTTCTCTTTTCGCCCCAGCAGTTTCTTATATCGCCTCAATCGGCTACATTATTGGTAAGTACTTTGAAGCATCCCAATTTGGTGCCTTTACAATTATTAGTATTTTTGCGCTCATCAATGGACTTCTTATTCGCGCTTTTGCGAAAAAGCTCGGGGCAAACAATATGGCTTCCAACATCGCCATGCTTATTTATCTTTTTGCCACCCCTAGTTTTGCCTACTCAGTTACCCTTTATCAGCATCAAATTTCTACCTTTCTCATTCTGGCCTCGTTAAATCTGCTTGTTTCTACGCCCAGCTTTCTCAAATTATTTTTAATTTGGTTCTTATGTGCATTGTCAGTTCCAGTCGATTACCCGAATTTAATTCTTATGGCTCCAATCGGTATTGGAGCTCTAAGTTGGTTAGGTAAAATAGAAACCGAAAAAGGCAAGACGCTACTAAACGCCAAGCCAGTATATATACTTTCATTTATTGGTTTAATTTTCCCTCTTCTTTTTTTCTTCTGGTTTAATTACAACTCCTATGGGAATCCACTCCAATTTTCTGGCACAGTAAAATCTGTTAATGCAATCGATCAAAATGGTAATCCAGCAGTTTCCAGGTTGGACGGGGTAGCTCAGGTGGAGGCATTAAAAAATATAGACTCTCGATCTCAAAAGTCAGCAGTTGGTTTTTTCAAAACAAGAAGTATGTTAAACGGCTTTTATATCCACCTTCTTAGTCCAGATAGGGGAGTCCTTTATTTCACCCCAGTTATTTTGTTTGGTATTTTAGGGCTAATAATTGCTTACAAAAAGAAACTTCAATTAACCAAAGTATTGTTTTCTATAATTAGTGCCAACTTACTTTTGTACTCCATGTGGGGCGATCCTTGGGGTGGCTGGGCCTTTGGCTCGCGCTATCTAATTCCTAGTTATGCCATTCTTTCAATTTTTATCGCAATTTTCTTAACCGAATACGGCAAAAAGGTTTTATATATTTTCCCCTTTTGGCTTCTCGCTCTTTATTCCGTAATGGTCAATACTGCCGGTGCCCTTTCTACTTCTGCTATGCCACCTAAGGTTCAGGTGCTCGAGCTAGAAAGAATCTCGGGAACAGTTCAAAAATATACCTACGAAAGAAACTTAGATATGCTAAAAAGTGGCAGTTCCAAGTCCTTCGTCTACAATACTTTTCTAAAAAAGAATCTCTCTGCTTTCCAGTTTTATCAAACAGTAGTTGGTCTTATTGCCCTAACTATTACTGTTGAGACAGCCACTTTATTACTGACCAAAAAGAAATATGAAAATTAATCTCCCCACCCATTTCATAGAAAAAGTAGGGCAATTTTTTACCAAAAATATTGTCGCCATTCTTATCATTATTCTTTCTGCTGTTTCCATCTATTACTTTAAAGCAAACCTCGATAACGGTCTTGGCCTGTCGTACAACGACGCTAGGTCGCACTTGGATATAGGCAGACGCGTGGTAGAGGGCCTCAAGCCAGGGTTAGCCCAGCTAGGCTCTGTTTGGCTGCCTCTTAACCATGTCCTTATGATTCCTCTAGTTTGGAACGACTGGGCCTGGCATGCTGGTTTTGCTGGTGCTTTTTGGAACATGCTCTCGTATGTCGGAGTTGGTATTTTGATTTATAAATATCTAGAGAAAATAAAGGTGGGCATGATCGGTCGACTCTTTGGCGTCTTTATTTTTGCCAGTAACCTCAATGTTTTGTATCTGCAGTCGACAGCTATGACCGAGCCCCTACTTCTTTTTACCATGCTCGCTGGCTGTTACTATTTAATGCTTTGGTTAGCTGAAGACAAGTTAGAGGATCTTATCAAGTCCTCTTTCTGGGTTATGCTTTCCACTTTAGTCCGTTACGACGGCTGGTTCCTTTTGGCCGTTGTCGCCGGTATCGTCGCCCTCCGTGTTTTGCTCAAAAAGGGCTACCAAACCGCCGAAGGCTCTCTGATTCTTTTTCTCACTCTTGCCGCTTTTGGTGTTGTTCTTTGGTTCGGTTGGAATTTATTAATTTTCAAGGATCCACTTTACTTTGCTTTTGGTCCTTACTCCGCCCACGCCCAACAACAACAAATGCTCGAGGCCGGCGCTTTGCCCACCAAAGGGAACCCTACGCTCTCCCTCCAAATATATTTGTATTCTATGATCTATAACTCCGTCGCTACTGTAGCCATCGGGGGTATTATTGCCACCATAATTTTGTGGTGTGATAAAAAATTACAAAGTGGGGTTCGCTTGGCTACTACTGCTCTTTGGGCTCCCTTCTTTTTTAATATCGTTGCTTTAATTTTTGGCTTCTCGGTTATTTTTATCCAAGGTATTTCTGGAGACACTTGGTTCAACGTTCGTTATGGGGTTATGCTAATGCCTTCTCTCGCCATTTTCCTCGGCTACTTAGTCGATAAGTTAAAAGATTTTCGCTGGGTCATTATTGGTTTATTTCTTTTTGTTTCCTTCTTTGCCTTTACCAGCAACGACGCTGTTAGTATCGACGACGCGCGTGTAGGCAGTAGTCAAAAAAATGTTTCCGAAGTTAGTGGTTGGCTCCAAAAAAATGCCAAAGACAAGCTAGGGTTTGTGATGATTTCTGCCGCCAGCCACGATGCTATTATTTTTTCTTCTATGATGCCCATGAAAAAGTTTATCCACGAGGGCACAGGAGCTTATTGGGAAAGCGCCACCATAGCTCCAGATCGCTGGGCCCGCTGGATTATCATGAGAACAAACGATGTCAACGACTCCACCTTCAAGTTTGTGAGCAAAGCCCCAGGGTTTATAAAATACGAAAAAGTCGAAAGCTTCCCCTTTGCGGATATTTATCAGCTCAAAGACGAATACCTAAAAGACCTCAACACCGAACCAATCTATGGCAAACAAAAGTAATGTGCAATTTTTGCACATTACTTAACAGATTTGTCAGTTAAATGCTTTATTGCCTTATCAAAATCAGAAATAACTGGCTGTATTTTGTTGAATTCCTTGTACTCCACAAGAGCCTTCTTTTCTGCTTTTTCTTTGGAAATTTTTCCTTTTCCGCTTAGTATTTTGTACTCATTAAAAGTCAAAAACTTACCAACACTACTAGCAAACTCGTCCATGGTAAAAGATTGTCTGTTTTCTATTAGATTTTCAATATAGTCAAAAAAACCAAATACTGTCCTCTCAAGTTTTTTAATTTTATCTTCTGACAAGTAGTTTTTAGCAACAACAACGTCGGTGGACAATATCCTTCCGGCAGGGGAATTCTTCCAAGTAGCAAGGCCCATGTTGGCTTTACGACGGTCAGCTTTTCCATCTATTATTTCGGCAGCAGTTTGCCCAGTTATTGCATAATGAAACATATTTTGAACTGTTGCAAAAAAATCTACAGTTGTTTGAGAACGTGGGTCATAATCTATACTGCATTCAGCAAAAATATCAGTAATTTTTAAATACATTCTTCTCTCGCTAGCTCGTATAGAACGAACTCTTTCTAATAATTCCTCAAAGTAATCCTTGCTAAATGACTGACTTCCTTGTTTTAGTCGATTGTCATCCATTACAAATCCTTTAATAATATATTCTTTGAGTGTCTGTGTTGCCCAAATTCTGAACTGTGTGGCCCTTTGTGAATTTACTCTGTAACCGACAGAAATAATAGCATCAAGGTTGTAAAAATTTGTAAGATATTGCTTTCCATCGCCAGCAGTTATCCGGAATTTCCGGACAACTGAATTTTCTTCAAGTTCTTTAGATTGAAAAATATTTTGCAGGTGCTCGTTAATCGTCCGAACGTCTACATCAAAAAGTTGAGCCATCATTTTCTGGCTAAGCCATAGCATTTCGTCTTTCAAAAATACCTCAAGTTTTACATCACCTTTAGGTGTTGTGTAGAAAATAAAATTTGACGATTTTACAAGTTCTTTTTCCATACTTCTATTTAACACCAAACATTACCCGAAATCAATATTCACTACACGATATGCAATTTTGAACAGTTTCCATTTTGGAAACAGTTGATTTAACAATATTTTTATCATTTTGCTCACATGAGCGAAATGATGTTTACGTCAGTATGTTCCAAAATGGAACCGACTTATTTTGAATCATTTGCCTTTATATACCCGTCGAATTCGACGGGTTTAGCTCGTAACACAATTGGCAGTTATCCGGAAATTCCGGATAACTAATATTAATCGAATATCTAGCCAAAAAATCCCGATAAATAGCTATCTATGGGTCTCTTTGTTATAATAACCATAAGTGAAAAAGCTAACTAAACTACAGATAGCAATAGCCATTGTTGTGGCTGTTTTTTTTCGCTATCTTTATTTGGTTAGTGCCTCTCCAAACTATATCGAAAGTAAAATTTGGAGCTTTCAGTCTATCGATGTTATGAAGTACAGCCGGGACTTGGCCAGAGAAAAGTTAAACAATCCCAGTTTTGATAAAACTATCAATCAGCAAGTAAATGCCATTGCCAGTACCGGGGCCACTCACGTGGCTATCGGTGTACCTTATGACGAAGAATTTTTACCCATTATGCGGCGCTGGGTAACTGCCGCCAGAGAAAATAATTTAAAAGTCTGGTTCAGGGGTAACTTTTCTGGTTGGGAAAATTGGTTTGAGTACAAACCAATCGATAGAACTACTCATACCCAAATGATTGGTGACTTTATTGTCCAGAACGCTGACCTTTTTGAGGATGGCGATCTTTTTTCTTCCTGTCCCGAATGCGAAAATGGTGGCCCTGGAGATCCTCGTCATGTTGGTGGGGTAGAGGAATATAGAGGTTTTTTGATAACCGAAACAGATAAAGTTCGTGAGTCTTTTCGCAAAATTGGCAAAAACATTCAACCCAATCTTCATTCTATGAATGGCGATGTGGCCCGACTAGTAATGGACAAAGAAACTACCAAAAAGCTAGGCGGTCTTGTAGTCATCGACCACTATGTCGCTACCCCCGAAAAACTAGTTTCCGATATCAAAGAAATAGCCAAGTCCTCGGGTGGACGAATCGTGCTGGGAGAGTTTGGAGCTCCAATTCCCGACATTCATGGGGATATGACAGAGCGAGAGCAAGCGGTTTGGGTGGGCCAGGCTTTGGATCTAATCTCCAGAGAGCCAAGCTGTATTGCTTTAAACTACTGGACAAGCTTTGGTGGTAGTACCAAGCTATGGAACGACGACGGCACCGAACGCCAAGCAGCCAACGTCCTTCGTGGTTACTTTTTGCCCGCCCAGTTTCGATCTCAAGTGGTTACCTGGTTCAATCTACCAGTAGGCAGAGCCAGTGTCCAAGAGGATGACAAAGAGACAATAATAAGCGATAAAAGGGGCTATTTTAGCTTTCCAATAATCGAAAATAGCTCTCTTACCGTCATCGCTTCGGGCTTCAACCTATACAGGGCACCTATAGCAACGGATATAAACATAAAATTAGAGCCCCAATCAATTTTTTCATTTCTTCGGGTCTTCTTGACAGGTAAATAGTTATCCACAATATAGTAATTGTATTTTTGTTGGTATTGGGCTAAAATACGCATATTCAATAATTGAATATGAAAATGGACAGAAAAACAATCATTGGTCTGGCTATTCCTGTTTTAATTATCTTTTGCTGGTTCCAATCAGCCAATTCTGCTTTCGCTACTTCTGGCCCAAACTTTCCCAGTTGTCTAAATCCAAATAAAGAACCTATAGTTCAATATAGCACCGGAATTCATGGTGTCCCTGGTCGCACCGAAAGCTACTCTGGTGAAGATAAAGTTTATCTTCTTGATGGTGGACACTATCTTCAATGTCTTTGTACTGTAAATGGTAGTGGTATTCACACCAATTGGTGGAAAACTAGCTCTCTGACCGAGGAAGAAGTAAGCTCGCTCAAAGCTAGTGGCTGGATTTTAATTCCCGATGGTAGTTTGTGGGGGTTAGAAAAAGCTACTTACATGGCTCAAAATATAGATTACTCTTGCCAAGGGGGCTCTAGTAGTTCTAGCTCTTCTTCCAATAGTTCCTCGAGCAATTCCTCTGACGGTCAAGTTCAAGGTGCTTCCACTACCCGCTTTGGCCAGGTACTTGGCCTTGCTACCACCGGAACTCTTCCTGCTATTGCCTCGTATTTTGTCCTCGGCTCTATCTTAGTTCTTGTCTCTCGCCTTCTCAAAAAATAACAGAATATCGTCATTGCGAGTTTTGTACTCAAACCGAAGCAATCTCAAGCAAAAGAAAATGTTCAAAAAAATCCTCGCCACAATATTTTTAATTACCGGACTACTGTTTATCCTCCAGGGCATCTTTGATCTATCTAAGCGTCTTGGTTTTTACAAAACCCCAACAACTATTTCTCAATCCGTAATTTCTAGTTTTCCTGCAAAAATAACTATTAGTTCTCTAAACCTTAACTTACCAGTCGAACCTACTCTTCTAAAAAACGACGGCACCTGGCCCACATCCCAAGTTGGTGTCAGCTTTTTAAAAGATTCTGGAAGCATGGGTACACCAGGAAACTTAATTTTTTATGGCCACAACTGGAAGAACTTGCTTGGCAACTTAAAGCAAGTAAAAATTAAGGACAGTATTGTCCTGACCGACGCAAAAGGTAAATCCTTTATTTACAGCGTCGCCTACATTGCCCAAGTAGATCAGTTTGATACTTCCATTTTGGCCGACACTAAGGACGAGAGACTCACCCTCTACACCTGTATCGGCTTTATGGACCAAAAAAGATTGGTGGTAGTTGCTAAGAGAGTATAAAGTTTGACTAACCGTTTGACATTTGACTTATAGAGAGTATTATGTAGACAATCAATGAATAATTTTTCTTATTCTATTTTGTATATATCTTTTAAATTAGCCATAAATGCTGCTTTAATAAGATAATAACAATTAACAAATAGAAAGTAGGTGAAAAATAAATGAAAAAAATTATTCTAAGTTTAGCTTTAGTTTCCCTAACTCTTTTTGGCGCTATTGGTGCAACCTACGCTTACTTTTCTCAAGGTAAAGTTCTAGGTTCCGCAACTGATCTAAACACTTTCTCCACTGGTACAGTAACCTTGGGCAACTTTAATATTGCCAAGCTAACCGTTACTGGTTTGGTTCCTGGTAAATGGGCTCCAACAGTTAGTAACGTGGCCGTCAATTACACAGGTGATGTTGCTGCCGATCTATACATTGGTGCTGGTGGTACATCCGCTCCGGGTGACGATGCTTACTTTGCTGACAAACTATACATCAAAGTTTTGGCAACGGGTACAACCAATGTCCTTTGGGAAGGTTGGGTTAAGGATTTATCCACTGATTGGAAAAAATTGGGAACCAATATTTCTGCCGGTTGGCAGGCCTTCGATCTCCAGTTTTATCTAGATCCATCCATGGATAAACAAGGCGTGGTCAATACCGACACCAAAATCTTAATGTACGCTGTTCAAAACGAAGGTCCTGTTCCTGGAACAGTTCCATATTTGACTAGTTTTTAAGTTTAAGCTTTATGAAAACCGCAAAAAAATATTTGATTTTGTTTTAACCTCTTTATGTTTAGTGGTTATCTTTCTAACTATTTTTATTACCTACTCTCCTCTAAAAAGCATTGCCGTCAAGCAAGTTGCTTCTGGATCTATGGTTCCCAAGCTGCCTGTGGGCTCTATTGTCATAGTTACTCAAACAAAGTCTATTACCAAAGGCGATATTATAAACTTCTCAAACCAATTCGATTCTAATCTAAACATTACCCATAGGGTCTCAGAAGTTATAACAAACGACAAAGGTGTTTTTTACAAAACCAAAGGCGACGCCAACCAGTCCTCAGATATAGACCTCATACCAGCTAATCAAGTTAAGGGCAAGGTCATTGCTACTTTTCCCTTATTAGGACATCTCTACAGCTTCACCAGACGACCAATAGGTTTTATTTTTCTCATTATTCTACCTGCACTCTACATAATTATTTCCGAGCTTTTAAATATCAAAAAAGTTATCGAGGAAGAAGCCATTAAAAAACATGAAAAAAATAAAATTTCCGGAACCACTACCATGCTTTCTTTGTTGTTTTTGGCAGCTCTTATTCTTTCGTCCGCAAGGATAGCCGCCACCAGTGCCTATTTTTCATCTGGCAAAAGTTTAGCCTCTAACTTCTCCACGGGGCAATGGAATACAGATGATGATGATCACGAGGACGACGATAACTGCGACGACCACCAAGATTATAAAGATCGAAAGCACCATGGAAATGAGTCTTGCAGGGATCACAAAAAGGATAAGCATGAACACAAAGACGAGCATAAGCGTCCAAAGATTAGGACAAGGTTGAGTGGTGATCGCCATCACTATTCCTTTTACCTAACCGACATTGAAGATTTTTATCACTGCTCCTACGAGGCAACTTATGAAACAGACAATGCCACCAAAGGTTTTTACGGTCGAGTAGACTTAAGCAGGCAATCAGAATATTCCAAAGAAAATATTCTTCTTGGATCAAAATCTAGTGAAGATGGGGAAAGCTATGATAGGGGAGTAAAAAACATGAAAATTTCAATTACCCTTACCAGACCAGACGGAACTACCGAAAAAATCGAATCCGAAGAGGACTAGTTTGTCAGTACTAGAAATATTTATTTAACCGCAGTATTCTAAAAGTATTAACAATATTTTTCTCTATGAAAAATTCTGCCCTGTTAATTGCTATCCTTAGTCTGGCCTTTTTGTTTCCGGTTTCGGTAAGTGCCAGTGAGTTTCATTGGCCCAATAAGCTTAAAGTATTTTTTCAAAGTACCCTTCCCACCGATCTTAAGTTTTGTTCTGGCTTTGATGGGAACTTTTATGTTGCTGGCAGCATTTTTAAACAAAAAGACTGCAACAGGTGGGACAAAGAAGTATCTCTTGGCGCTGGTGGTCAGGGTCAGGTCGGCCCTCAAGGTCCTCAAGGGCCAAAAGGGGATAAGGGCGACAAAGGAGATGCTGGGGCCCATGGAGAACAAGGAATTCAGGGATTGCAAGGCTTGCCAGGTATACAGGGGGAGAAGGGTGAAAAAGGCGATCCCGGAACCTCAGAAGCTTCCCCCATTGGCGGTTTTACTGGTTGGGAAAAAGTTCTCAATGCCACTTCGTCTGCCAGCACAGATCAAACCATTACCGCTTCTTGCTCTTCTGGTAAAAAAGTAATTGGTGGCGGCTATCAGGTTGTCTCTTCTACCCTTCTTTACTACCCGCTTTCCAGTTACCCATCTGCCGATAATGCCTGGACAGCCACAATTCACCGAAGCTCTGGGGCTACCGACTGGACCCTCAACGTCTACGCCATCTGTGCAAACACCGGCCAATAAACTACAAATAACCAGAGAAGATAAAAGATAAGTAGGGGAGTCACGACTAGATTTTCAAACCAGCCTCCTGTTTTTATTCTCCATGGTTTTATGGGCGGTATTCCAAAGTTCTTTTTGAGTGGATAAAAAAGTGGGACTCCTTCTTCGGTCAGGCTATCCGCCAAAATATGGGAGATAAAACCAATCATTAGCGACCAGTAAACCAGCTTGGTATCTACAAGATTCGCATTAAACAAATTACTTACTAGCCAAAAACTAAATTTATCAACCAAAAATATTCCCACAAGCGAGTGAGATATGCCCCGGTGTTTCATAAATACTCCCAGTGCCTTTCCTATTGTTTCTCCGGCGGGTAATAAATCCCAAAGCCTGTTTGAAGCCTGATCAATATCTGGCAGTAGCGACCCTATCGTGTTAAAAAACAAGCAAGCAACTGTCGTTGCTGTTGAGACATTTTTCGTGCCCATATACGCCACAGTGCCAACCATACAACTAAAAGCAAATAGACTATGTGTTCGGGCCAGCATAAAACTAGTATATCTAAATTCCAAAACTATATTGATTTGTGCCATAATGAAAAAAGATATGGTCAATCCGTTTCGTATTTTATTTTTGCCGCATAGCCACAACAATCACAAAGCCAAAATTCTTTGGACCCAGTCTCTTTTTATTTTACTAGGGCTTTATTTGATGGGTCGCTCCTTTATCGATATTACTATTGGTCTTAAACCTGGGGTTTTGGGCTACGCGAGTCAAATTGATACCAAAAAAATCATTGAGTTAACCAATGCTCGAAGAGCAAAAGTTAATGCCGGTATTGTTACTGAAAATTCATTATTAAACGCAGCCGCCGAAGCCAAAGTCAGAGACATGTTTGCCAACAACTACTGGGCTCATGTTTCACCCAAGGGTACCGAGCCTTGGTATTTTGTTAGTAGTGCCGGATACAAGTATCAGCACGCCGGCGAAAATTTAGCCCGAGATTTTAGTAACCCCCGAGATGTCGTTAATGCTTGGATGGCTTCCCCTACTCACAAACAAAATCTTTTGGACGGACGCTATAAAGACATTGGTGTGGCTGTAAAGGATGGATACATAAACGGAGTCGAAACTACCATCGTTGTTCAAATGTTTGGTACTACTCAGAACAAGGCAAATATCGGTAAAATTGCCGCTGATAGCATTAGTGTAAAAGATGTCTACGCCGAAGATGAAGAATTAAATATCAGCTCGGGACTCTCGCCCTTAAACCTTTCCAAAATCTGGTCCATGAGTTTTGTGATTCTTATTCTTGCTGCGCTAAGTATGGACTGGATTTTTGTTCTCCGTTACAACCTTATTCGTCTCTCCGGTAAAACCTGGGCCCACTTAACCTTTATGTGGTTTGTTGCTATCGCCATCTTTATCATTCAGCAAGGTATTATTCTATGAAAAAGTCAGTTCGCCACGTTCTGCAATATATTGCCCTTTGTATTGTCCTTTCTCTGGTCTTGGCTTTTTTGGTTTTCTTTAATGGCAACCCCGTTGTTCAAAAGTCTTTGGTCATTTTTGCTGGCGGTTGGTATGTTGTCTGGGGATATATTCATCACTACAAAGAAAAAACCTTGGACCTTAGTGTCATTTTGGAATACGCACTTTACGGGATCTTGGGTAGTTTGCTCATTTTGGGGCTCTTGTGACCGGTATTTTGTTAAATTATCATATAATATAACTTTATGAAAGCAATTATACCCACCGGTGGAATGGGCACTAGAATGCGCCCCCTTACCTTCACCGCCAACAAACATCTTATCCCCGTTGCCAACAAACCACTTATTCTCTACCCGGTTGAAACCTTAGCCGAAACTGGTATTAAGGAGATTGCTTTGACATATAACCCTGGGCAACTAGATATTATCAAAAACTTTTTGGGTGATGGTTCTAAGTGGGGTGTGAGCTTTACCTATATTTTGCAAGAAAATCCTCGAGGGGGATTATCTAACATCTTTCAGGTTTGTGAGCAGTTTGTAAATGGTGATTCATTCTGTATGCATCTGGGTGACAACATTTTTACCGATGGTATTAAACCCTTGTATAACCATTTTGTAAAAAATAAACCCAAAGGTCTTGTGGGAATTGTTCACCATTCCGAAAATACCAGATTAGGTGTTCCATATTTTGACGAAAAAGGTCAGCTCGTAAAATACGTCGAAAAACCCGAGAACCCGCCTCACGACTATGCTGTACCTGGTATTTATTTTTTTGACAATATAATTTATGACTGCTTTAAGGGCGACGACAAAATCGAACCTTCTGCCAGAGGGGAACTCGAAATTGCTTCCGCCTTTCAGTGGTTACTAGATCACAACTACCAAGTGGACACCAAAGAAATTACAGGTGCTTGGCTTGATCCAGGTAAAATCGACGACTGGCTAGATGCCAATCTGTACCTCTTGGATCACAACACAAAACTAGATATCAAAAGTGATTTGTCCAAAGATGTCAAAATTCATGGCCGGGTTACTATTGGTGAAAATTGCAAAATCACTGATTCCCAAATAAAAGGACCAGTAAACATTGGAGACAACGTTACCATAACTAATAGTAGTATTGGAGCTTTTACTTCAATTGCCTCAAACTGTTTAATTATCAACAGCAAAATTGGCGACTCGGTTGTTATGGACTCGGTCATTATTGATAAAGTAAGAAAGCCCATAGAGCGTAGCCTTATTGGACCAAACTCCCACATATCTCAAAATGGTTCTGAGCACACCAGTGAATTGCTAGTTGGCGAATTAAGTAAAATTTCTTTTTAACTATGAAAATCTTAGTTACTGGGGGAGCGGGGTTTATTGGCTCAAACTTTATTCATTACTGGGTGGCAAATCATCCATTGGACAAAATAATAAATCTCGACAGTCTTACTTACGCGGGGCACTTGAGCTCGTTAGATGATTTAAAAAACAATCCCAACTATTCTTTTGTCCAAGGAGATATTACTGACCCCGAAGTTGTTAACGAATTAGTTTCTCAAGTAGACGCCATAGTTCACTTTGCCGCCGAATCGCACGTCGACCGCTCTGTCCTTGACCCTCAAATTTTTATCAAAACCAACGTTTTGGGCACACAGGTTTTACTCGATGCTGCAAAAGCTAATCACATCAAGCATTTTCATCACGTCTCAACCGATGAGGTTTTTGGCGCCTTACCTCTTAGCACAAAAGATAAATTCTCTGAGAATACCAAGTATGATCCCCGAAGTCCTTATTCTGCCTCAAAAGCGGCTTCTGACCATCTTGTTCGTGCCTATTATCACACCTTCGGTCTTCCTGTAACTATCACTAATTGTAGTAACAACTTCGGTCCTTATCAGGATCCAGAAAAATTTATACCCAGAATGATAACCAACTTAATTTTGGGCCAAAAAGTTAAACTTTATGGCGACGGGCTCTATGTCCGGGACTGGCTCTATGTTGAGGATCATTGTCGAGCCATCGACTTGGTGCTTAACAAGGGGGCTGTGGGTGAAACCTACGTTGTGGGAGGCGTTTCCGAGGATATTTCTAACCTAGACGTAGTTATGGAAGTTTTAAGGCTAATGGGTGGCAACGAGAGCTCCATTGAGCACGTCACTGACCGTCCTGGGCACGATAGGCGTTATGCCGTAGATTGGTCAAAAATAAGCTCTGAGCTTGGCTGGAGCCCTCAGGCAAGCTTCAAGGAGTATCTGGCTCAAACTATTACCTGGTACCAAGCCAATCGTGCCTGGTGGGAGCCTATAAAAAATAAGTCAGAGTCTATTTACAAAGCCTCATAGGTGGTATAATTGAGCAGTTATGGGATTAAAGAAAATTAAGCACGGATCCATAAAGCTGCCTCCCAAGGCCAAGCTCTTCCGCCAAACCTACGATAAAGTGGGCGGTATTGACGGAGTTCATATTCTTAAGGTTAGTACTTTTGCTGATGATTTTGGTGGCTGGTTCAAAGAAACCATGCGTCTCGATACTTACGGCCACAATATTGCCCTAAAGGATTTGGGAGTAAATTTTAGACCAATTCAGGTTAACACCTCTTTCTTAGCCCCCAAAACCAAACGTTTTTGGCATATTCATCCTATTCAAAACGAAATCTGGACCACAAATGGCACCATCCTTTTGGGTCTAATTGATTACAGGCCAAAATCCCCAACCTACCAAAAGAAATTTAAAATAATTCTTTCTTCGGATAAACTGGTTTATCTTCCTGCGGGTGTCGCTCACGGTTTTATAAATCCCACCAATGAATTTGTCACCTTAAATTACTTTACAGATCAATTCTTTGTTGCTGATGAAAACACTCAGGAATGCCGTATCGATCCCAAAAAAGTATCTTTTGACTTTGTCAAATCGGAACTGATGTAAAATCATTTCTATCTATGTCCAAAATAAAAGTTTTAGTTACTGGGGGCCAAGGTTTAGTTGGTTCTCTTTTTATCGAGAAAAATCCCAATTTTCAAATTTTTGCCCCTGTTTATCCCGAGTTCGATCTTACCAAGCCCGATACCATCCTCAAAGCCGTTACCGAATTTAATCCTGATTGGATAATTAATTACGCCGCCTTTACCGATGTAAATGCGTCAGAGCTCCAAAAGGGAGACGAAAGCGGTTTGGCCTGGCAAATAAACGTTGAGGGCGTAAAAAATCTTCTTAATATTTTTAAGTCCAAAAATATTATTCAGATTTCCACCGATATGGTTTTTCCGGGCAATTTATCCCAACCCGGACCTTACGCCGAAGACGATAAAATTTCCGAAACCAGTGAAAATTTAACCTGGTACGGTTGGACAAAAAATAGAGGCGAAAAGTTAGTAGCCGAAAGAGGCGGTACGGTTTTAAGAATAATCTATCCTGTCAGAGCCAGTTTTGACGCCAAAATGGACTACCTTCGTGGACCACTAAAGCGATTCGTCGACGGCAAAATGTACCCTCTCTTTAATGACCAACAGGTCTCAATTTCCTACATCCCCGAAATAAACGAAACTCTCAAAAAAATTATTGAAAATGATGCTCACGGTATTTATCATGCCAGTTCCGACACTACCACACCCTACGAACTCATCAAGCGAACCTTGGACGAGCTTGGTGCCGACACTTCCGCTGTTCAGTCTTGTTCGGTAATCGACTTTTTAAAGACTCAAAACAATCCCACTCGTTATCCTGTTTATGGCGGACTAAAAACCAAACTCACCGAGGAAGAACAAGATCTTCATTTTTCTACTTGGCAAACCGTAATTGAACTGCTTATTGCTGATGGCTTAAAGTTGCCCAGCGCAAACTAATCTAGTATCCTTAAGGTATGAAGCGCTTTTTGTTTTTATTTGCCGTCTACTTTTTTTTAGCAACCAGTGTTTCTGCCGACTCTCGTTCTGATTTTGAGTACCAATACAGCAAATATCGAGAACATTTTGTTGAGTTTTCTTTGTTTAAAAAAGATTATCTAGCAACATCCACGTTAGACAATCAGCAAAAAGCCCTTCTCACAGCTAAGCAAACCATAAACACTAGAGAGCTAACCAAAGCTAGTCTCACGTCTTACGTCAGATATCTAATTTCTCAAAATAACGCAGAATACGCTCCTCTGGTAGCCGTAAACCAAGGTTTACTCGCCGCCCAACAGTACTTTCTTGGCCAGGCCGCAAAAGGATTATCAATCGTTACCTTGGCGGATTTAAATAGTTTTGATGAAGAATATAGTAATTCTTTTTTACAACACGAAACTTCTATTAAGGTGGGCATCGTGGCCCAAAAAATTGCTAAGGTAAAAAGCATCTCTGTAGAGCAACAAAAATCTCTTGATCTTTTTAAAAACAAAGTCTCGGACAATGTTTCTGTTAGGGTTACAGAAAGAATAGAATCCTTAGAAAATAACTTGGTCTCAATTAACGAAAAAATAGATTCTATGGCAACCTATTTAATCTCCAAAGAGGGGATGGAAAATACCGAAAGCGAAATCTTCTTTAGTGCCAAAGTGGAGCAACTATCAGAAATTAGATCTCTCCAGCTAAATTGGGTGGAACAATTAATTGACTTAGATTTAAACTATGGCAAAATTTGAAATTACCAACCCCGAAGCCATAAAGTTAATCGCTGATCTCAAAAGCGGCAAAACCTTCCAGCCATTTTTGGATAAAATCCGAAAAATAAAATGGATTTTGGTCTCAATCTGTATCTTTTTTATTCTTTTAATTTTTTACGGTGCAGGTAAATCTCTTTTTCAAAGTTCCAATACTCCAGTTTTTTTACCACCAAATCTAGATACACCTCAAGTCAGCACCGAAACAAAACAAAAATCTGAGTTTGATGCTCTCAAGGATGAAATCTTTAATTTTAGCGCCGACTTGCCGGATCCTGTAATGCCGGATCTAAGTAACAAAATCAATCTTCAGCCCGAAGAGTAATAACTGCCTTGTGGTAACATATTCTTATTCACTAATAATTAATCAAAATGGCAAATACAAAAACCAAAAAAATAGTTAAGGTAATTAAACCTCTTAGATCAACTGAGCCCGAATCTGTCGGAACCGTCGTTCATGCAAAAAAAAGCCTTTCTTTTGTCAGCAAATTAGTTCTTGTTGCCCTGTTTGGTACCCTTGCTTATCTTTTGGCCTTTAAATACCGTAATTTGATTTTAGCTGGGACAGTCAACAATTACCCCATTACCAGATACCAACTTAACGCAAAATTAGTCGAAAAGTATGGCAAGCAAACTTTTGAAGAGATGGTCAACGAAAAAATAATTAGTGATCAAATCAGTAAAAATAAAATTGTCGTTACTGATGACGAAGTAAAGGTCGAAATGGACAAAATGATCAAACAATATGGCTCAGAAGATGCCTTTCAGTCCGCCTTGGAACAATTTGGTTTAACTCCCGAAAAAGCTAAGATCTCCATAAAGCAAAGCATGGGTTTCAAAAAACTAATTGAATCCTCAACCAAAATCGAAATCACCGATCAGGCTGTAAAAGATTTTTTTGAAAAAAATAAGTCTAGCTATGAAGGTAAAAAATTAGAAGAGGTTTCGGCCACCATCAAGGATAGTTTGTACCAACAAGAGCTTTATACAAAATCCCAAGAGATGTTTACCAATATTCGCAAAGAAGCAAAAATAAACAGCTTCATTTAACTGATGGAAAAAAAACCTGCCCAGGCTAAAAAAAACAATAACGTTAGGTGGCTAATACCGGTTATTACCACCATCGTTTTTGTGGTTTTATTAACCGTCACTTTTTTATTAAAAAAAGACAATAGTGCTCCCGAAGTAACGATCGCTAATCCAGCTGCCACAAAACCTGCTAACCAAATTTCTTTACCCACCCCTGCTCTTAAGAGTAGTATCTCTGTAGAATCCACCCTCAAAACCCGCCGCACAAAAAGAACTTTTTTAGATGAAAAAATGGATCTAAAAGTTGCTTCTCAACTGCTTTGGGCCGCCCAGGGAGTTACCTCGGAATGGGGGGGGAGAACCACGCCTTCAGCCAAATCAACTTACCCACTCTCCGTTTACTTGGTCGCCAACAAAATTGATGGACTCAACTCTGGCCTTTACTTATATGTTCCGGGAGATAGAACTCCAGTTCACGCCCTAAAGCCAATTGCTGAAGGGGATTTTGGGAAAGCTTTTTTTGCAAGCCTCAATCAAAATTCTTTTAAAAACGCCCCTGGTATTTTGGTCATTACCGGAGACATGACCAAAATGGCCAATGCCTTTGGTGGCATACCTCACGACAAAGAAGTCTATCTGGAAGCTGGGCACGCCGCTCAAAATTTGTATTTGCAAGCCGAAACTCTAAAAATTGGGGTTGTTTCCAATTCTAGCTTTGACGATAGTATAATCAGAAACATTATTACTATTCCGGACACCGAAACGATAATTTACCTTATCCCCTTCGGTTTACCAAAAGACTAATGTGTTAGAAATGTCATCAGCAGAAAGAGCTCAAGCTTTAATTGATGCAAACGACGATGAACGTGTCAGAAATGGCCGTATATCTTGGTTTCGTGACAATATCCAAATTGTTCGAATTGCCCGTGAAGGTCTTAAACAAAGATTAAAAAACATAGCAGATAAAGAAATTTATCTTGCTGATGAAGCTTACTCTTTGTTAGCAACTGGAATTTTTGATTTAGACAAAATAGATCAAGAAGGATTTTTAAAATTCGTCGTTGACACAACAAGGGACAATCATGATCAGGAAGTAAGAAAAGAAAGACAGAAAAACCATTTTGCCTAAGTTCCCGTCATTGCGGCCACTTTTTTGCAACATCTGTCATTCCGGGCTTGACCCGGAATCCATCAAATAATACCTTATTCCCAAACGCCTTATTTATTTCGCCGCCACTCGTTAATTTTTTTATGATCTCCTGAAAGTAAAATTTCTGGCACTTTCCAGCCGTTATATTCTGCCGGCCTAGTGTACTGCGGGTACTCTCTAGTTTCTCCATCGTTAAAAGATTCTTCTTTTAGTGATTCTTGGTTTCCTAGCGCCCCAGGAATGAGTCTCACTATACTATCAACTACGACCATCACTGGTAATTCGCCGCCACTAAGAACGTAAGGGCCAATACAAATTACTTCATCGACAATATTCTCATGTACTCGGTGGTCAATCCCTTCAAAATGTGGGGCAATTAAAATAATGTGCTCTTCTTTTACCAAAGTTTCAGCTTTCTTCTGTCCATACATTTCCCCCTTCGTGTCCATAAGTATCACCTTACTTTGAGTTTTTGCCTGCCCGCCTAACTGCGAAGCTGTTGGCGTTGATTCCTTGAGTTCTTTTATTG
>CAZPFY010000005.1:12221-44046 GCA_964586045.1 uncultured Pseudomonadales bacterium | reverse complement strand
ATTGATTCAATGGGAAAAAGGTCAAATTCTAGCAACCATTTATTACACTTAAGCCAAGTATTATTAAAACTCTTTCATAATCGCCCATTTCGCGCAATAGATGATCTGCCATAGCTCGATATTCCTCGGCGTGTTTGTTGTTTTCTTGTTTCCATTCATTTGTTTCGTACCAAAAATCACAACCTTCGCGACCACGGTAAGGGCAAAAGCACGTGTGCAATATTTGTGCCAGTTTTTCTCTATCTGTCATTTTGTCTCCTTTAAAAGAACCTGGGGATTTGAGTTATGGGATATTATATCACAGGCTAGGCCTTGGCGATAGCGAGGAAAGCTTCTTGGGGAACAGCAACACGGCCAAACTGCTTCATCCGAGCCTTTCCTTTTTTTTGCTTGTTGAGAAGTTTGAGGTTGCGGGTAAAGTCTCCCCCGTGGAGCTTGGCATCGACATCCTTGCGATAAGCCTTGATGGTTTCTCTGGCTATCACCTGGCCACCAATAGCGACCTGGATAGGAATTTCGAATTGCTGTCTGGGGATAGCTTCTTTGAGTTTTTCGGCGATTTTTTTACCTTTTTGGTGAGCTTTTTCGCGAACAGTGATACTACTCATTGGCGTAAAACTCTCATGATTCAACAGAACATCCAGTTTAACCAGTTCGGCGTCTTGCCAGCCAGCCAGCTCGTAGTCCATAGAAGCAAAGCCGGAAGAAACACTTTTGAGAGAGTCATGAAGAGCGGTTATAACCTCAATTAAAGGTAAAAAATATTCTATTTCAACAAGTTCGTCGAGGTAAGAAACATTAATTAAACTACCGCGAAGATCCTGACAAAGTTCCATAATGGCACCGACATATGTAGATGTAGTGACTATATTGACGGCAGCAAGAGGCTCGTAACTTTTGGCGATGACAGCAGGATCGGGAAAATCGGCGGGCGAACTAAAGATTTTTTCTTCGCCGTTTCGCAAAACAACTTTGTACTCGACAGAGGGAGAAACGGTAATAACAGGAAGATTAAATTCTCTTTCAAGTCTTTCGCCAACCACTTCAGCGTGAAGCATTCCCAAAAAACCAACTTTTACGCCTTGTCCCAAAATTGGCGAGTTAATACCTTGAGTGGTAAGCGAGGAATCATTTAGTTTTAGTTTTTCGAGAGCGTCAACCAAGTCTCGGTACTGGGTACCGTCGGCGGGATAAAAATCGAGATAGACGTTGGGGTGAATTTTTCTGAAACCAGGAAGTGGTGAAATATTATGGCTTTGAGAATTTAGACAGAGAGTGTCCCCTACCAGAATGCGTCGAATATCTTTTAGGCCAGTAACGATATAGCCAACAGTCCCAGAAGTTAAAATTTTTGTTTCGATCCGACTTGGTGAAAAAATACCAATCTCGGAGCAGTTTAAAACTTGGCCGGAGTTGAGAAATTCTAGTTTGTCATTTTTTTTAATTTCACCAGAAATTATTTTTACAAAAGCGATGACGCCTAAATGTTGATCATAGATGGAGTTGAAGACTAGGGCTTGGAAAGTATTATTTATGGATTCCGGGACAAGCCCGGAATGACGAGGTGGGATACCGCTTGCGTTCGGGGAGGGGATGTCGGAAATGATTTTTTGGAGAAGCTCTGTGACACCTTCACCTGTTTTGGCGGAAATATGAAGTGGTTCCTCTTGAATATTAAGAAGTTGCTTAATTTGACGAGCGCTTGCTTGGACGTCGGAAAGAGGCGCATCGATTTTGTTAATAACAGGAATAATTTTTAGTCCGAGGTTTTTGGCAAGCCTAAGATTGGCAACAGTTTGAGCTTGAACACCCTTAGTAGCATCTATAAGAAGAACGGCACCCTCACAAGCCTGGAGAGCTCTTTCAACCTCGTAGTTAAAGTCAACATGGCCAGGAGTATCGATTAAGTTGAGGTTGTAACCCTCGTAGTTCATAGAAACAGGTGCCAACTTGATAGTGATACCCCTTTCTCGCTCTATGGGATTACTGTCCAACTGTTGGGGTTCGTTTTTACCTAGCTCTACGGTGCCTGTAATTTCAAGCATTCGATCGGCCAGAGTAGACTTGCCCGCGTCAATGTGAGCAATGATAGAAAAATTTCTGATTTTGGTGGACATACTTAAGTGTTGGAGGCAGTGGTTTCGAGAACCTCGTCGCTGCTGGCTAGTATTTTACGCCAATTACCCAGTTTGTGAACGATACTGACAAATTCAGATAGTTCCTCAACCTTAAACAGCCAACAAAAGAAAAGATAAACACAAAAACCTACGGCGGTAACGATGAGAGTTAGAGCAATTAAGGGCAAGGTTTTGGTAGTATCAAAGACGAACTGATCCAAAAGGCGCATGGGGAGCCAAAGGGAAAAACCAGTAAGAACAGTAACAAAAAACATTTTAAAAAACTTAAACAAGACAGGGAGTTGGCCAACTTTTTTGACAAGAAAAAGATAAATTAGCGAAAAGTCTAAAAAATTACCCAGAGAAAGAGCCAAACAAAGACCAGTAATTCCCCACCCGTAGTAACGAGTGAACAAAAAGGCAAAGAAGGAATAGGAAATTACAGATATGAGGCCACTAACAAGGGGGGTTTTGGTGTCTTTGAGGGCGTGAAGAGCTCTGGTTAGGGTATGACTGACGGCCAAGGGCGCAATAGAGAGGGAGAGGACGGCTAGTGATCTTCCGGTATCGAGAGTAGCGTCCCAAGGAAAAGATTTGGCCCCAAAAGCAATACGGACAAGAGGGATGCGGAGAACCAAAATTAAAACACTTGCCGGCAAGGAAAAGAAAAAGATTTGAAGAATGGATTTGGTGAGAGTGTTTTTAAACTGAGTTTTATCCTCGAGAAGGGCATCTTTAGAAAGAACGGGAAAGGTAGCCTGGCTTAAGGAAACACCAAAAAGAGAAATGGGGAGAATGTACAGTTGGCGAGCAAAAGTAAAGATAGATAAGCTGCCAGGAACAAGTAGAGAAGTAAGGTTGACAGCGATCCAACGCTGAACTTGATCTAGTCCAAGAGAAAAAGTTCTCCCGGGCATTAGGCGGGCAATTTGAAAAACGCCGGGATGAAAGTTTTTAAAAATGAGCTTTGGCTTAAAGCCTAGTTTAATTACGGATGGCAGTTGAACCAAGGCGTGGAGAATTGAGCCAAAAACTACGCCTACAGCGGCGGAGTAAATACCGAGACGAGAGGAAAGAAGGAGAACGCCAATAATAGTGCCTAAGTTATAAAGGAGAGGGGCGATAGCAGGCATGAGGAATATTTGCTGAGATTGAAGAACACCAGTAAAAACGGCGGAAACGGAAAAAATAATTTCAGCAAGAGACATAATTCTGATCAGGTTGGCCATTATTTGAACCTTTTCGGGAGTAAAGTGAGTAATGGCTTCAGAGATTGGGACGGCAAAAATGGAAATGACTAAGCTGGCCAAGATAATGGCGTAGCAAATAAGGCTGAGCACTGATCTGGCAAGCCAGTTTGATTCTTCGGTGGATTTTTCAAAATATTCTTGATACACAGGGATAAAAGAAGCAGAAATTGCCCCAACGACCAAAAGCTGAAAAAGAGTGTCAGGGATCACAAAGGCGGCAAAGTAGACGTCCAAAATTCCCTCTTGTCCTCCAAAAAAATGCGACGCTAAAAGACGATTTCTGACGAGACCGAGAAGGGCAGAGCCCAAAAAAGAGATAGCAATGATGGCGGCAGCAGAAAGAATACTGGAATTCTTTTTGTTTAAAAACTCTTGGGACTTGTTGATAATTTTTTGGACCACAAGCAATTTTAATTCAGCGGCAGGCGATAAGCTAGCTTGTTGTCGGGGCAAATCATGATAAAATAGTGCTCACATATGCCATTAATCAAGTCCGCAATAAAAAAATTAAGATCAGATAAGAAAAAGGCTGGCTTTAACAGAGCCACAAAAACCAAGGCCAAGTCGGCAATCGACGGCTTTAAGTCGCTTTTGACATTAGAGTCTTTAAGTAAGGCATTTTCTGCTGTAGACAAAGCCGCCAAGCGCGGAGTAATTAAAACCCGAAAAGCTGACAGAATTAAATCTCGACTTTCCAAAAAGATTGTTTCCGCAAAATAAATTTTTGATAGCTCTGCTATACTGAATTTGTGGCTGATATTAGGACTTTTTTGAAGATAAATTTGTTGCCAAAAGACAGTTTTGAATTCTCACCTTTGGGAAAATTTTTATCGTGGGCAATGTCTTCCGGAAGAGTTTTGGTGGTTTTGACGGAGTTTGTAGTATTGCTGGCGTTTGGGTCGAGATTTTATTTTGACAAGAAGCTAAACGATTTAACAGAAATCCTCGATCAAAAAACAGCACAAATTGAGTCGTTCGCCGATGTTGAAGCTCAAATGCGAACCATTTTGGCAAAGCAGGCTCCAGTCAACGATTATTTAAATAAAAACATAAAGTTTTCACAAAAGTACGAGGAGATAGCAAAAACAATCCCTACAGGAGTTAAGCTAGAAAAAATATACTTTGATCAAAACACCATGAGACTTTCTGGAAAGTCGGAGACAGAGCTCGGGTTTGCGCAGTTACTGCGCAACATGAAAATAATGGAAAGCTTGTCCTACATGAACATTAAGGACACCACCTTTGACCAAAACTCAAAATCAGTTATGTTTACTATTCAGGCAAACTATAAATAATGGCGAGTTTAATAAACAACGAGAGATACTCCCGTTATTATCACCAAATTGGTGCAATTTATCAAAGGGCGGAGGTAAAGGCTTCCTTGGAAGTAATTTTTTCGGTTTTTATGATTGCGATACTTATTTTTGTAGCGATACGACCAACCTTAACAAACTTAGCGGTGTTGCAAAAAAAAATTACAGATAAAGAAAGTGTCAGCCTAAAGGCAGATAAAAAAATTGGGCAGTTATTTAGTGCCCAAGAACAAATCGACGCAAACGGGACATCTCTTTCTTTGTTTGAGACCGCAGTTCCAGAAAAATTTTCGTATCTAGAATTAATAGGAAGATTTGAGGTTTTGGCCAAAAAGAATTCAGTTGAAGTAGAAGCAATTTCGATTCAAGGAACGAACCTTGTCGGAGAAGGTAAAGGAGCTGGAGACTGGTCAACAAAACTAATCAAGGTCGATTCACAAGGTTTAATGACAATTCCTATTGATTTTCAGATATTAGGAAAACCACAAGAAATAAGAAGTTTTTTGGTTGATTTGGAAAATGTAGATCGTTTGGCAGTAATTAAAAATGTTAATCTTATTAAAGATAGTGGTGGTTCAAAGGGAACCGAAAGACTAAAGGCTAATGGTCAGGTTAATTTTTATGTTTATTATCAAAAAAAATGAAGCCTAGAAAGACGATATCAGTTTATGTATTATTAGTAGGTGTGATGGGACTTTTAATTGTGGGAGGTGGTTTTGCTTTTCAAGTAATTGATGAAGCGACAAAGAACCAACTTCCAGCCGCCCAGAGAGAACTGGTTAAACCACTGGACGGAAAAATTGAAACAAAAGTTATTGAAAATTTATCAAAAAGAAAAATAATTTCTCGAGATGAAATGTTTAGAACTTCAATCATAATAACTCCAGAAGTAACACCAACAATAGCTCAGGAGCCAGTGGCGACTTCTGCAGCAGTACCAACAAATACAAACTAAAAATGAATCAACGAGGAATCATGAACAAAAGAATACCTACAGCAGTAGGTCTTTTGATATTGATTGCGGGACTTGTGGCGGGAGTAATTTTGGTTAATTCTAGAACTAGTTTTCAGTCCAAAGCTGGCCCCACAGAAAGCCCAAAAAATATAAAGATTTCAAACAGAGGAGCTGGAGGGTTTAGTATCAGCTGGTCGACGGATATTCCGATGACGGGATACATAAAATATTCAGAGGATGTGGCAAAAGTAAACACACCAGCTGGAGATGTCAGAGATCAAATATCAGGTACCTCTCAAAGCTACACAAACCACTACGTAAATGTTTCAGGTCTGGGGGCAAATAAAACCTACTATTTTTTAATTGGTTCAGGTTCGCAAATATATAATGACACAGGGAAACCTTATCAGGTCAGAACTTTGGCAGCGACTACTTCACCAGCAGAAAATGTGATATCGGGAAAAATAATAAACACTGACAGTTCACCGGTAAATGGTGCAATTGTTTTTGTTGATATTGACGGAGCCGAGACACTGTCGGCAATTACAAAAAATGACGGCGCCTGGAGACTAAATTTATCTACGGCTAGAATGAAGGACGGAAAAGTTTTAAACGTTGACCCAGCAAATACCTTATTGTCAATTTTTGTTTCGGCAGGGACTTCGGGTTCGGCAACAGCAATTACAAATACCGAAAAGGCAAAGCCGGTACCGGATATTTTAATGGGCAAAAATCAAAGTTTTGTAGATACTGAGGCGGTAATATCGGACTTGACCACAGGAAACGAAAATCGAGGAAGTGGTTTTGCATTGGAAGAATCGCAACCATTGGGGGAAATACCTACTGATACGAGTGGAGTTGTAACTTTTTTAAATCCAGCTATAGAAGGAGAACTAATAGCAACAGCAACACCAGAATTTAAAGTTAAGCTGGCAACTGGATCAGGGTTGGTATTAAAAATTGGAGACTTGGTATCAAATGGAATAACCAAAAATGAAGCCAATGAATGGGTTTGGTCTCCGGAGTCGCCATTGCCTTCTGGTCTTAACACCTTGAAGGTTGAGTACTTAGATGCGACAAATAAAGCCCAACAAGTTTCTCGAACTTTTAATGTTTTGTCGATTGGTGATGTAAGCGGATTGCCTGCTTTTACAGCAACCCCCTCAGCAACGCCAACGGTTACGGTGGAAATAACACCCGAACCGACCGAAGCAATGACAATGCCCGAGACTCAGTCGGAAAACTTAAGCAACACGGGAACACTTGAGCAGTCGCTGGCTATTGCATTTTCTGGTTTAATATTACTAGGTCTTGGATCTTATCTGAAGAAAAAATGGCAATAAATAAAAAACCAAGTTTAATTGGCCTTTTGTTATCTTTTTTATTGGTAGTGGTTTCTTCGGTAACATCGTTTTATGTATCCAAAAAAGTTGCCGACCCTTACTCAATTGCCCCTGACGCACCAACAAGCAAACCGATGGCCGCAAACAATAAGTGCCCCGAAGCAGAAGCGTGTCCGGATTCGAAAAATATGTTACAGAGCTGCACTCCACCTGAGGGGGACAATTCACCAGCGACGAGTTTGTGTAATTCAGCGGGAAGAATTGAATCGTGTGGTGGGGTGAAATTTTGTTGCCCAAGTCCTAATGCTAAATGGACCAAGGATCTCACCAAGTGCTGTGTGGCAGATGTGTGGAATCCCGACCCCTCACTCACGTGTACAACCGCAAAAGTAACTCAGACAAGTAATTGTGGAACAACGAGAGAGGTCAGTGGAACAAAAACAGATGGCGCTTGTGTGGTGGCTTGTGTGGATAGTACCTGGTCTCCGGATCCTTCACTCACGTGTACAACCGCAAAAGTAACTCAGACAAGTAATTGTGGAACAACGAGAGAGGTCAGTGGAACAAAAACAGATGGCGCTTGTGTGGTGGCTTGTGTGGATAGTACCTGGTCTCCGGATCCTTCACTCACGTGTACAACCGCAAAAGTAACTCAGACAAGTAATTGTGGCAAAACAAGACAAACGTCTGGAACCAAGGATTGTTGTGTAGATACGACATGGACTCCGTCCAAAGCAAACACTTGTGCCGAAAAAACTTTGACTCAAACAAGTAATTGTGGAAACACCCGAGAAGTAGACGGAACTAAAGTCTGCTTACCAGATCTTTCAATTACCACCAAAGCGTATCAGGATAACGCAAAAAATAAACCAGGAGTATATTTTATTGAGAAAAAAACATCTAAGGTTTCTCGAGATCAGTACTTTGTTTACACCATGGAAGTAAAAAATTCGGGTACGGGAAGTGCAAAAAACTTTAAGATTTCTGATACCCTAACTGGCCAAAATCAAAACATGATAACTTTTGTAGATAGCGAGGATAACTGTAGCTTTGATTATCCAAGCAAAAAGCTAACCTGTGAAATTGAAAACTTGGCGCCAAGAGGAGTAGTAAATCCCAAATTTAGAGTAATGGTGAATCAGCTGGCCTTAAATGGAAAAGTAATCAGAAACTCAGCAAAAGTAAACTACAACAATAAAATAAGAGAGAGTTCGACCGATGTTTTGATAAGCTCGATAGTAAGCTGTAACGAATTTTGTACCAGCGACTCGGAGTGTATTGCTGGCTTGGCATGTGATGTTTTTAGCAACAAATGCCGCAGACCGACCTGTTCAAAAGATACAAGCTGTTCGTGCATAACACCCAAGCCAACAGCGACGGCAACAAAAGCGCCAACAGCGACGATAACAGTAGCCCCAACAGATTCAGCTATAGATTTTCCCGATTCTTCACTAACAACACCAACAATCAAAGTTACCGAAGAGCTTTTGGCCGACGAAGTGGTCGTTGAAGAAATTGACCAGCTGCCTCAAACCGGGATTTTTGATGCTCCTCAAACGGCAGTTTTGGGAGGCGGATTATTACTGGCGATACTTGGATTATTTCTAGCTTTATAAAGTTTATTGACTAGACATTAGAAAATAAGATATATTTAAATATAAATGGACGACATAAATGTTTCTAACCAACCAGTAAGTTCCCTTGGTGCTAGCGTATCAGTACCACAAACGCCTACTACAGAGTGGCCGACAAAGAAAAAAAGTAATAAATGGAAAATCATTGGGGCTGTTTTGGCGGTATTTTTGGTAGTGGGGACGGCCGGAGGTGCTTTTTACTTTACTCAGAAGTTAAATAAGGCAGCAACACTCAACAATCCAGCAAGTAAGCCATACGCAAGAGATGTCGACACCACACCAACAAAAGCGCCTATTAAAGCCGTAGACAAAACAGGCAACAAGGTTGACTCTACTTTAAAAAAGGATGAAGAGAGAACGACCACTTATAAAACAGAAACTAAGCCAAGTACTTACGCTGGAATGAAAGATGAGCAGGCAGTAACAGCAGATGGACACGTTGTACTCGAAGATACAAAAACTGGATATGATAAGGTGGTGGCTCAAAAAAATGATCCTTATACAGGCGCAGCAACCGGATTGAATGATACAAAAGATGCCCCAGCTGGATACTATGCAGGAAAAGATTCAAAGGGAAATACTGTTTATTTCGCAGTTCAAGTACCGACGGAGAAAAAGAGTAAAGATCAGCAAGCTGGATGCACTGTTTCCTCTTGGACACCCGCAGTAACGACTATTTGTGCTGGAACTGCTTTTACCCAAACCAGTAATTGTAAAACAACAAGACAAGCAACGGGAACCAAAGATTGTAGCTGTACAGCGACAAGCTGGACTCCAGACCCGTCCCTAACGTGTACCACAGAAAAAGTAACTCAGACAAGCAATTGTGGAACAACGAGAGAGGTCGACGGGACAAAGGACTGTAGTTGCACGGTTTCTACCTGGACGCCAGCAACAAACACGGTGTGTAGCGATGAAACTCTAACTCAAACAAGTAACTGTGGAACAGAGAGAGAGGTCGACGGGACAAAAGAATGTGGTGAACCAGATTTGTCCATGGAGAAAAAAGCTTACAAGGACGAAACTTCTAATTCAGCTGGTAGTTACAAACTAACAAATGAAATTGATACTGTTTCCAAAAATCAAATCTTTGTTTACGCTTTTGAGGTAGTGAACTCCGGAACTGGGAAAGCAGAAAATGTGGTAGTTTCTGACACTCTAAAAGGAGATAACCAAGAACTATTAACTTTGATAGATGCTGAATCTCGCTGTAAATATACAACCAGTACCAGAAAAATTACCTGTAGTGGAATGAACGTGGAACCAGATGGCTCGGACACTTACAAATTTAGAGTTAAGGTATCGGATAGTGCTACAAATGGAGAAACAATTAAGAACGTAGGTGTTCTTTCTTACACAAACATGCCAACAGATGGGGAGATTGATGCCAGCTTAGAGCTAGCGATCAGTACCGTTGTCGGCTGTAACAATAGCTGTACAAGCGACGACGAATGTGTTTCTGGACTTAGCTGTGATACTGACACCGGTAAGTGCCGTAGACCAGCATGTGTAGAAGCTAGTAATTGTAACTGTCCTGTAGAAAGAGTGGTTACAGAAGCCCCAACAAGAAGAGCAACGGTATATGTTCAAAGAGTTCAGCCAACGGTTCTTCCTGAAACAGGAATCTTGGACTTCCCTGGAGTCGCAGCCTTTGGTGGAGGACTCTTGCTAGCCATTGTAGGAATTCTGCTCGCCCTCTAAAATGAGGGTGGCAGTAGTAGGTGGAGGTTTTACGGGATTGTCGTGTGCCGTGGATCTTATTGATAAAGGAGTTAAGGTAGAAGTATTTGAGAAAAGCAATCAAGTTGGTGGGTTGGCGGCTGGTATTTGTTTGAATGACAAAAGGTGGTCATTGGAGAAGTATTATCACCACATTTTTACAAACGATAGCGATATTATTATGATGGCAAAAAAAGTTGGATTACCTCCGACTTTTTATTCGCCCACGACCTCTTCTTTTATTAAGGGAAAAACTTTGAGGTTAGACTCCCCTCTTTCGGTATTACGCTTTGGAGAAATCTCGGTTTGGGCGAGACTGCGAATGGGGGTTGGGCTAGCCCTGCTAAAAATTATTCCAAACGGTATTTTTTTAGAAAAATACAAGGTAGCGGAGATACTACCTCAATTAATTGGTCAAGAAGGCTATCAGATTGTTTGGGAAAAGCTGTTAAAAGCAAAGTTTGGATCAAAGATGGAGGCGGTAAACATGGCTTGGTTTTGGTCTCGAGTGGCCAAAAGAACAAAAAATTTGGGATATTTTGAAGGAGGCTTTGAGAATTTGGCAAAGAAAATGAGAGAATATGTTGAAAAGGGTGGAGGGAAAGTTTTTACTAAGACCGAGCTTGTAGCAACAAAGAAAAATATAAAGAAGTACGACAAAATAGTTATTACGGCACCCGGACCGCTAGTAAAAAGCATAATTGGAAAAGATGTTATGCCAAAGATTGACTATTTGTGGGCACAAACATTGATTTTGGAGTTAAAGACAAGTTTAATGAATATTTACTGGCTAAATATATTGGAGAAAAATTGGCCGTTTTTGGTGGTGGTGGAACACACAAACTTAATTGACAAAAAAAATTACAATAACAAAATGATTGTCTATTTGGGTAACTATTTTGAAGAAAATTCTGATCAGTTAAAAATGAACAAAGAAGAACTGCTTGATCTTTATACAAAATACTTGAAGAAAATTAATCCTAGTTTTAGTAAAAACTGGATTGAGAAGAGTTATTTGTACCGATCAGCTTTTGCTCAGCCAGTGTTTCCAGTAAACTACTCTAGGAGTTTAAATAAAATGCCCAAGAATTACGGAAAATTTTTGTTCGCTAACATGGGGATGGTTTACCCTTTTGACAGAGGAACTAATTACGCCGTTAAACTAGGAAGAGAGGTAGCTAAAAAATGTCTTATTTAGTTTCGCAAACCATTTTTATTATCTTAGGAGCATACCTATATTTGTGGCTATTACAGCTACTCTTTTGGCCAATAGTAAAAAAAATATTTGCAACACTACCAGACGAGGGCTGGTCCCTTGCTCGTTTTTTTGGGCTTTTGGCGATAAGTTTGATATTGTGGGAAGGAGCGCATCTAGGAGTTCCAATAAATACAAACTTGGGTATATTAACAGCACTTCTCATGGTGTTTTTGGTAGGAATATTGTTAATAAAAAAACAGAGGTTAACCTGGCTTTTGCCAGAAAAGGAATCGCTTAAATTTATTTTTTTGGAAGAGTACCTTTTTTTAATTGGCTTTGCGGGGATTTGTTTGGCGAGAGCATTTTTACCGAACCTTGATAGCTTGGAAAAGTTTATGGATTATGGTTTTATTGTTCGATATTTAAATTCATCAACTTTACCGGCAATGGATATGTGGCAAGCAGGAAATTATATAAATTATTACTCCTTTGGCCATTATTGGGCGAGCGTGTTAATTAGATTCTTAAATGTAGCCCCGGAAATTGGTTATAACTTGGTGTTGGGCTTTGTTGCCGGACAATCGCTTAGTTTGGCGTTTTTGGTGAGTAGCATTATAGGTAAAGGCCTAAGCAGAAAAGGTTCTATGGTCGGAGCGTTGCTGGGAGCACTAATGGTTGTTTTTGGAGGAAATTCTCATACCGTGTGGTACATCCTCAAAAATCGTTCTTTGAGTGGATATTGGTATGCAGACGCAACAAGATTTATTCATAACACCATACACGAATTTCCTGGGTACAGCCTGGTTGTTTCGGATCTGCACGGGCATCTTTTTGATTTACCGACAGCGTTGATGTTTTTGATTGTTTTTTATCTTTTTACAAAAAGAGAGTCTGTTTGGGACAAAATTGTTTTGGGTGGTTTGTTTGCGATAATGATGATGACAAATACCTGGGATGTCCCCACTTATGGGTTGTTGATGTCCGTGTGGCTTTTTTGGACAGTAGTAAAAAACCCAAATCAAATTGGGCAATGGCTCCAAAAAACAATGTTGGTTTTTGGAACCATGATGTTGGTTTCCATTCCTTGGTGGTTAAAATTTCAACCAATATCGAGTGGAATTGCTTTTGTTAACCTTAGATCCCCTATCTGGCAACTAGCTGTTTTGTGGAGTGCATCTTGGTTGATTTGCTTTTTGGGCTGGATGGTGGCAAAGAAATCTGAGGCCCCAGTATTTGTTAGGGCTCTTATCATCACAACAATTTTGCTTGTCTTGATCCCCGAGCTTGTTTACGCAAAAGATATTTACCCCGACCACCCACGAGCAAATACAATGTTCAAACTAACTTACCAAGCCTGTATTATGACTGGAATTATTTTTGGAGCTACGACAGGAAAAATAGTAGAGGAATTAAAAAAGAAATTTTCTATTTTAAAAGCGACCTTGCTTTTTATTTTGATGCTTACCTTTGGAAGTTTGATGATTTTCCCGACGGTTTCCTTTCCATCATTTTTTGAAAATTTTGCAACATTAAGAGGTCTAGACGGAGAACTGTGGCTAAAAGATAAATCACCAGAAAAATATGAAGTTGTTCAGTATCTAAAACAGAAGAGAGATGGCAAAAACATGGTGGAGGCAGTTGGTGATAGCTACACGGATCTGAATGTCGTTTCGGTGTATTCTGGGGTGCCGACAGTACAAGGTTGGAGGGTCCACGAATGGCTGTGGAGAGGCGGATATGAATCTGTTGGTGTTAGAGAAAAACAAGTAAAAGAAATATATGAAGGAGAAACCATAACTGAAGCGAAAAAGATAATGAGAGAGTATAGTGTTGGCTGGATATTTGTAGGGTCAGATGAGGAAGACAAATATTTAATAAATCACCCAAAAATTCGATCCTTGGGTAAGATGGTTTGGGAGATGAATGAAAGCTATTTGATTAAGGTGGAGTAGAGGTGGGAGTCGATGTATTGCTTGAGAGCTTTCCAGTTGTTATCTTTGGGCATTAAAACCCACTCGCCTTTAAATTTATTGACAGGAGGGTTATAAAGTATAGAGACCCCTTCACTGTCCGGAAGAATACTCAGAGGAATGGTGTTGATGTTTTTTCCGGCTTGATCAAGACCTAATCTAGCCAATACTGGATACAAGCTACTGGGTAAATTGGTAATGAGATTGTCTTGAATCAAGTCAACCAACTTAGTCATTTTTTCTTGATTTAGAAGAAAGTCTTTATTGAATATTTTGTCTTTTAAAGCACCTATGATTTGTTGTTGACGACGCGATCTTGCAAAATCGGTACCTTCATCCCCCACTGAATGACGAGATCTAACAAACTTAAGGGCGGTATCACCATTAAGGTGATTGGCACCATCTGAAAAGCTAATGGTTTCATAACGGCTAGACACGGGTTGTGATTTTTCTTTTCCAGGTAGAGGGTATTCCTTGTCTTCGAAACCTGGAGAAACGTTTATATCAACCCCACCAACCAAATCAATGACTTGTTTAAAAAGATTAAAGTTTACGATAACGGTATAGTTTACCGGCTGACCAAGGGTTTCGAGAATACTTGCTTCGGCAAACCGGATACCAGCCCCAGAACTGGCTTCTTCTCCATAGTGGTAGGCGGTATTTATTTTGGCCTGAAGAGATGGAACCCAAAGATCTCTGGGAATACCTATCTGAGAAATTAGCTTAGTATTTTGATTGAGACTAATAAAAACGAGGCTATCTGTAAGATCTGGAGAATCGAGACCTTCTCCACGAAGACCAAGAACTAAAAAATTGGTAACTCCAGCTTGTCCGTTTAGGGTTTCGTTGGAGTGGCCAAAAAAACCCAAAAGATCGACAGGTTTGACTTTGAATTGGTTTAAAAAAACGAGGCCTCTTTGGCCAAAGATAAAAAGCAAACTACAAAAACACCCAATAACAAAAAACAAGAAATACTTTTGTACAAAAAAGATAGAATGGAGAAAGAAGCGGGAAATTTTTTGGTTATCATTCTTCATTTTTTTAAACGAGGTTGATTATTTCGGAGAAAAGCGAAGGGTTTAAACTGTCGGTCCCAACCAAAACCCCACTAATATCTGGTTCGTCGAGATAAGAGGTAACAATGTCTGGAGACACTGATCCCCCATAAAGAACAGGTGCTTGGTAATCAACCAAAAAAGAAATTTGGTGAGCAATATGGTTGGCTTCTATGGGGCTTAGTGGGTTGCCAGTACCGATAGAAGAGTGGGGCTCGAAAACAAAAAGACATCGAGAAACTTCGATATCGTGCTGAAAGAGTTCTTTTATCTGTTCGTCGAGATAAGGAGTGTCGAGACAAATGATGGGAGTAATGGCGTTTTCCAGTAGTAGATGGCATTTTTCAGCGACCATGGAGGAGGTTTCCGCAAACTCTTTGCGGCGCTCAGAATGTCCAACAAGACAGTACGAAACAAGCTCAGAAAGCATCATGGCGTTAATTTCACCGGTGTGTTTGCCTGGAGGAAGATGGGAAACGTTTTGAGAAGCGGTAACAATAGGGAGATCAAGTTCGGACAAGCGCTGATTAAAGGCGGCAATGTCAGTAAATGGTAAACAAAGAATGGTTTTTTTGAGTTCGTTAAACTTGGGTTTGAGGGTGGCCAAGTCATCGAGCCAAATAAGAGATTGGGTCAAACTTTGATTGCTTTTCCAATTGCCGATGATGTATTTCACTATGATGATTATAACTTTAAAAACTCAAGAACTCAAAAACGCAAAAACTCAAGATAAGGTTAGAATAATGAGAGATGAAAGAAGAATTAAACAAGGAACAATCTGAGGCGGTAAACCACAAAAATGGGCCGTTGATGATTTTGGCTGGAGCGGGATCAGGAAAGACAAAGGTTCTAATTCATAGAGTGGTGAGACTTATAAAAGAGGAAGGTGTTGATCCGAGCTCTATTGCCCTGATGACATTTACGAACAAGGCGGCGGAAGAAATGAAAAAGAGAATAAAGACAATGATTGGATCCGAGACCAGGCTCGGTTTTGTAGGAACATTTCATACCTTTTGCGTTCGTATTTTGAGAGAGTTTGGATATATAAAAGGCCTGAATCCAAATTTTGTAATTTTTGATAGTGAAGACAGTGAAGCTTTAATGAAGAGTGTCATTAAAGAACTGGGGATGGATCCAAAAGACAGTAAACCGGGGATGTTTTTGGCGGTAATTGGAAAAATAAAAAATGATTTTAAAACAATTGGGGAAATAGAAAAAAGTACAGAGAACTATTTTTACAAACAAGTCGTAAAAGTATGGAGAGAGTACCAAAACAAATTAAACAAAAATAGAGCCTTGGATTTTGACGATTTGCTGGTAAAAGCGGTAGAGGTACTGCAAAATGAGGAGGTAAAAAAAATAGTAAATAAGAGAATAAGTTGGGTATTGATCGACGAGTATCAGGATACAAACAAAGTACAGTTTGAACTGACAAGACTTCTTGCTGGTGACGATAAAAATTTAACGGTGGTGGGTGACGCCTCGCAAGCAATTTACTCTTTTCGAGGGGCAGATTTTAGAAATCTATTGCTGCTTGAGGCCGAGTATCCGGAGATAAAGAAAGTTGAGCTGCCAAAGAACTATAGAAGCACGCAGTCAATATTAGATTCGGCGTACAGTGTGGTGAAAAACAATACGGGACATCCAGTGATAAAACTAGAATCGACTCAGGATACGGGCGAAAAAATAAAGCTGTTTGAAACATCGGATGAGGTGGAGGAAGCAAAAATGGTAATTACCGAAGCAACTAGAACGATAACAGCCGAGGAGGAAGTGGCCATTCTGTATAGAACAAACGCCCAGTCTCGAGCTTTGGAAGAAGAGTTAATCAGAAGAGGGGTGGCTTACAAATTGGTAGGGGGAGTGAGGTTTTATGGCAGAGCCGAGATAAAAGACTTGTTTGCCTACCTGCGATTAGTAAACAACAAGGAAGAAGAGGTGGCAAAAAACAGAATTGAGAAAATCGGAAAGAGAAAGACTAAATTGTTTTTTGACTGGTTAGAGTCAAGAGGAGACAATACGCTTGATGAGAACCCGGGGATATTACTAAATGAAATAATAAACGTCGTAAATTATTTAGATAAGTATGATGAGAGAGATGAGCAAGAGGCAGCCAAAATAGAAAATATTAATGAATTACTGGCGGTTGCATCTTTATATAAGACGGTGCCCGAGTTTTTAGAAAGTGCGGCCTTGGCAGAAGCCGAAACAAAAAAATCTCAATCTAACGCAAAGATAACATTAATGACGGTACATTCCGCAAAAGGACTCGAGTTTGAAAATGTTTTTGTGGTTGGACTGGAGGAGGGAATGTTTCCACACTCCAGGTCAATTTCATCGGGAAGTAAAGATGAGATTGAAGAAGAAAGAAGGCTTATGTATGTCGCCATGACTAGGGCAAAAAGGAGACTTGTTCTTAGTTTTGCAAGATCTAGGCTTATTTTTGGCGGAAGAATGAGAACTATTCCCTCAAGATTTTTAGGAGAGATACAAGAAAACCTACTAGAAAAAAGGTACATGAGCAGAATGGAGCAAGGAATCAAGAACTCAAGGCATCAAGAACTCAAGAATGAAGATGGTGCTAGGAGGATTGTGCAGGATTGGGAAATAGAAAAAGAGACAAAAAGCGACTTTGATGATGTAGATAACTGGTAAAATAAGCTGTGATTAGAGAGGCAACAGAAAAAGATAGAGAGAAAATAAACAAGGTGGCAACACACCCTTTGCAGTCTTGGGAGTGGGGAGAGTTTCGCAAGGGTACAGGGGTAGATGTATCGAGGTATTTGGAGATTGAAAATAAGAAAATAAAAAATGTTTTTCAGATTACTTGGCACAAACTGCCTGGCTTAAATAAATTTATTGGATACTGCCCGAAATCTGTAGCACCATCTGAAGAAGTGGTTGGCTTTTTGAACAAAAAGGCAAGGATTAAGGGAGCAATCATGATTAAATTTGAACCAAACGAAATAGATATCGAAAAAAAAGCCTTTTTTGAACGGGGAAAATTTTTCCCAGGAAAGCCACTTTTTACAAAGTACTCGTTTGTACTCAATATTTCCAAGTCAGAGAATGAATTGCTTGCTGGTATGCATCAGAAGACTCGCTATAATTTGCGATTAGCAGAAAAGAGAGGGGTGGAGATAAGGGAAGATAATTCACCAGAAGCTTTTGAAAGGTATTGGGAACTGATGAAAGAAACGACAGACCGACAAGGCTTTTACGCACATACAAAAAGTTATCATCAAAAAATGTTTAACTTGATGACAAAATCTGGTAAAGGCCATTTGTTTGTGTCTAAGTATCAAGGTGATATTCTGTCCGCTTGGATGGTTTTTGTTTTAAACAAAGCAATATACTACCCATATGGCGCGTCAGCAGACAAGCACAGAGAGGCAATGGCAAACAATTTGATGATGTGGGAAGTGATTAGGTTTGGTAAAAAAATGGGATGTGATTTTTTTGACATGTGGGGGAGTTTGGGCCCGGACCCAGACCCAAAAGATGCGTGGTATGGATTTCACAAGTTCAAACAAGGGTATGGGGCAGAGTTGAGGGAGTTTTTGGGGACTTACGATTTGGTTGTCGACAAGCTTGGTTACTTTATATATAACGTGGCAGACAAGATGAGATGGATTGTTCTCAGACTGATAAAAAAATAATGGCAATGCAAGACCTTAGGCAGAACAATCTGTGGAAAAAATACTGTGAGACAAAAGGATGGAAAGTTTTTACCATTCCCTCTGCTGATGGTAAACACAAAATGCAGGGAATTATTTTTTCCATAGGAATGTTTGGATTAAACTTTTTAAAACTACAAAGATCGAAATATGATCCTGACTGGAAGGAACTGGCTCAAATTAGACACAAAAACTGGGTAGTTAGTTCGATAATTGAACCGCTAAGCATTGAGAGTTCGAAGAATTATCGCGAGGCGGGATATAGACGATCAAATTTTCCTTATTTGGCAACAAAAACAATTATTATCGATATCACCAAAAAAGAAGATGTTTTGTGGAGAAACTTGTCGGAAAACACGAGGAGGTTGATCAATAAAAACAAAGAGGTAACAATAAAAACGATAAAGCCAGACACTTTTTTGGAGTATTGGAAAAAGTCAGCAAAAATATGGACTTTAAACATTACAGAATTAGAAAATATAAAACGACTGATGAAAAGCAGGGCGAGATTTTTGCTTTGCCTTAAAAATGGAGTTTGCCACTCGGGACTACTAATACTAGAGTCCAAGGATACGGCCAATTATTTTCATACTTTTACGACCGCAGTAGGGAGACAGTCTGGAGCGCATTATAAATTGGTTTGGGAAAGTATTCTTGAGGCAAAAAGGAGAGGTATGAGCTTTTATGATTTTGAAGGAATATTTGACCAGCGCTGGCCTCAAAAAAGATGGTTGGGCTTTACGGAATTCAAAAAAAAATTTGGAGGGAGTGAGTTAGAGTTCCCCGGATGTTTTCACCGCTGGCTTTGAGCCTGGTTTGTTGATTTTGTTTTTTGGATGTGCAAGAATGATTTATTAATAAGTTTTACGAGCATGAATAAAAAAACAATAGCAACTGGGTTTGTTACCGCCATGGTAATGGGATCGTTGCTTTTTACTTCTTCGGCATTAGCTTTCTGGCCATTTGATGGACTTTTTAATAAGGGAGAGGTGATGGGCGAGTCTACCGATGAGGCGGGAGGAATCTCGCTTGAGGAGCAAAAAAAGATATCAGCAAATCCAAATTACACAACAGGGAGACTTATTCCTTTTTCTCTTTCAAAATACGTTACTGGAATAAATTCATCTGTTACCAGTACCAGCACTTTGTTCAACCGTTATAACACATCATCGAAATATCTTGCTACAGGAAAAGACAGTCTGGGTAAAAAACTAACAGACGCAAAGTTGGACGAAATTCTCAAGCTTAACAAACAACGCCTAACTCAGATTTATTCAGCTCAAATGAAAATTGAAGAATGGACCACAGCTGCTAAGCAAAATGTTATTTTCAAAATGATTGATGCCAAAAGAACTACTTTTTCTTGGGCAAAATCACCTGCAAGTCCAACACGGAACGAGAAGCTTGTTGAGCTTCAAAAGCTGGCGGATGATGCTTCTTTGGCAAGACAAAAAACCATTGAGGCTGAAAACAAAGTGTTTCAGTACATGGCAAAAATAGATTTTGAATTTGAAAAAGGAGGGTACATTGGAATTCCGGAAAACCCAAAATTTCCAAGTAAAAAAATTAAAATAGAAAGGTGAAATTAGTAAATTAGTAAATTAGTAAGTTAATAAAAAAAATAAATGAATAGAAAAAGCATGATTACAGGGGTCGCTGTTACAATTGCAGGATTGCTTATAGCGGTGCCATCAGCAAAGGCCTTCTGGCCATTTGACGGACTATTTAATAAGGGTGAGGTAAAGTCAATGGTGGTAGATAAGGGAATTCCTGACTACAAAAGAACACCCATCAGATCAACAACGGCCGAAGTAAAAGCCTTGGCTGAGGCCTGTAGAAATATCGTAACACTTAAAAATGTTCAACAAAGTCCTCCCGTAGCCCCCGAGGAACTCAAAAAGCAAAATCAGGCAAGGCAGACAATCGAAGAAAAATATCAGATTGTCGAAAGAGATGTAGTCTTGGACAAAGTGTCAATGAAAAATTTTACTAGTATCCAAAGGTTGCTTGTAGTAAAGTGCAACGAAATATTGAAATTGACGACAAAAATGAATCCAATAACGGTTATGGTTGAAAGAGAAACACCTAACGAAAAGGAGATCTCCGGAGACGATATGCAAAAAAAGGTCGTTACACCAATAAGAGTTAAGGTTCCTCCATCAAGAACCACACTCTAAAACCATAATAAGATAAACAGGCTTATTTAAAAAATCGCCTCCTTGAGGCGATTTTTTTACCAGGAAATTGGATTTAATTTATTTCGAATAAGATAGCCGTTTGCCTTGCTAAAAGGCTTGCTACCGAAGAAGCCGTTGTAAGCAGAAAGTGGAGAGGGGTGAGGAGATTTAATGACAAAATGCTTCTGAGAATTGACGAAGGCTCCTTTTTTTTGGGCATAATTACCCCAGAGGATAAAGACGAGATTTTTTTTAGATTCGGAAAGCTTTTTAATAATTGCATCGGTAAAAGTTTCCCAACCTTTGTTTTGGTGAGAGCCGGCTGAGTGAGCACGGACAGTGAGCGTTGAATTTAAAAGGAGCACTCCTTGGTTGACCCAAGAAGTAAGATTGCCGGACCCAGTTTTTTTGATTCCTAGGTCAGCAAAAAGCTCTTTGTAGATGTTCTGGAGTGAGGGAGGGGCTTTGATACCATCTGGAACAGAGAAGGATAAGCCGTGGGCTTGTCCGTCGTCGTGATACGGATCTTGGCCCAAAATAACAACCTTAATATTGTCGACAGGTAAACTGTCTAGAGCATTAAAAATGTACTTGCCTGGTGGAAATACTTTGCCCTTTTGGTATTCTTCTTTGACAAACTTAGTTAGCTCTAAAAAATATGGCTTTCCGAATTCTTCACTTAAAAGATTTTTCCAACTTTGTTCGATCGTAACATCCATGAGTCCCCTACTCCGGCATATTTGGTATGGTGGGAAGGGAAGGCGTTTTGGGTAAGTTCTTCAACATTTCGGAAAAGTCGGTAAACTTGATGTCGGCCGGTAAAGTAAACTTGGTTTGATCCACCACCCATGGCTTGCAGTCCATATCATATTCTTTTTCCATATTATCTTTGGCACCAGCGACGTCGGTTTTAGGGGTTTCAATATCTTCGTTTTTTGGTTCTTCGATTTTTATTTTCATACCAGTGCCTTTTTGGGACGGGCTCCAGGTATAAACATAATCACCATCAGAAAGCATATAGCTTTTTATGGTTTTGGTTTTGTCGGCTGGGTCGGTAGTTTCACCCTCTTGGGCAAATTTTTTGCCGGAAATGTAAGTGGTACCTTTGACTTGGAATTTATTTTCAGTATCTTCAAAAACATAGGAACAAGTTAGGTTTTTACTCATTCCGAGGAGGTTTTTGAGAGTGGATTTTTGAGAAAAGTTTTCGGTTTTGGTTTCACCTTTGTTATCAGCTTGGCCAGGAGTTTGAATCGAAGGCTTACCACAAGCAGAAAGGAGAACGGAGAGAGAAATAACGGCTAAGGCGGGAGCCAGTTTTGTTTTCATATAGAAATTATACTACCGATAAAAAATAGTTGAGGCTTGACATTACAGTTACTAGAAGGTGTAGAGTAACAGCAATGAAGAAATACAGTATTGGTGAGGTGGCAAGATTAAGTGGAGTAGATTCAAAAACGCTCCGGTTTTATGAAGAAAAAGGAGTAATAAAAGCTGCAGAGAGAAAGGAAAATGGATATAGATATTTTACGGAGGAAAATTTGGAGGAGATAAAGGTAATAAAAGATGCAAGAGAGTTAGGCTTGGGATTGCCAGAGATAAAAGAACTGATGATTGGCTGCAGTGATGGCAACTGTAAACATACAGCAGAGAGAAATCAAAAAATTATTGATGACTATGTTGAGAAGCTAACGGAGAGAATTGAACAAATGGAGAAATTGAAAAAGAGAATGATACTTTTGCAGAAAAATGGACCGTATTGCTGTGATGTGTTGCATCAATTAGTAATTAGTAAAGAGAAAGGAAGGTGAGAAAAATGAGAAATTGTACTTGTTGCGGTAGTAACTGTCAGTGCGAGAACTGTACTTGTAAGTAGTTAGGTTTCCCACCGCGATCGCGACGTGGTGGAGAGACAAGTTTTTGGTAAGATGGCGTATGCTGGATAACGAAATACATGACGGCAATGGTTATGAAAAGTTGCCGTATATTGATGTACGAGAACTAGGTAAAGATTTTGGCGATTTTTATAAAGAGATTGATGATTGGGATGAATTTGAGAGTAAATTGTTGGATGAATTGATAGATAATCCTAGATGGTTACAGGAAAAAGAACCAGAATTAATTGGGGAGGCATTAGATAGATTGAAGGAAACGGCCGGCTCTGGTAAACAGCTAAAGGAAAGACTAATTGGCATTGATGAAAATATTGTAAGTGGACTTTTTTTGAGAGCGATTGGGATTTTTTCAGAAAGAGAAGGATATAAATATTTGTGGAGTGCTGAACACTACAAAAAGGGAGGCCCACTTACAGGAACGTTTGATATTTCTCTTAACGAAGCTAATGCTCATTACAGTTCGGGGCTGTCCAGAAAGAGGGAGCATCCTTGTTTGGTACGATTATCAATTGACTCACTAATAAAAAAATACAGAGCTTCCGGGAAGCACGAGATGGTAATTATTTTTGAGCATGGAGCGGAGGGATTATTTGAATCTATAGAAATAGCGTCCGATGTTGATAGGTTAGATATTAAAGTTTTTAAGGGGATTAGAGAAAAAGAAGAGGGGGAGAAAAAGTTGATTAATCCAACAAACAACCAAGTCGCAATGCAGATCATCCAAGTTGACGAAAACACTATGGAGATTGAATGGGCTAGAGGCGACCTTATGCGAACGAGATTCTCGGCAGTGGGGCCGGAGGCAAAAATGTATGAATACATAAAAAAAGAGATACCCAAATCTAAAGAATTCTGTTGGAGCTGGGTTTTTAATAGATACCGATGAAAATGGAAGACCGCTGGCAATCGGAGAAACAGGTCTGTCAATAAGTGCCGTGAAGAGGTTGGTGGAGAAAGAAAATTAATTCTCTGGGTAACAGTGGGAGAGGCAGGGGTAGTTTTGGCAGGTAGCGATGTCTTATGTTTGGGAGACTTCGAAGGAGGTGGATTATTTTAGGCTAATTTCGATTTTGCTACCGACTGCGTCGGCATACTGAGAATAGCGGTTAAGGGTCGAGCTGGACCTACCAGATTCTAAGCGAGAGACTGCCTCCTGTTTTGTGCCTATTTTTTTAGCCACATCTGATTGAGTCATGCCCTTTTTGAGCCTTTTTTGAATCAATTTGCGAAGAAGTTCGTACTCTGGCTTGAGTTTGTCGTATTCCAACTTGACTAGGTCATTTTTGAGGAGTTTAGCTTTGAGCTGTTGGAAGTTTTTCATATATATTCGAATTCATTGATAACAAGTTCCAAGGGTGAAATATAACACAAACGTTATATTATTTCAAGTTTACAGTCTTTTAAGGGCGGTGTCAATTTCATTTTTTGGTGTTTTTTGGCTTTTCTTGATAAAACCATGGACAAGATGAGCTTTGCTGTTTTGATAAGCGTAGAAGATACGGATATTGGAAGTCCCCAGAATTCTGAGCTCAAAGAGCTTATTTGTAACCTTCTTGGAATGTGGCATTCCTATTTTGTTTCCTAATGTTTCAAGAAGATCAATTGTGTGGATCAATCTAGCCTTGGCTGCTTCGGGAAGTCCGTCAATGAATTCTTCGAGTTTTTCATGGATGATTATTTCCATACTAAATAAATTATAGCAATGATGTATGGTTATTTTTCTGGCCAGCAGTGAGAGAGGAAGGGGCAGGTGCTACAAATATCCGTGTCGGTGGTGCGGGAGAAATCTAATTTGCGGATGGAGGCGACAGAATCTTGGATGAGGGTTTTGAGGTCTTCAGTTTCTTCGGTGGTAATAGAGAAGGATTCGCGGCGGAAATCCCTTTTTTCGTTTGGCTCCACAAAGTTGATTTCTGTTTCTGTAACCGTGTAAGAGAAAGATTTATCTAGTTCGGAGAGGAGTTTGTAGAAGACGAGTTGACGCTTGTAGTCGCCATTACTGTTTTGAGTCAGACCTTCAATTTCGTTTCTTGTTTTTGGCTTGCCGGTTTTGTAGTCGATAAATTTAACTTCTTTTGATGACGGAGAGAGAAGATCGATGCGATCGGCCTTGCCAGTGAGAGCTATATCCCCTAAGTGGATCTGCGAAGTAAGAGAGGTGCCAAAAGATTTTTCGGTAAAAAGAATTTCTTTGGTGTCGTTTTGAAAACTATCGTAGTAATTAGCGAGAATTTTTTGGCCGTGGGCAAGTCGGTCTTTGTAATCTGTTGGGGAGAGAATTTCTCTTTTGAGAGCTTTTTCAAACTCAAATAAAAATTGGGGTTTAGTTAAGGAATTTTTGGCGAGTTGGTCCAGGGCAAAGTGAACTGCGGTACCAAAACACATGGCTGGGGCTTTGGCTCTGGGGATGCGATAGAGATTATCAAGCTTAAATTTATAATGACAACTTAAGTAGGTGTTAAGGGCGGTAGGAGAAAGCTTGAAGTCTTTAAGCAGTTCTCCTATATATTGTTTTTCGTCGTTACTTATAGTCTCAGCTTGGGGCGGGGTCATTAAGTTGACGAGAATTTCTTGGGTGTTTTTTTCTAAAACCGCAGTGTCAACTTCTTCAATGAATTCTTTGGGAAGGTCTTCCAAAAAAACGGAGGGGTAGGTCATTTTGGCGGAGTTGGGGTACTCGGTAGCCCCAGTTAAAATTAGTTCTTGTTTGACTCTGGTTAGAGCAACATAAAAGAGGCGACGTTCTTCTGAATTTTTATCCTCTTCTTTATCGGTGTTTTCAAAAACAATAATGCCGGGGGGGAGTTTTATCATTTCGCGGCGCATTTTATTGCCCCAGTGAGTATCAGCAAAACGGTAGATAAAAACAGTTTGCCACTCCAAGCCCTTTGCTTTGTGGGCAGTAGTGAGAGTAACTGCATTATCAGTACCAACTAAAACTTGTTCTTCCAGTTTAATATTGTTGTCTTGCATTACCTGAAAGTTTTGCAGATATTTTTTGAGGGTTAAGTTGGGGAAAGCCGTGGCTTGATTTTTGGCGTCGTCAAATAGAGTAGAAAAGCGGTTGAGCTCAACTAGAGATTGAGGAAGAGAGAGAAGGTGATTGAGAAGGTCAGATTCTTGAAAAATAATTTGGAAGATTTCGGGGAGGGATTTTTGGGAAGAGAGAGAGTTCCAGGTGATGAATTGGTTGAAGACTGTGGTTATCTTGGGGTCGGAGATTGCTTCGGCACTTCGTGACTCGCAATGACGAATAATAGTGTCTGTAAGAGTTTGGCGGAGAGTGTAGGCCTCGCGGGAAGTTCTGAGTATTGATAAGGGGTCGAGATGAAAATAAGGATAGTTTAAAACAGTAAAGAGATCTAGATCGTCCAAGTTATCTTGAAGAGAGGCAATAACTTTTAAGAGTTTAAGGAATTGAAAAACAAAGGGGCTGGTAAGAATATTGGTCCCTGCTTCCAGACAAAAGGGAAGATTGCGTTGCTTAAAAAGATTAACCAAGTTTTCGATATCCTTATTCTCTTTGACAATAACGGCAATATTCTTTGGGTTTTCGCCAGCTTTAATTTTTTTCTCTATGGTGTCCACCAAGTATTCGTCTTCAAAAAGGGGTGAGGTAAACTTGGCAGTTTTAATTTTTATCTCTTTTAATTTTACATTTGGGTTGAGAGGTTCTTCGCTAATTAAAGCGGAGGTTAGTTTGAGGATAGTGTCGGTAGAGCGGTAGTTTTGATCTAGAACAACTTTAGTGTACCCAGGAAAGGTTTTTTTGAACTGTTCTAAGTTTTCTTTACTAGCGCCTTGAAAGCGATAAATACTTTGGTTGGGGTCGCCGACAGCAAAAACGTTAGCATCTTCGCCCCAAAAACTAGCGAGAGCAAAGAGAAGTCGGTTTTGGGCAGAATTAGTATCTTGATACTCATCGACCAATAAATACTGGAATTTTTCTTGGTAAATTAAGAGAAAGTCATTATCGGCCTCAAAACTTTCTACCACCCAGTTAATCATGTCGTCGAAATCAAACCTTCCTAGCTCAGTTAGTTTTGTTTGGTACTTTTCATAGATATCCAAGAGGTCTAAATTTTTATTAACTTGTTTTTGGCGCTCGGTGAAAGTAGTTTTGTTTAAGTCATTTTTTTGGATTTCAAATTCGTCTTTGAGAATAGAGACTAGCTCAGTAAAATGGTGAACCGGAAAACCTTCGCGTTTAAGGGTGGAGAGAGCACCAATAATGTATGGGGTGTAATAGAGGGGATCGTTAAGGGGTTTTAAATATTCGTAACTTCCCTCTTCTAAAATTTCTTTAATTATTTGAATTTTTTCTAAGTCGGTAACGTTTTGCATACCGGCGGGCTTGCTAAAGCGATCTGGGTTACTAGCAATGACGTCGGCACAAAAACCATGGAAGGTGGTAACTTGAACATAGTAACCGTCTTTACCAATCAACTTTATTAACCTCTCGCGCATTTCTCTGGTTGCCGCCTCGGTAAAAGTTAGGGCGAGGATAGAGCTGGGGTCGGTGTCGGTTTGTTTGAGGATGTTAGCGATGCGAACAGTAAGGACTTGAGTTTTGCCGGTACCAGGGCCGGCGAGGACAAGGACGGGTCCATCAACGGTATCAACAGCAATTTTTTGATTGTTGTTTAGTTTTTGATAGGCATTGTCAAATGGAGACATGGGTTATTCTATATCTTTTGATTTGTCGGGGAGGAGGGAGGTTTTGAGGTCTTTGGTAGAGCTGAGCTTATTGCCGATTTGATTCATGGTTTGGGAGGTGGTGTTGAGAGTATTGTAGGCGTTGGTAAGGTGTTTGCCCAAGAGAAGAAAGTTCTCGTTGAGCTGATCGTAGTCCTTTTGGATGGCTTTGAGGAGAGTAAAAACTTCGGTGGTTTTGCCAGCTATTTTTTGACTCTCGAGAGAAAGGAGAATCGTTTGGAGACTGGCGTAGAGAGTGGTGGGAGAAACGGGATAGACACGAAGGTCTTTGCCAAGATCCATGATTTCGGTGTTAGTGACGACTTCGTAGTAAATGGTTTCAGAAGGGAGATACATGAGAGCAAAATCGAGAGTGCCCTCCTGAGGCAAAATATATTTAGTGCCAATGTCTTTGAGGTGTTTTTTGACATCACGAATGAATTGGGATTTGTAAGTATTTTTTTCACTCGTAGTTTCTGAGGTATAAATTTTCTGGAAGTTTTCCATGGGGAACTTGGAGTCTATGGGCAGAAGCCCACCTTGGGTTTTGATACAAAGGTCAATGATACTGCCAGAAGAAAAATGATGTTGGGAAAGAAAACCAGTTTTGGGAAACATTTGAGAAACAAGATCATAGAGCACCTGTTCTCCAATATTGCCACGTAGTTTTGGGGATTTTAGGTATTCGTGGAGGTCTTTCATGGAGCGACTTACTTCGCCGAAGGCCCCCGCCTCTCTTTTGAGCTCGCTCATAATAGTAGTAGCCTGTTCTAGGCGAGAAAAAAGCTCGCGATAGTTTTGTTGGAGGGATTGAGTGGTATTTTTGTTGTTGATATCAAAAGATTGCTGAAGCGAGCCGAGCCACTTGGTAAGGAGGGGGTCCGTAGTTGGCTTTTCGAGTTTTTGTTTGAGAACAAAATAAAGAAGAAAAAGACCGAGTGAAAGAAAAGCCAAAATAACTATAGTATCTGAAGACATAAATTCATTTTAGACCAAAACAGAAGAAAACACGAATGTTTTCCCAAATGTGATTTGGGGCTTAGCACTGCTGTGCTGCGTGTGTTTAAATTAATTGAGCAATGGAAAGAAAACCGAGACAGAAGAAGAGGTATGGGCTACTACTAGTGTTTTTGGTGCTTAACTGGCTAGCGGTTGGATGGGTAATATGGAAAGTAGACCCGGAGAATGTAAAAAACTTTATTGTACCTGGGATATATCTCCCAATGCTAATTTTGGTGTTTGGAGCTTTGTTTTTGCTATTTTCGGTACTGTTTTTATCAGCCAGAAAAGCTTTGCGTTGGGCTGGAGGAGTAACTTTCTTTTTGATGCTAAGAGTTTTAGGACTTGGAAGCCTTATAAATGGAGTGTTGATGCTTGGAATTTTGGTCGCAGTTGAGTTTTACTTGGTCAAAAATGATCCCAAGAAAGAGAAGTTTGAAGAACCCGAATCAGCAAACGAAGAGGAGTGATGGGATGGATTCCCTCCTTCCCCCGGATCAAGGTCTGGGGCTAAAGGCAAAACGGAATGACAAAGAGCTGGATTCCGGATTCCCGAGACGTACCCGGGATCTTGGAACAAGTCCGGAATGACAAGACATGAGACTGGGTGGGTAGTTGCGCTTTAATTAAATGAAGTTATATTAGAGGTATATGCAGTTATCACAAAAGCCTTTAAACAAAAAAATAGAGAACCAGTTGGAGAAGATGCTTTATGGAATCCTTGCCGAAACAGATAACCCAGAGACGATAAAAACTATATTGGGAGATTTGTTCACAGAAGGAGAAAGAATGGCGGTCTTAAAGAGAATGGGAATAGCAATTTACCTGGATAAAGGACGAAGCTACGAGGATATAAAAACAAATATTAAGGTTAGTTCGGCCACAATTGCCAGCGTTTCGGAAAAATATAGGAATGAAGGTTGGCAAGAGATAATAAAAATGATTAAAGCTGAGGAGTGGGCTAGTGAGTGGACAGATAAGCTCTCGGGGAGGATTAAGAAGATCTTTGGATAGGTTAAAATATACAAATGGAGAAGTTTTATATCACCACCACTTTGCCTTATGTAAATTCGGACCCACATTTGGGTTTTGCGATGGAAATTGTAAGAGCGGATGCCATGGCTCGGGCCGAAAGATTAAAGGGAAACTTAGTCTGGTTTAATACGGGTACGGATGAGCATGGACAGAAGATTTACCAAAAGGCGATAGAGGCAGGAATAGAACCTATCGAGTATTGTAATGAATACGCAGAAAAATTTAGAGTTTTAAAAAGAACTTTGGGTTTGTCAGTGGATACCTTTATTAGAACTACTGACGAGAAGCATGTTAAGGCGGCTCAAGAGTTTTGGAAGAGGTGTTTTGAGAAGGGTGATATTTACAAAAAGAATTACCAAGTAAAGTACTGTGTGGGATGTGAACTAGAAAAGACAGATTCGGATCTGGAAAACGGCAAGTGCCCAGATCACCCAGATAAGGAATTAGAGCTCCGAGATGAAGAGAATTATTTTTTTCGATTTTCCAAGTATCAACAGCCATTACTAGATTTTTATAAATCTAACCGAGTTTTTGTGGAACCAGAATTTCGAATGAAAGAGATTGAAAAGTTTGTTGAAGGAGGGCTCTCGGACTTTTCGGTGTCGCGACTTAAAACCAAAATGCCTTGGGGAGTAGAAGTGCCGGGAGATGACACACAGATTATGTACGTTTGGTTTGACGCTTTAGTAAACTATATTTCAACTTTAGATTGGCCCCAAAATATGGATAGTTTTCAAGAATGGTGGCCTGGGATTCAGGTGTGTGGAAAAGACAATTTGCGTCAGCAAACAGCCATGTGGCAAGCCATGCTAATGTCAGCCGGTTTGCCAAATAGTAAAAAAGTTTTTGTGAACGGGTTTATTTTAAACGACGGAGCTAAAATGAGTAAGTCTTTGGGGAACGTTATTGATCCATTGATTTGGGTGGAAAAATACGGAACAGAAGCTGTGAGATATTTTTTACTGGCATCTTTGTCTAGCTTTGAAGATAGTGATGTGACTGAGGAAAGGTTTATGGAAGTCTACACGGCAGATCTGGTTAACGGAATTGGTAATCTGACTGCTAGGGTGGCGGCAATGGTAGAAAAAGCGGAAATTGTCAGTGAAGCAAAACAAAATAAAATTGATAATGAAGTGATAAGTTTGGTTGAGAGATACCAATTTGGAGAAGCGTTGTCTTTTATCTGGCAAAAAATTAAAGGGGCAGACTTGCTAATAAATGAGAAGAGAGTGTGGTCTCTTGTTGGTGAAGAACAAAAAATTGTTTTAAACGAGTTGATAGAAATAATTAGACAAGTAGCTGTAGACATAGAACCATTTATCCCCGAGACGGCTAAAAAAATTCAAGAACAGTTTGGAGAAGAAAAAATTAAGAAAGCCGAACACTTGTTTCCCAGACTTTCATGAAAATAATTGATTCACACTGCCATCTTGTAGATGAAAAAGTTTTGCCGATGGTTGATAGTGTAATAAAAAGAGCAAAACTGGCTGGAGTTGAAAAATTTATTACTTTGGCCGGGGGAAGAAATGACTGGCAAAAATTAATTGGTTTGGCTAATAATTATCCTGAAGTTTTTATTGCTTTTGGTTGGCATCCGGAAGATATTGCTCGCGAAGAAGAACTAGGTGACTTAGAAGAGCTAATATTAAAAACACCAAAATGTGTGGCGATTGGAGAGGTGGGGTTGGATTTTTATTTTGACAAAGAAAAAAAGACTAAAGAGGTACAAATAAAGATGTTGTCAAAACAAATAGAACTGGCTACAAAGCTGAAAAAGAAAATGGTGATACACACCAGAAGCTCGGAACAAGAAATGACACAAATAATGAAAGAATATGGAACCAATTTTAAAGCTCAGTTTCATTGTTTTGGAGAGTCTCCTGAATTTTTAGAAAGGGTTTTGGCAGACGGCCACATGGTGAGCTTTGGGGGAAATATTACTTTTAAGTCGGCCGGGAACCTAAGAGAATTAATAAAAATGGTTCCGATTGAGAGGTTGATGTTGGAGACTGATAGTCCTTATTTGTCCCCAGAACCAGTCAGAGGAACTCAAAATGAGCCTGCAAATATTATTTATACCGCGCAATTTATCGCCAAAGAGCTTAAAATAGAGGTGGAGGCATTAGTAGAGACCACATATAAAAATACTCTATGTTTTTTTGGCTTAGAAAATTAATTCTCAAATATCCAAATAGAACCCAACGCTTGTTGGAAATATTGCCTGGATTTACTAGTTGGGCGTTTATTCTTTTCCCTATTTGGGGGTCAATTTTTTGGCCCGTTGGAGTGGCTTATTTTATTATTGCTTTTAATGTCTACTGGCTTTACAAATCAACGACTTTAGCCTGGGCTGGGATTACCTCGTACTACAGAATTCAAGCTTGGGAAAAGTATGACTGGATGGGAGACGTAAGAGGATTCGCTGACTGGAAAAAAACCAAACACGTTATTGTTTTACCTACATACAAAGAACCTGGAGAAATTTTGGATAGAACCCTAAAAGCTCTAAGAGAACAAACCGTCGGAGCCGATCAGATTATTCCAGTTATAGCCATGGAGGAAAGGGCGGGCAAAGAAATAAATACCAGTCGCGAACAAATGCTTCAAGAGAAGTATAAAAATATTTTTGCTGGACTATATTTTTATTATCATCCCACAAACTTAACTGGTGAGGTAGTGGGGAAATCAAGTAACGCTGCTTGGGCAGGTAAAGAGTTTAAAAAGGAATTGTCAAAGCATAAAGATTGGGATATTGAAATGATGACAATTTCTTCTGTTGATTGTGACGTTGCT
>CAZPFY010000005.1:0-12211 GCA_964586045.1 uncultured Pseudomonadales bacterium | reverse complement strand
AGCGGCTTTAACATATATGTTTTTAGATGATCCCCATCGCTATAGGAAAATCTGGCAAGGGGCAATAGTTTTTTACAATAACATTGAACGGATCCCTTGGCCAATGAGAGTTTTTAATCGAATGAGCAGTGTTATTAACATGGCCCAACTGTCTCGACCTGACAGATTAATAAACTTTTCAACCTACACTTTAAGCTTAAAATTGATGGACGAAATAAATTATTGGGACACAGATGTAATTCCAGAGGATTACAGAATTTTCTTTAAAACCTATTTTGCAACAAAAGGAGAAGTTGAAGTGGAACCTCTGTTTATTTCGGTCTCGGCGGACGCAGCTGAGGCTGACGGCTTTTGGAGTACTTACACAAACACCTACGAACAAGTTAAAAGGTGGGCCTGGGGTGCAAGCGACGATGCCTATATATTAAAAAGATATTTTTTGGACACAGAGGCACCGTTTTGGGACAAAACGATTAGAGTTTTCAAGGTTATAGAGGATCATTTTATGTGGCCAGTAAACTGGTTTATTATTACCATAGGAGCAAATATGCCTCCACTTTTAAATCAAAATTATTCCAGAACCGTAATAGGAAAGACGTTGCCCCAAGTTTCATCTACCATACTTACCTTGTCTCTAGTTAGTCTAATGGCGATGATTTTTATAGATCTCAAGGCAAGGCCAAAAACTAACCTGCCTTGGTGGAGAAGGGTTTTTTCACCATTTGAGTTTATTCTTCTCCCGGTCGTGGGATTCTTTTTTTCAGCACTGCCGGGGCTTGATGCCCACACAAGATTAATGATGGGAAAGTATATGGAATATCGAGTAACCGAAAAAAAAGCATGATGACCGACACGAACAAAAAAAGTTTAAATCAATATTTTTTGGCTCAAATGATTATTTTGGGGGTGTGTTGGCTTGAAGTCTTACTGTACTGGAACAAAATACCTCCTCAAATACCATGGTTTTATTCGCTCTCTTGGGGAGAGGAACAGTTGATGAAGAAGGGTTGGCTTTTTTTGATTCTGGGAATAGCGACAACTATCTCAATATTGACGAGTTATCTGGCAAACTGGACAAAAAAGGGAGATTCTATTGTCGAAAAAGCGGTACTTATTACGCTACTAATGGCTAGTATTTTACTACTACTAAATATGACGAGAGTGTTAATGATTTTTATTCTTTAATGAATCCAATTTTAAGAATTACTTTAATTCCGTTTTTGATATCTCTATTTATTAGCGTTATTTTTACACCTTTAACGGTTTTGTTTTTTAAAAAAATGGGTTGGGAGGTTGACCCACAAAAAAATCCACACCCGGCCCACATTCATAAAGAGCCAGTACCCAAGGGTGGTGGACTACCCATATACCTTTCGATACTCATAACATCATTGTTTCTTTTTAAGGGAGACAAGCACATAGATGCGATACTGATAGCTGGACTTGTAACTTTGGTAGTGGGGATTATTGATGATATTCGAGGTGTTAACCCGTATATAAGACTGGCAATGAATTTTTTGGTTTCATTAATTATTGTTGGTTCGGGAATTGGAATTTCTTTTATTACTAATCCAGCAGGAGGGATTATAGATATTTCGGGTTGGTTTTTGGCCGACCTGTTTGCTTTAATATGGATACCTTCTTTGATGAATGCTATCAACTGGTCATCTGGAGTGGATGGACAGATTAGCGGAGTGGTAACTCTTGCCGCTTTGTTTTTGGGAGCGGTATCTCTTAATTACAGTGCAGATATTACCCAGTGGCCGGTAGCAATTTCGGCGTTTTCATTGGCGGGTGGTTTTGCTGGGTTGACAATATTTCACTTTTTCCCTCAAAAAATAATGCCAGGATATTCGGCAACTTCTTTGGCAGGATTAATGTTGGGTGTAATTTCCATATTGGCAACAGGAAAGGTGGGAACAGCTTTGATGGTTTTGGCGGTGCCCTTAATTGACTTTGGTTATATTATATTAAGAAGAATAATTACGGGGCGGTCGCCTGTTTGGGGAGATAAGGACCATTTGCACCACAAATTAATGCAAATGGGCTGGGGAAAACGAAGAGTTGCCTTTTTTTATTGGGGCATAACTTTGTTGCTTGGAATAGTAGCTCTTAATTTTGAAGCTAGAATAAAATTGGGTATAATGGTAGGATTGGTATTATTAATGGCATTTTTTTGGATATGGCAGTATTATGGGCGCTTCTCAAAACTGTAAGGCCTAGGCAGTGGATAAAGAATTTTTCAATATTCGCGGCGTTGATTTTTTCAGGTCTTCTTTTTGTTCCGGGGGCACTGGAAAAAACCAGTTGGACTTTTTTAGTTTTTGTTCTCTTGAGCAGTTCGACATATATTTTTAATGATCTTTTGGATGTTGAGGCAGACAGGAATCATCCATACAAAAAAATGAGGCCAATCGCCTCAGGCAAACTACCAATACCAATTGCAGTTTTTTGTCTTATTTTTGGGGTGGTGTTAGGGTTAACAATTGCCTATACCTTGAATTATTATGTCTTTTTGTTTGGACTAATCTATTTACTAATTCAAGTTTTTTACACAACTTACTTTAAAAAAATACCAATTATAGATTTGATTGTAATTGCAACAGGTTACTTGATAAGGGTGTATGTCGGAGCACTGGTTATCGAAGCTCATATGAGCGTTTGGTTTTTGATGACGGTAATTGCAGCATCGCTATTCTTGGCGGTAGGAAAGAGAAGAGGTGAGATGACCTTGCTTTTGGGTAAATATAAGACGGCAAACACCAGAGTAACACTAAAGAGATACACAGAGCAGCTTTTGGATATATATACAGCCATGTTTGCAACCGCAACTTGGATTACCTATGCCATGTTTACTTTTAATCACCCAGTGATAGTGCCAGACGGAAAAGCCTTGCGAATCATATCTATCCTTCCAAATACGCTAGTGTCGGAAAAGTGGCTGATGGGTACGATACCTCTAGTGGTTTACGGAGTAATGAGATATTTACAGGTGATTTATGAGAAAAACGAAGGGGAAAGTCCAGAAAGAGTGCTTTTGTCGGACAAGCCACTACTTATTACTGGCGTAACTTGGATTGTAATGGTGATAGGGATTTTGTACTACGTAGGATAAAGAACTCTAGAAATCGAGATATTGAATACTTTATATAGCAGGAAGTGTGTTGATTATTTTACTAGTTTGGCGTATTGAGAGGCGATGTAGCCCCATTTACTGGTAGCATACTGGATGTTGAACCAGCCAGAAGTGCTTGATTCTTTGTAAGCAAACATATCTCCGGGGTTGACCTTAGCTAGTTCGGCAGAACTAATAGAGGCCGAAGCGCGAACCTTTAACCAACCTGTAGGAGTATCTAAAATTTCGACGTAGGGTTTTGCGGGAACAGCAGAGGCACTGGCTTGTTTGGGGAGAGGGGTAATGCTTGTTGTTTTTGTGGGGGTTACGGTAAGAGTAGCAGATGGGGTGGCGAGAGGGGTTGGGGTGGGAGTAGGAACGATCTCCATGGTTGCCATAGTTAAATTTAAATTTAAACGGTAGCCATCTTGGGTGGCAGCATTTACATTTTTATCTTGATAACCGGGAGAGGTAAAAGTAAAAACGTGGGGACCAGAAGGAAGATCAACATTAAGTGGAGTGAAGCCTTGAGGTTTACCGTCAATAGAAACAGTGGCACTGGGGGGCATGCTGATAATGTTTACCGAAGAATCTTTGGCATTACTAAGTTTTTCAAAATAAAGAGTGTAACTGTGTGACTTGTCGGGGCTGGAGCCAAATTCGCGATGAACGGTAGTGAGGGTTCCACCAACGAGATTTACTTTACCTTCCCAAGTTTGACCAGAGTCGATGGCGGTCATTTGAATAGTGGCCATTCCAGGTTTGGAGTTTTCGATGTAATAAGGTGTTTTGCCAACAGGTTTTCCGTTAACAACCACGTTAGCGTCTGGATGAGAGGTTACCTGAATACCAGCTTTTTTACCAAAGGGATTTAGTTCACAACCACCAAGAAGTATGGATAAAAATAAAATTGGAATAATACGAATTAGACTTGTCCTCATAAATATTAGTTTAGCATGAATAATTGTTTTGAGGCCGAGGCGGGATTTGAACCCGCGAATCAAGAGTTTTGCAGACTCCGCTGTTAGACCACTTCAGCACCCGGCCATGGGGATTATTTTAACACTTTTAGCCACAAAAAATAGACGAGTTACACTTTTACCTAATTGACATTTGGGTTTTGTTTGGTAATAATTTAAATATGGTTAGGGACAACCGAGGAGGAAACAATCGTAAAAAAATAAATGAAAATTTCTTTAAAAGTTGGTCACCAAAAATGGCATATGTACTTGGTTTTATATACGCTGATGGAGCCGTAGAGGATTGCCGGCTGTCTTCTAGAACTACCTACTTGCTGTTATCAAATAATGACAAGCGACTCCTAGAAGAAATATTGGTCGCAATGTCTTCAAATAGCACGATAAGAGAAAGGGGGCCAGGGTTGGTAACAATAAGAGGAAAGGAATATATGTGCAAAGCTTCTTACTCGGTGAGGATAGGTAATAAGAATATTTATCAGGATTTGATAATGCTAGGACTTTGCCCAAGGAAATCGCTAGTTATTAATTTGCCAAAAATACCACAGAAATATTTTCACTACTTTATGAGAGGGTATTTTGATGGTGACGGGTGTATTAACATTGAAAAATATGAAGGCAACCGCATGAATATTATTTTTACAAGTGGAAGTGGGTTGTTTCTCAAGCAAGTCTCCGGTCGCATTTTGCGGATATTCCCAAAGATTAAAAGCTCAATCGCAAAGGGAAAGAATGCAAGTTACTTGAGGTACAACTGGAGAAACGCTGTAACTTTAGCAAAATTTATATATCGGAATATCAAGAGAACTCCACATCTCGATTATAAATATCAGAAATATCTAAGCTATCTATCAACAGACTCGCCAGCCTTGACAACTTCTTCTACAAGGCGGTTGGCATAACCCCACTCATTGTCGTACCAGGCCAAAATTTTGACCATGTTTCCATCAACAACCCTGGTCATATCCAAATCGATAATACTAGATTCTGGACGACCGACAATGACCGAAGAAACAATTTTTTCATCTGTGAAAGATAATATACCTTTATACAAAGGAGAGTTGGCAGCATCAATAAAAATTTGATTGACCTCCTCTACAGAAGTTGATCTCTGGGTAATAAAAGTAAAGTCTGTGATTGAGCCAGTAATGACGGGAACGCGGAGAGAAATACCGTCAAAAAGATTTTTAAGTTCGGGAATAGCCTGGGTAGCGGCAATGGCGGCTCCGGTGCTAGTAGGAACGATGTTTTGAGCAGCGGCTCTGGAACGACGGAGATCTTTGTGAGAATTATCCTGAAGGTTTTGATCGTCAGTATAACCGTGAACAGTAGTTAGCATAGCTTTTAAAATGCCAATTTTGTTATGAATTATTTTGGCGACAGGAGCAACACTGTTAGTAGTACAGGAAGCGTTTGAGATAACAGAAATGGTATTAACTCTTTCGTGAGAAAAAATCTCTTTGTCGTTTACGCCAATAACCGCGGTGGGAACTCCGGCCCCTTTGGCTGGTGCAGATAAAACAACAAGTTTTACCCCCCCACAAATATGCAAAATCGCTTTCTCTAGGGAAGTGAAGGCGCCGGTAGACTCGATAACAATTTCGGTGTCGTAATTATCCCAGGGAATTTTGGAAGGCTCTTTTTGGGCAAGAACGGGTATCTTTATGGTTTTTTGAGGATGTTCAATAACGAGATATCCCAAGAGAGGATCTTCGTTTGTCGTTTCTGTTGACTTTTGGTGTTCTTCAACAGTGATGGGATAAGGCAGAACTCCATAGGTGGTGTCGTACTTGAGTAGATAGGCCCAACCGTTTATATCTTGCGAGCCAGAAGTGTTGATGGCGACTAAAGCTGAGTCGTTTAAGTGGCCATTAAGCCAAACTCTTGTAGTGGTTCTACCAATTCTGCCAAAACCATTAATGGAAAAGTTAATCATGAATTTAGTATAGCAAGGAGGGGATGGTTGGAGGTTAAGAGAAAATCGAGCATGGCCCCACCGCCAGTAGAAACAAACCCATACTGGATATACTTGAATCCAAGTTGGGGTATTGCAGCCAAGGTATCTCCACCGCCCAAAACAGAGTACTTTGAGGGGTCGGTGAGGGATTGAAGAACAGCTTGAGTAGCTTTGCTGTGAAGACCGTCTTCATATTTTCCAAGCGGACCATTAAGAACAATAGTTTTGGCTTCGGAAATAAGAGTAAGGACTGTTTTTATGCCTAAGTCGTTTATATCGAGTCCGTCTGGAGTAAGGTATTCTGGCTTCGCAAAAATTCCACCCAAAAAGACATTATCAAAACGAGAGGAGACTGCTTGGTATATTTCCAGCTTATCAGCTTTGGCTCCGGAGCCAATGAGTAAAGTAGGGGTCTTGGGACTGGAGAGGAGTCCTCTAAGGGTAACAATCTCTTTATCAAACTGAAATCCTGTATAGGTTGGTAAAACTTCGGGTATGAGGTTTAGGCTGGTACAAGGTCGATATGTGGCAAAAGCATCGTAGATATAAACTTCTGCCTCACTGGCAAGAATTTTTGCATATTCAAGGGAAAGATTTTCCTCTCTCTCGTCGAACCTTAAGTTGTCCAGCATGATAAGGGGAGATTCCCCCTTCCACCAGTCCCCTGGAGAAAAACCCGAATGTATAAACGTAATAGGCTGATTTATCAATCTTTCTAGCTCTTCTTTAATAGGAAGAAGAGAAAATTTAGGATCATTTTGTGCCTCTGGTCGCCCCAAGTGCCCTATTAAGCAGATCTTTTGAGCGTATTTTAAGCACTCTAGAAGAGTAGGAACAAGAGCTTGGAGGCGAAAGTTGTTCTCGACCCTACCATCTTTTAGGGGTAAATCCAGATCTGCTCTCAAAAGAACTTTTTTGCCTTGAATGTCTGATGGTTTGAACATAATTTGAGTGTATCCTTCGACTGGGTTCAGAACAAGCCCCCTGCCACCAGAGGATCAGTCGCTTTGACTTTTTTGAGTTGATGTAGTATGATACCTTTCACTTGTCTATTGGCAAGTTTTTTGTGCTTAAGCGGGCTATCGCCCGCACATATGATACAAAACCAAACCATTAAAAAGGTCTCCTCTCATCCCCTCTCAAGGGTAGTGAGGCCTTTGTTTGAAAAAAAGAGAATAAAATCTGCCCTAGGCGGACTCTTCTCGATGACTAGTTTGGCCTCAGGACTCTTTCTACTTCAAGGAGATAAGTCTTTGATTGAGGCTAGTTTTACCCCAATATCCGAAGAAGTGGCCATGGAGACAAAGCTTAGTGTCTCGCGGGTTGTGCCTGGAATGACTGGGATATCTCAAGAATATCATATTGGCCACGCTGGAATTGATATTACCGCACCTCTGGGATCAAAAATTATTTCCTTAAAAAAAGGTAAGGTCATAACGGTTGGTGTTAGCGCTTTTGGATATGGAAGATATATAGAAGTAGACCATGGAGACAACTTAAAAACACTTTACGCCCATATGGGTAAGATTCAAGTAGAAGAGGGGGAAGAGGTTGATGTCGAAAGAGCGTTGGGAGAAGTTGGTTTGACAGGCAGAACAACTGGCCCACACCTCCATTTGGAAATATACCTTAACGGAAATAAAGTAAACCCACGCACCTACCTTCTTGCTCTACCTAAAGGCCCAAGAAAATAAGTTTTAATTAAGTTTTCCCTAATTTTGTGTTGTGTTTTTATTTATCTATCAATCCTTTTTGTTGTGTGGATAACTTCTTTTTTTTGGGGATAAGTAGATTGCCTAAGAAAACCGTGTTATACTATAGGTATATTATAATTAAGGAGGCACACTTTGAAATACTTCTTGTTTGGGTCTAAGTTACCGGCTGTGGAAATAGATATTGCAAAAATGTTAGGAGCAGATATGGCTTTTTCTAAAAATGGAGATGCTGTGACTGTTATTTATGCTACTTCTGATTTAGGAGCACAAAGGTTATTTGAACTGGGGTTGAGAAGTTTAGGTTCGGCGGTCTCAAGTCCGTCTTATTTTATTTTCACTCCAATTGAAAAAGCTGTAGATTTTTTAAAAAAAACTTACGATCTTGAACTTGAACAAGTTACCACACAAAAGACCTCGCAATAGCGAGGTCTTTTTTTTATACGTGAGAATATTTTACATTCCCATGCCATCCATACCACCGTTGTGGCCATGGTCATCTTTCTTTTCTTCTGGAAGATCCGTGATTAGACATTCCGTAGTAAGGATCATACTGGCGACACTGGCAGCGTTTTGAAGAGCAGAACGAGTGACCTTCACCGGATCGATGATACCTCTACGGTACATAGATTCGAACTCTAAAGTGAGAGCGTTGAAGCCAAAATCGTGAACTTTGGATTTTTCAACTTCTTTAACAACCCAGCCAGCGTCAACACCAGAGTTAATAGCTAACCAACGAAGAGGCTGACTTAAAGAATCTTTAACAAGATTGATACCAACGGTTTCGTCAGAGTTGTCGCCTACCATTTTATTTAGGACCTTACTGGCGCGAAGAAGTGCAACACCGCCACCGGGAACGATTCCCTCTTCAATAGCCGCTTTGGTAGCTCCAACAGCGTCCTTGACTCTCTCTTTTAGCTCATTAAGTTCTACTTCTGTGGCGGCACCAACTTTAATAACGGCAACGCCGCCGGCAAGCTTGGCTATTCTTTCAGATAATTTTTCCTTGTCGAATTCGGAGGTAGATTTGTCGAGCTCTTTTTTAATTTGGTCAAGACGGGACTTGATTTGAGACGAGTCTCCTTTGCCACCAATGATTTGAGTATTGTCTTTGTCAGCCCAGACCCTATCAGCTCGACCAAGATCATCAACCTCTACAGAATCAAGTTTGCGTCCAGTGTCTTGGGAAATAAAAGTACCGCCAGTAAGAATAGCAATATCTTGAAGCAAAGCCTTACGTCGATCACCAAAAGCAGGAGCCTTGATAGCGAGAATGTTAAAAGTGCCACGCATTTTATTAACTACTAAGGTTGCAAGAGCTTCCCCATCAATATCATCTACAACTAAAACAATATTTTTGCTGATTTTCATGGTTTTTTCCAAGAAAGGCAAAAGATCGCTGATGGCAGAAATTTTTTGATCAGTAATTAAGATGTAAGGATCTTCGATAATGGCTTCCATGTTAGAAGAATCGGTGACGAAGTAAGCTGAGGCATAACCTTTGTCAAACTGCATACCATCTTTGTGTTCGATCTCAAACTCCATTCCCTTGGATTCTTCAACCGTAACAACTCCATCTCTGCCGGCTAGTTTTAAGGCTTCGGCAATTTTTTCACCAATAACTTCGTTTTGAGCAGAAATTTTGGCGACTGAGACCCAGTCGCTTTCAGAGAGATCTTTTTTAAAAGATCCCAGTTCTTTGACAACGGCAGTAACAGCTTTATCGATACCGCGCTTCATTTGCATAGGGTTGGCTCCAGCGGCAATGTTTTTCATACCAGTTATAACCATTTGTTGGGCTAGTAAGGTGGCTGTCGTGGTTCCGTCACCAGCGATGTCGTTGGTTTTACTGCTAGCTTCTTTTACTAGTTGGGCGCCCATGTTTTCAAAAGGGTCAGCAAGCTCAACCTCTTTGGCAACAGAGACACCGTCGTGAAGGACAGTTGGAGCACCCCATTTTTTATCGATAGCGACGTTTCTACCTTTGGGCCCAAGAGTGGTAACCACAGCTCTGGCTAGTTTGTTAACCCCAGTGAGGAGTTTACCCCTTGCTTCTTCTCCGAAAATTATTTGTTTGGACATATTTTTTAGTTGTGTTTATTTATGGATTCCTGCCTCCGCAGGTATGACATGATTAATAATAACTATTTGACGATGGCGAGGATGTCGTCGAAGCGGAGAAATTGATATTCAGTATCGCCAACTTGATATTCGTTACCACCCCATTTTTTGTAGATGACGGTGTCGCCAACTTTGGCCGGAGCGGAGACCTCTACCCCCCTATCGTTGACTAATTTGTCCCCGACAGAAAGAACCGTTCCTGTTTGAGGCTTTTCAGAATGGGAATCGGGTAGGTAGAGACCAGAAGCTGTTTTTTTCTCTTGTTTGGTAGGCTCTACAAAAAGGTAGCCTGGGGCGGGGTTAAAGTTTTTAACAGAAGTAAGGTTGGACATAATATGTTTAGTGAATAAATAATTATTAATTGTGTAACTAGAGATTGAGTATAACCTACAAATGACTATTAAAATAGCACTCGTTTACCCTGAGTGCTATTTTTATCAAAATTTATTTTTTTGTCAAGACCTAAGAAGAAAGATCTTGCACAGAGGAGGATGGAGTTGCTTCTTTTGTTTTGTTTGGAGAAGCCAATTCAATTTTTTGAAGGAGATATTTAAACTCATCAACAATGATTGACTTTATTTGTGTTCCAGTAAGATCGACTGCCCCAATGGAGGTTTTTGCTGAGGAATTGATTCCATCAGACTCACAAACATAGTAACGAGAAGAAACAGACGCTTCTTGAACTATCCAATTTACGGATTCTTTTGAAATTGTGCCTATAGCAGAGTCATTGCAGTCGCCGGCTATTTTTGATTCGGTGGTAGAAATGGTAATAATATTTTTTTGTTTTGACAAAGTTAATTTATTTGTTGTCGCTTTGAGAATCCAGTCTTGTGGATAAAAAAGCTTGTAGCTACTTGTTTGGTGTATTTTCCAGATGGATTTTAAGAGACTTGCTGGAGTTGATATTGGAGTAATTGCTAGAGTTGGTGTTTCTGAGATTGCGAGAGGAGTATTCTCAACAATATCGGCAGTATCAGTAACAATTATACTGTCGGTTTTGAGAGAACTAGTAGGTTGAAAAAATTTGGCTGCCAAGACTCCAAGAAGAACACCGAGAAGAATAAGAGCAAGAGAAATAAGAATAATTTTTAGAACACTGGGGGAAGAGTCGGTTTCGTTTTCTGGATTCCGAGACAAGCTCGGAATGACAGAAGTAGGCGCGAGTGATTCGCGAATCTCCCCTACAGGATTGGTGGCAATGGAGGGATTAAGTGTTCCCCAATTTTGAGGAGCCTCAAAAGAAGGATTATTTTGTGTCAGAGGTGGCAGGTTTGTGGGAAGCTGAGAAGCTACTTGTTCTGGGGGGGTAGGCTGGTCGACGGGTTGAATCATTACCTCCGAATCGGGGGCGATTGTCAAATCGTTGTTGTTGTTGAGGTCTTGGGTTTTGTTGGGAAAGTTGGGCAGTTGGTCCATTGTTTGTTTGGGTACTTGATAGAAGACCTCTTTCTTTTAAAAGGTGAAGCAACTGAGTATATATACGCAATTTACCACCAGTATTGGTCTCTTTAATTAGTTTATACGATTCATCAAAATTTAGCCACTTATAGTCGGAAAATTCTGTAGCGTCGGTAGTAATTTGAGTTGCACTGGTTTGAACTGTTACAAAATAGTAGTACTTCCCTTTCATGGTTATTGATTCTCCAGTGTCTGTTTTCATATCCCTCAAACCTTGTTTGCTGGGAGGAAATTCTATCTTGTCAGTACCAATTAATGTTTTTTGCTTGTCTGCTTGTTTGACAAAATCTTCTGTTATCTCCCCCGAGAGCTCTTTTTCAAAAGCCTCAAAAAGATCTTCATTGTTTTCGATACCGCCTTGAGGAAGCTGCCAGAGATTAAAAGTTTTTTGATAAACGAGGAGAATTTTTTTATCGTTTAAGAAACAACCGACAACACTGGGACGAAGTCCTTCTTTACGAAGATTATCGAGGTCTTGTTTGGATGGTTCTTTGAGGGGAAGGCTGTCGACTCTTGGAGTCGGAGATTGCTTCGGCTCGGGTACGAGACTCGCAATGACGGGAGTGGTTGTGGCAGGAGGTGTGGAGGTGTTGGTGTGAGGTACGGGAATGGGGACAAAGTAGGGTTTGTCGACTTTTTCAGGTATAGGTTCTGGATTGACAGAAGCTGTTGATGATGTAGAGGCGAGGGGTGGCTTGCCTTGATATTGCGGACCTAGTTGTGGCACATAGGGAGCCTTGGGTTGATAGGTTGGCTTGGAATTACCCGGATCGTTTTGTTGAGGGCGGAAGTCAATTTTGCCGGCGACTTTGGGAACATAGGGGGCCTCGGTAAATCTTTTGGCCGCTGGTGTCATGATGGAGGTTAC
>CAZPFY010000004.1:0-45313 GCA_964586045.1 uncultured Pseudomonadales bacterium | reverse complement strand
TTAAAAACAACTTAGTCGTTCACAAAGTGTTCAAAGAAACGGGTACTTGACATTGTGGTAACAACTGGTGGTTATGTGCACATCATGCCTCAATACTTACCGCAGTTACAATCAGAACTTTTTGAAAGGATTGACAAGCTTGGCCCATTTTTTACCGAAGAAGATTTTTTGGATATGGTTACCGTTGCTGATATTTCAATGATTGCGTTGCATTTACCCTTTGATGGGTCGGGTAGAGCAATTGAGGATTTTTTTGTTTATCTGGGAGAGAAATATAATTTTCCTTTGACAATTTCTGTTTTGGGTTATAGAGCAATTGGGTCTCCGATACTTGATGAAAGAGATGAGGCGGCAACCGAGCTTAAAAAACAAATTAATAAAGCGGTTTTGGGTAGATTGGGTATGGTGGCAAATCCAAATTCGGATGATGATGCAATCACGAGAGTAAAGGTAAGATTTAATTGCAATCAAAGTTTGGCCGAGAAAGTTTTTAATTCAGAGAAGGCGCTTTTTACTTCACGGGTTAATAGTGCGGTTTCGGATCCAGAAAAGTCTAAAGAGATTATGGCCTTGCTGCCTGCGTCGTTAAGATTGCGCGAGAACTGGCAAGAAGCAAGAAAATCAAGATTTTTTGAGGTACCAGATAAATATAAAGTTGAGGTTGATAGTTTGGCAGCTCTGATAGGGTCAACTAAGGATAATGAAAGGCTGGGATGGAAAATAGGTGAACTGGTTGCAGATATTAACAAAATAGTTGTGGCAGACAACCTGGAGTTAGACGAGATTCATACTAGTTTTTTGATACAGGTGGGGAATGTCGAAGCGGAGACTAATGTGGATTTGTTGCCAGAGATGGTGCAGAAGCTTAGGTTGACTATTGATAATTTCGACGATGGAGAACTAGATCGCTATCGTTACAGTAAATTATTTGCTGATCTTTTTTACGTTGTTTTAGATAGAGTTAGTGGCCGAAAGGTTTTTGATGAAGTTTTTAAACGAATTGATGCATTAAAAATTGATAGTGATAGTCAGATTAGAACGCTGGGGAGTTTAATAGAGGTTTATGCCTTAGAAAAAGTTAATTTGCAAAAAGGTAGGAATAAAGATGATTTGTTGTTTCAGATATTTCCAAATATTAAAGGTGTCATTGAGAATGCGGCAAAATTTGGCAGTGTAGCTACAAAAATAAAAGCAGGCACGAAACTAAGCAAACTAAGAAATAGTAATCCTAAGTTTGTGGAGTGGAAAAAGACGGAGTAGTTTTTCCAAGAATTTCCCCTGCGAGGATACTCCTCGCAGGTTGAGAATTTGTGCCTAGGGGGTTGATTTTGGTGTAGGTATCCTATAGAATACGGGTACTCGAAAATTTACATGGAGGTAAAAATGACTTCTCGCGCATTTTATATTGTTGGTCTTGTTGTTATGGTTCTGACTATGGTGATTTCTGTTACTCTTTTTTTGGCAGGTACGCGGTCTGTGGTTCCATTTGTAATGATTGGTTTGGGACTGTTGCTGCTTGTTGCGGGGAATTTTTTTGAAAGATCGGAAAAGAGACAGGCAGAGCTCAGGGAAAAATACAAAGAGGCAATTGATCTTAAAGTAGCTTTGTCAGAATTTTACCGCTCCCTTGGTTTTGACTATACAACCACTCCGGCAAAAGGTTTCGTTGCCCGAGTAGTTGATGAAATATTTGTTGAGGTCTGTGTAAGGTATAACTGGAGCGGTACGACAGATAAGTATGTTATATCGGAGCTCGAAAAGAGATCTATTGGTGGTCACACCTTTTACTTCAAAACCGGTGTGATGGGCTTTTTCTTTTTTGCTGGGGAAGAAGAAACAATATATGTGTATTTTGCTTAATTTGTTTGAGACACTCCGATTGGGGTGTCTTTTTTTTGTGCCGTTGAGTTGCATCGGTTTCACAGATTACCTGCAGGGTTAGACCCTGCAGGTGTGAAATATGGGCTTCAAAGAGACACCTTGAAGGTGAGGATGACTGCGTTGTTGATACAGTTTGAAATATTGGGTATACTCAAAAAGTTCTTTTAATCAACAAAAGGAGGTCATCATGAGTCGGTGGCTAGAAAAAAGTTGTAACAACTGTTATGCGCCTATTGCGTATCTACCGGAATGGACGAATATTCCTGAGTATTGCCCGGATTGTCGGGAGTGGAAATACAAAGATTGTCTGAACTCCCATTGCCCGGGCCAGGTCAAGTACAAAGTTTATTGGCGAAACGTTAGTGATTATTGCGAATGCCGAGGCTGGTACGAAAAGAAATGTAGTTCTTGCTACCACCATTTTAAGGTCAATCATCAGTGGGACAATATTCCCGATTACTGTCCAAGTTGTCGAGAGTGGAAAGAAAGGTCGTGTGCCAATCGCCATTGCACTGGTAAAGTTCGATATAAAGAATTTTGGGATAACAAGCCTGAGTATTGCTCGTGTAAGGGGTGGTACCAGAAGCAGTGTGAGAATCCGCACTGTAATGGCAGTATCGATGTACATTCCACTTGGGGTAGTCTTCCGAAGTATTGTGGGTGTAAGGGGTGGTACTCAATAAGATGTGGAAACTCCAAATGTAGCCAGCTAGTAAATAATCACGTTGATTGGCAAAATCCCAAGACTCATTGTGAGAAGTGTTTAATGATGTCCAAGCGAGTTGATGCCGAATTGTGTTTTGGGACAGATCTCGAAGAATTTTTACCAGGATCTATGGGCATCAAGGTGGTGCGAAGTGACTACGGACTCGATTATCGTCATGTGGTTGTGTATGTTGATGGTGGTCATGTGTCTGGGGATATACACATGTACTCAACTGAGTGTATAAATTTCCACTATACCCTTGAGGTATATGATGAAAAAGGCGTTAAGCGCCATAAAACTACATGGTAATGTCGCCTCCCTTCGGGGAGGCACTTTTTATTGTAAAATCGTGTACATGGCGACAAAATATTTCGAAAAAAACTACATCAAGGACTACGACAGTATGTCCGACACAGAAAAAAAGGAGGTGTTTTTGAATGCAGTTAAGGATTTTTATGACAGAAAGATAGATGTATATAAACTTTCCAATGTTGGTGAGTTTATTTGGAGCTCTTCAGTTGACAAGAGCACTGATTTGGCAGATATAGGTATGGAAGCAAGTGAGTTAGAGTACTATCTCCACGCTCAAGACGAGGGTGGTTTTGGGAACGCCACAGGAAGGGTTTTGGATAGTATTGAAAAATATTACCTACTTCATAGAGGCAGCAAGTAAAGTTTTGCCATGAAATGGAAAGATGTTGATATTGATTTAAATTCGGCTTTTGATGTGGGCTTCAAGGAGACTTCTTGAAGGCTTTAAAAAAGCCCCCTGGGGAGGGGGTTATTGAGGGCGATAATTGTAAACAGTGGTTTTTATTTTGTTTGAGAGTTTTTCGGTAACGACCGCGAAGCTGTTCGCTTCTGGTACATTACCCTTAACCTGGTGGATTTGAGGATTGCCGACTTTTGGTTCTGATGTAATGTCGTGGAAAAAGCTCTGTTCGTTGTAAATGTAGTGGCGATAATATATGCTCGCTAGTTTTCCGGATGGCAAAAAAGTAACATAGACATCTTGGTCATTGGCGAGAATACAGTTCTGATCATGCAGGTTTTGATTAATGGTATTTTCGATGAGTTTGAGAGGCCGTAGCTGGAAAATTGCTAAACCGATTCCGACCAAAAAGGGAAAAGCGATAATAAAAATGGTAAAAGCGTCAAAGGTAACTGGTTGGAAACTTAAGAAAAAATGATATGTTGCATTGAGTAAGCCGATTACTGCGCAGATGATGATCGCTACCTGCGAGTCCTTTGCTTTTTCAGATTTCCAGAGATTTTGGTTCATTAAAAGTGCCTCCTATGTGAGAATTTAATTATTATATCAGATTATGGGGCATAAGCCTGCAAGTTTTGACCCTGCAGATGTGAAATATGGGCTTCAAGGATTCTCCTCGCAGGCAGGGGATTTGTGCCTGTTTTGACTTATATCTTATAATGTGGTATAATGCACCATTCGTAGGTTCGTGTAGGTTGACAATTTAATCGAAAGGAGATGGATATGAGTGCATTGAAAAGGAATAAGCTCTTTTTCTGGGTGTTTTGTGCCTTGTTTGTAGCAAGTGTCGCATATTCTGTTTTTAACCTGGCAAAGGCGATCGGGTTTGATGGTGGTCAATTCAAGTTTGCTGTGGACTATTTTAGCCTTACCTGGTCTTGCATTTTCGCCATAATTGCTTACCAAGCATCAGTTCAGGTCAGGCGAGCGCACAATCGGCTTCAGTACGTGGCAAAGCATATATTGATTGACGATCTTGAGGCACTTGGATATAAGTGGGATAACCACGATGTCTACTGGTTCAATCAGGAAACCGAGATTGGTATCCATATTGGTATTCAGTACATCTACTGGAAAGTTTCTGAGCTCAAACCCCAGAAGCTTGAAGGAGTAAAGATGTATAAAAAGGACAATATGGCTGTCGTTGTGAGCGATAATCAAATGCTGTTGTTCGTAAACGAGACGCTTCCATAATGGGAGCGTTTTTTGTGCCTACAGGGTCGACCCTGCAAGTGATAAATATGGGCTTCAAGAAGACTTCTTGAAGGCTTATAGATTTATTTAATCGAGGCGAGGGTGGCTTTGAGCTTGGCGTCTTTGAGGGAGCGACCAGTGGTGCCAGAAGTATTGTGACCACTGATGACTTCGTCCCAGACGGCGTCGGCGATTTCGGAGGCGGAAGCCCCACCGGCTTGGGACTCGATGTAGGTGCTGATTCCGGCGTCGATAGTATTGGTGCCGTTATTTACAATTGTATTTTGGCCGCGAACCATGGTGCGAGTGACACCAGAGCCGACTGTAACGCCGTAAGTGGTGTTGTTATAGATAATACAGTTTTCGATAACATTATCTTCGATACCGGCGCCAGTTAGGGAGACACCGTTTTGATTGCCACTAATTAGAGTACGGCTAACGAGAGTTTGGGTGGTGTCGTTACTTATTTCGATACCGTTGCCAGTTCCAGAAAGTCCTGAGTTTTCGATAATAGAAGTAAGAATTCTCGATCGAGCAGTGGAGGTAAGGTAGATGCCACTACCACGAGCATTTTCGATCCAGCAATCACGGACCAAAACATTGTCCCCTGAGATTTCTAGAGCATTTCTAGTGCCCGTAGGTGCAGTACTAATATATAGTCCACTAATTTCGATATTACTTGCAGAAATTCTCACTGTGGCTGTAGTGGTATCGGTTGGAATTAATTGCATATTTATTCCAGGGCCACGGAGACGGAGATTGGATTTGGTGATATTTATTTGTTCGGTCGAAACAGAAGTACCAGTGCTACCAGTGGGTCGGCAAAAAATTACATCACTGTGTCCTGAAGAAGCGAGGGTTTGGGCAGCCGCAAAAGTTTTGGTAGCAGTACTTGGTGAAGTACCGGCATTGGCATCGCTGCCATTATCGGGGTCCCAATAAAAAACATTGCCAAAAGCGGGATGCATGCTGCGAAGAGTTTCGACGAGATAAACGAGATTGGTATCAGCTTGAGAACTAACAAGAGTAGCAGAAGTACTTTGGGAAATTGTAACCTGAGTAAAGTTGGTTGGAGCGATTGGATTGGCACCGGCTTCGCCGACGAAGTTACCACCAGTGATACTGACAGAAACAGTTGTTGGACCAGGACGAGCTGCAAAAGCAACGCGCCAACCATCGAGTAACACGACGGTGATACCGACTTTGAGGCCGCCACCGAGATCTTGCTTTCCGTAAGCATCGGCGATTTTGTCGTAGTTCATGCCAGGAGCGAGATTGTGTTCGGCGGTGCGGATTTCGTCGATGAGAAATTGGAGATCTAAAGAAGTGTCCTCGATTGGGACGGTAATTATTTTTGTGTGGAAATCGAAGAGAAGAGAAGCGGCCATGGGTACATTATATATCGGCGAGATCAGCTAAGTCAGCACTTGCTACGGGCTGACCCAGCTGACTACTTGCTGGACTATGTAACGATTGAGTCGGTGGTACGAATGGCAGCGACGGAGAGACCAGAAGTACTGACTGTACCAGAAGTTTCGAAAGGTAGAATGCCTTTTTTGCGAACACGGATGAGAACGTCGCGGCTGCTATTGTAGAGAACGGTTTTGCTGACACTGGTGCTACTTGCAATTTCGTCGAGGAATGGGACGTAGGAGGTGTCGGTTCCGTCGTAATCAACAGGTAAGGTGTGGAAGGAGTAAGCGTCACTTGCATCCCAATCATTTTCGGAACCACCAGTGAGAGGGGTATGGGTAATGGTGGTTGCTGCGACGGTAATAACTTGACACCAACTACCATCGGTTGTATTTCGGAGCAGATCACCAGAAACAATTCCATTGGTTACAAAATCACCTGAGGCGTCGTAGAGAGTAGTACCGGTGACATCGCCACTATCGGCGGTGCCAGTGACTGCTGTTGGGAAAGTAAAGGTTGAAGTGCTCCAAGAGCCGTAACGAACGCGATGCTCTTTGTTGGTGCTGGTATCGACGATACGAAGAACGCCGGAGTCGGGAGTGTCAGAGGCAATGGCTTCTTGGACGACAAAAGTGCTGGCATTGGTGTCATTACTAGTAGCATGACTGGTGTAGATTGCTTTGTTAACGACACCACCAGAAGTTCGGAAAACTGAGATGCGATCACCGGAAACGACTGAGGTAACGGAAATAGTTATTTGGGCGTAAGGAGATCGAGAAGTACCATTACTATCGATATACTGATAGGACTGAGAAGCGGCAAGACCTTCGACTCAAACACCTTGGGCACCGAAGAAAGTACCACCGGCAAAGGTTCCAAAAGGAGCAGATTTTACTGGAGTGTAACCAGTGTAGGCCTGGATGTATTCTTCACCATCGAGAGTTGTGATGACACCAGAGACAACAGTGTACATACTAAAGGTGGAATTTTCTTGGGTGATAAATTTCAAGTATTCATAAACTTGACTCATGGTGCGACCGGCGTTGTAAATATCACCAGCGTTGATGACTATGTCGTACGGATAAGCGGTTTGCTGAGTAAACTGCTTGGTCATAGTGTGGGCAGACTGCAGATTTTGTGAGGCGACAGCAGTGGCACCGGAAATTGCACCGGTAATAGTGAGACCGTTGACAGCGGTGATGGTGCAGTTGCCTAGAGTGAGTGTGCTACTGGCATCTTTGAGAAGAATGGCGTTACCACCAGTGAAAGTAACTTTTTCTCCGGGGGTGAAGGTTCCTGTTGTGCCACCAGTGGTGGCAGTGCCGTTGACGAAAGCAACAGTAATGTCATCCCAACCTGAAACAATTGTAGTGCTAGCTGCGCCCGTGGTAACACTACCAGTGCCGGTATCGGTAACGGTTTCGCCGCTAGAGAAGTCAATGTAGTAAGCGTCGCGTGCAGTACCGGTGGCGCTGGTGCTAACTTGCAAAACATATTTACTGGTAGCGCCATCGTCTTGGATACCTCGGAGAATTCTTTTGGCACCACTGGTACCACCAGTGCAAACTTGGGTGGTGGTTAGTTGGGTACTTTCACTGGCACTGGTGAGATAGGTGTCGCCAACAGCACCGTTGACTTGGCCGGTGGCCAGTGATGATTGGCCTTTGAAGGGGTGATTGTCGGAGGGAGTGCCTTTGAGATTGGTTAATTTGAGTAGTCCAGAAGTACCCCAGTCGGTGATGCTAACTATTTGGGCAGACCAAAGAGAAGTGGCGGCGTTGTGCTTGATGACTTCGTTGGCGGTAAATGGTCCACTGACTTCGGTATCGTAGAGCATGTAGTAGTCACCAGTCGTATAGTTTAGATCGGTAGCGGTAGAAAGAGGGACAGCATTTCGTCCTCCAGAAGTAAGATCGATAGCAAAATGGTCGTAAGAATTCCCCCCTTGACGGGCAAAAACAGTGATACTGGCACCATCGATTTCGGTACCCATTTCTTTGACGCGAACGAGAACGTCGATGTGGCCACGATCCCAGTTAGTGAGGGTACTCCATTCAGAAATACTAGTACCGTTTTGGAAAACATAAACCTGTGGATATGGAGAAGTCTGAATGGTACCAAGGGTATAGACGTTAGCCCAAAGATTTTCGCCAGATGTTGCGGCGGCGGCAGTGCGAGAAATGTTTTGGGTACCACCAGTAAAGTCGACGTTGTGACCTGCAGTGCTATCGAAACTGTTTGCGGCGGCAGAACTACCAGGGCGAATCCAGATTAAGGATCTGGTGGTATCGATAAAGAGACATGTGCCGGTATCACTATCGGTTTCTTCGACGACTGGTAGGCCAATATCGGTGCTGACCGGGGTGCCAGAATCATAAGCAATTTGGATAATACCAGTGTTACTTCCCTCCGCGCGTAGCCAACCATCGGTTTTGATAGCACCTCCGGTGAGATACTTGATACTGACTTCGTCAAGGAACCACTCGTTGATCATAGTGTAATCGGTAGGGGTCTGGGCAGACATGGGAACCTTATCGTCCATCTGGCCGAGTTCGTCGAAAGTGTCTTGGAGATACGAGTAGAGAGCGTTGACAGAGTAAACAGTTTCACCGATACCATTGGTTGTGACGGAAAAAGTAAAAGCAGTGTCGCTGTCGGTGGCGTTGGTACAACTACCTTTGTTGATGTTGGTGATGGTAACAGTGGCGGTACCTCCACTGGCCGCTGAAAAATCTTGGGCACTGTTGGCAGCGCTAATTGCTGTTGAGGTTCTGGTGGCAACTTCGATGGCGGTAGCGTCGGCAGAAATATCGACACGAATGCCGGTTTTACCGGTTGGGGCTGGGTCGGTGTCAGCGCCGGTGACGTCGTACCAGACGTAGTAGGCAGTTTCGTCTTTGGCACTGTAAAGGAGGAAATAGTCGGCGGCAGTGAGACTGGCCTTGGTACCACAGACTACGGTTTGAACTTCTGCAACACTAGCACTGGCGCCACTGATTTCGTCTTTCCAGTTGGTGTGTGAAATTTGCTTGGTGGTGTAATTTATGGACCAATCGTCAGCTATGGGCATTTGATTTTTTTAGATTTGATATTTTATATTTTTAAATTTGAGATTGATTTGTTTTGGCTTTGGCGGCTTGAACCTTTGCTTTTAAACTATTTTCGGCCGCTAAGGCTCTTTCTGTTTGAATACGACTGCGGAGAGAATTGCCGATTTTTTTGTTTGAGGCTTCGCTTTCAATAATGATTTCCGTTTTTAATTCTTCGGTAATCTTTGGTTCTTCGGAGCCGACGACGGTAACTTTTTGGCCTTTGGTTTCGGGGTCTGATTCGATGATAGTGATTTCTTGTTTGAGAGGTTTGCCTTCACCAAAGAGAGGTTTGCCTTGGCGGAGTTCTAAAATTTCGTCGTTGTTGAGTTTGATTTGTTTCTGGATGGCTTCTTTACGAAGAGGATCGGTTTCGGACTCCAGCATTTTTTGGTAGTCCAAATTCATTTGGGCGCGCTTGGAAATTGCATTGTCATAGCTCATAGATTCATGATACTAGAAATCTGAAGAAAGTGTCAAGAAGTTTGAGTATTGGGAAGTGTATTATTCATGACCGAGACGGATGGCTTGAGATAGACGATGGTGTATTGAGAAGTTTTGTTTGGTTTTTCTGTCCAGATGCTATCGAGAAGTAATTTGTTGTTGGTGTTTCCTAGAATACATTTAACTTGACCTTCACCTTTGCCGCGCGAAATCCAGACGTAGAAACCAGCATAAATATTTTTTTCCCATTTTTGAGAGGTATCACTTAAAGAATTTTCGGCAGAGGAGGTGACGATACCACTGATTTGGGGAGGTAAGGGCTTTTGGGCATTGTAGTTTTCGATCAGCTCTTGGTAATTAGGATTTTTGTCGATAAAGTTTTGGAGGGGGACCCAGTCGGTTCTTTTTTTGTTGGGATCGGCTTTGGAAGCAGAGATAACGGTAACGAAGCCAGGCCAGTTGACGTCAAAAAAAACTCTTTCGCAGTCTTTTTCGTTGGCATTTATGTCAATTATTTTCACTTTGGTCTGTTTCGAGATTATCGAGGGTTGATGATAGCTTGCCTTTTGCTTTGTGATATATTCCGGCTATTAGGTTGGTGATAATGGGTAAAGCAAGAGCCATTCCGGCGACTGAAAGTGAAAGCGACCATTCGAGAGGAACGAGAGTTGTGCCAGAGGTAATTTCTTGGAGGGAGTAGAGTTGGGCTAGCCCGGCAATGATAAGTAAAACTCCAACTTTGAGAAAGTGGAGACGATCCAAAAAGGAAAGTAAAAAAGTTGGGATCAAGAAAAAAGATAGGGCTCTAATAAAGATGGTGGCAGTAGTAAAAGGGTACTGGGTTAGATAGCTAGCGGTTAAAAAAGCGTATGGGGTGGATAACTTTACGGTAAGAGGGTTGACGACGGCTTCTAAAATATAGGAAAGAATAAAGAGACCGATGATAATAATAAAAATATGTTCTTTGGGGATTTTCATGTTTTATATTATATGCATAATCTGTATAGATTGCCGCGTCGTTTCACTCCTCGCAATGACGGTTGATTATCCAAAAATGCTATTAAAGTAATCGTAGGTTAGGCTGGCTCTATTGGTCCAGTTGGTGGAAAAACTGGTTGTACCCTTGGTGTAGCGATAAGCACCGCTGGCTTCTTCCTTCATGATATACCAAGCGCCATTGTTTTTTAAAAATCCATAATAAGACGGTGAACTGACATCGTCAATTTCCGTGACTTCGTAGCCATCGGTGGGGTGTGCTTCGGCAGGGTCAATTTTGGTCCCTGCTGAGTTTTTTAGGGAGACAATGCCTGGTCCAGGGACACTACCAAAAAAAGAGGCTTGAGCTTTTTTGGTAAAGAGAGCCATAAAGAGCAAGGAAAAGCCAGCGGAACCAACGAGTTTTAAGAAAAGACGTTTGTCGTTGTCGGCAATTTGAAAGTTACCTTCTTCTATGATTGTGGTTGGAGTTATTATTTGTTTGGTTGATGAGGATTTTGTTTGGGGGGTAATTTTGGCGTTGGTGGTAATTTTTTTGCTAAGGAGTTGGGTGCCAAAGTAAAAAACAAGAGGCAAATAAATAAAACTACTGAGTAATTGTTCGATGTTTTTGGCCGAAAAAACCCCAACAAAAGTAAGAATAACGCAGATAAAAAGTCCGTAGCTTAGAATAATTTGTTTGTTTTTCATCCGAGAATTTGGAGACTAAGCTTGTACATAATGAGGGCAGCAGCAACAGAAAAAAGAATTAAGGATACTAAAAAATCCCAGCTAGATTGAACAAAAAATTCTTTAATTGAAAAAGGACCAAAAAAAGCTTGAGGGGCTTGCTCGAGGTTAAAAAGATACTTTAACCATTTGTGAAGTTTGAGATAAGTTAAATACAAAAAATATATGGGGACGGGGAGAAAAAGAGCTAAGGTTAGTAAGTTGTTAGGGTTTGCTAAGTTGGTGATAGCGGAAATGGTAAGAACTAGAGTCACCAAACCACCCAGAAAAAATAGATTTTGATCTAGGACTTGCTTGTTGGTCATGGTAATGGCTGGCTATTTTTTGATAAAACCACCATATTGATAGGCTAATAAACTAAATAGAGCGATAATTGTTAGCCTGTTGGTTTGGGCCAAAAAAGAAAGATTGGTGGTAGTAAGAATATCGATAATGATGAAAATTAGGCTTAGGATAATTAGACCGCGGGTAATTTTTACCGAAAGATTGGGTGGGGTAATTTCGATAAGGGCTTCGTTGGTATCGGTAAGGGAGGGGATGGTGCCATTTGGGTCAAGTTCGTTAAGGGTGTCATCGGGGAGCTTGGTACCCAGAAAAGTTTCGAGAGCTTTGTGAGTGATGATAAAAGTGCCTCGAATGTGGCCGCGGGCAGCTCGGATACGGCCTTCGTTGAGATACTTGTAAGTAGTGTTTGTTGACAGCCCCAATATTTTGGCAGCTTGTTTGACGTTATAGATGTGACTAGCCATGGATATATTCATTCTAGCAAAAACTTGGCTATAAAAAAGAGTTTGAGTTAAAATAGAAGAATGACCGATATAAAAGAAAAAATTAGGCAGGAGACGGGGTCGTATTGTGGCCCGGCGGTAATAGAGATGTTGGTAAAAAATATCGGGAGAAGTGTAGCTCAAAAAGAAATTGTTGTGGCAGCAGAAGCGGAAAACTACGTGATGAAGGAGGGAATTCCTTTAATTGATTTAGCCAAGGGGGTAAAAAAGTTATTTCCTGATTTAGTAGTTTGGGAGAAGCAAAATTCAAGCTTGGAGGAAATTAAAAAATTGGTTGAGGCTGGTTACCCGGTAGCTGTGGATTGGCAGGGTATTTTTACAGCTGATGAATATAAGGATGATGTTGAGGATAAATGGTCTGCTTTTTGGAACAAACTTGGTAAGGGTTTGACACTAAATGGTGATCAAGGACATTATTGTATTGTGATCGATATCGATTTGGAGGAAGGTTTTGTCAAATTTGTTGACCCTTATGGCCATTACGCAGGAAAAACTCGTTTTGTGGCGACTTGGGAGTTTGAGGAACGCTGGTGGGATGATAGGTTGGGGAAAGGCGAAGCTGGTAAGAAGACGGTTATTCTGGAAAACAAACTAATGTTTGTTATTGCGTCGAAGAGCGACAGCTTTTTGGAAACCGTAGGGATGACTTGGATTTAGGGTTGGGATCGGGATTATTTTAGTGCCGAGGACAGGATTCGAACCTGTGTAGGCTTGCGCCGCGAGTTTTACAGACTCGTGTATTTGTCCACTCTACCACCTCGGCAAAATAAAGAACCCAAAAACTCTAAAACTCAAGAACTCAAAATATTGTGTTATTTTGATTTTTATTGAGTTAAAGAGGTTTTTGTGAGCCGAAACCGGGAATCGGACCCGAGTTTGATCCTTACCAAGGATCCGTTCTACCACTGAACTATTTCGGCTTTTTTACCAACTCTTTATTTTACCTCATTTTAGGCTTAATTTGGTGATAGAAAATGAGATGGTGGCTGATTTTGGCTTTTTTTGCTAGTATTAATTTATGTCTAAAAAAATTAGAGTTTTAACTGGAGCTGCTATTATTGCTTTTGCAGTTGTCCTTTCTGGTTGCGAAATGGGAAAGAGCTCGGCTGAGAGCCAAGAAGTTTTGGTTTCAGAAAGACCTGGGGTTACCATTAAAGGTGTACTAACCTCTGCAGGTAATTTGTTTTACATCAAAGAGGGAACAAAGACAACGGAAGTTACGAGCAAAAAAGTGGACTTAAAGTCAAAGGTGGGGACGACGGTTGAAGTTTATGGTGAGTTTAGTGGCACCACTCTTTATGTTGACGAAATAAAGTAACTAGATGTTGGGGGATTTGAAGAGGACCTGTTTGGTTTGAGAGTTTATTTGAATAATGTGTTTTTTGTCGGTTGGGTCTAAGGTGATTTGCCAAATGGTGTTGGCGCCAGACTTTATAAACTGGGCATTAACAGAAAGGTCGGAGCAGTCGGTGGTGCATAGTTTGGTGGCAATTGTATGTGCTTCTTTGAAGTCGATACCGAGCTTGTTACCCAGGACAAGATCGTTGAGGGAAGGAATACTGTTATCGGGGTTTACGTAAATAGCGTTATCGTTTATTTCGGACTCGTTTTTGCCGTTTATGGAAACATAAAAATATTTTTTGGTAGTCAAGTCTTTGCGGAAAAAGTATTTTATAAGAGCCTTGCTGGGGTCCTGGGCGTTTTCGGCTTTGATAAGAATAAGTTGAGCATTGGGCTCGTGGTTGATACCGACCTTAAGCGCTTGAGGAGCGAGTGCAAGGGGAATTAGATTGTTGGATAAAACAACGGTTGGTGATGGAGTGGCTGTGGGAGATGGTGAGATAATAACTTCCTCGGTAGGTTCGGGGGTTAGGGTGGGGCTAGGGATGTCGATCAGTGTTGGGGTAGGTGAGGGAGTAATAATAGTTTTTTGCTGTTCGAGGGTTTTGGTGATGTCGGTGAGCTGTTTTTTGAGAGAGGCCGATTGTGAATATAAAAAGACAGAGCCGGAAATGCCGACGCCGGCGATGAGCAAAAGAATAATAGCGATTAGAGATGGAGCACTAGACTTTGTAGAGGGGGGTGTGGTGGCGAGGATAGGGCCGGTTGGGGGAGTGATTGATGGTATTGTGGTCGGAGATTCCCCGACTGATCGGGGCAGGGCTTCGGTAGTTGCAGTGACAGGTGGTTCCTCGACTACATCTTCGGAGTTTAGGTTGGTAGGTGAGGATTTGACTTCGGGGAAAAAGTCCTCGACTGGAGTTGACTCGGCTGAGTCGGCAGGCTTCGCTGTCAGTAGGGAGTCGGCGCTTTCTTCTGGAGTTGGTTCTGCTTTTTGGGTTGCGAACGAGGGGATTTCGTCTGGAGTTGGCTCAAATGCGGGTGGGGTATAAGAAGTTGATGAGGGAGTGCTGGTACTGGGGCCAGAATTGCCTGCTGGAGTGGGTGATGCTGGTGGAGTAGTGGATTTTGGGGTGGGGAAGTTGCCTAGGTCGTCGTTCATTGTAACTTTAGTATGGCAAAATTTACAGGGTGTGTCAAGGGAAAAAGCTATATAATATCGGTTACGAGTTTCTGTGAAAATATTGAGGAGAGAAAATGAAAAATTGGTTGTTAGTTTTGGTTTCCCTGTTGATCATCTTTATCGGATTTGGCTATGCTTTTGGCTGGATGACGTTATTTGTTATTTTGATAAATGTTTTTATGCTAACGTTTGCCATTGCTTCTACGCTTGCTACTATATTTGATTTGCCCACAACGGTTTTTAAAAAGTTGTATGGGTTTGGAATCAAGAGATTGCCGATGTGGATCGCTTCGGTAGCCAGTATCGTACTAGCTTGCTTTGCCATGAATGGAGTTTATTGGCTTTTTGGTTTTGCTTATCGATTTAACTCTGAATCTGTTTGGAGCCCAATCGTCCTTGGAACTCCGTTTATTATTTTTTCGTTTGTTGTGGCTGTAATGTATAGCATATACGTTGCAACGTGGAAAAACTGGAAGAGAAGGTGAGCTGTTTGTAGGTATGTCCCCGATGAAAATTCGGGGATTTTTTTGTTTTTTTAGGAGTGTAGGAGGTAGTTTTTGGCGGATTTTTCGACGGCTAAATTTAAGCCTGTTTTTTTAATCAGATTTTTGAGGTAGGGGAGAGTGTGGGCAAAGTGAAAACGGGGAACACCTTGGAAGGGAATGTACAAATGGTGATGATTGATAAGTTTGGTTTTTAAATCCAAGTGGTGTTTAAGGAGTTTGGGCTGCCAAAGGTTCCAGGCGGTTACAAGTACTTTTCCGTTGGGTTTGAGATGTTTTTCGATTTGTTTTAAAAGAAATAAATGTTGATGGTAGCTAGGTAAATGGTGGATAATGGCAACGCAAAAAATATAATCATAATGAGGTAGTTTTTCCCAAATACTTTTGTCTGTTATGTCGCCTTCAAGAAATTTATAACCAGGGTGGAGTTCTTTAGCTTTTTCGAGGAGAGAGTCAGATTGGTCAATGCCAAGATAATCTATTTTTGGGGGAAGGCCAAGAAGAAGACGGCCGTTGCCGCAGCCGAGGTCAAGAACACTGGCTTTTTCGGGGACATCTTCTAAAAATGGTTTGAGATCAGGCCAAATGTAGTTGCGAGAAGCAGAGAAGTTGGTACTAATTTGGTTGTAGGTATCTTTGGTAGAAGGCACAGGCTAATTTTAACATGGTACTTGACTATCTTATAGTATTATGGTATAATATAAGCTGTACTCGTTTATAAGGTACATCGGCTTACCTATAGGATTTGAGCCTAGTGGGACAGATCAAATCTAGCCGAAAAAAAACAGCCCGGGCGTGCTCTTTTGGAGCAGGCTCGGTTTTTTTGTTGATTTTACGGAGCCAGAAGATTTTAATTTGGATTTTTTATTGGGTTTGGTGGCCACGGTGGAAGCGGTGGTTGTTTGTAAAAAGAGATTTGGGAGAAGATTGGCAAAAAAACACCCCTTAAATAATTAAGAGGTGCGATAACGATCGAGTTCTGGGGCGTGGCGAAAATGGATAGCGTTTGATCTGTTGCTATCCCTTGTGGCGAAGATGGTTATCAACAAGACAAAAACGTCGATTCCCGAAAAAAGGGCAACTAGAAGCCACTTGGTAACTGGCTCTTGAGTTGATGGGAATATGGCGATAAACAGCCACCAAATTGCCAATATGGTGGTGCTGCTTCTTCTCCAGGCCAGGTACTTAAGGAGGCCTATGACGAGACAGATAATCATGTTTACAACTACATACCAAATCATGTTTGCCTCCTTGGGACAAGAGTGAAATTAAATTTTTAAACTTGGGTATTTTAACACTTATAGGCCTATTTGTCAAGTTATTTGGCTTTGGACAAGGTACAATATGGGGATGACTATAGAGGAGTTGGTGAGACGTGATGAGGAGAAAATGACCCCAGAGAATGCGGAGGACTTTCGGATGGTTTGGGCCAAGGAGTTAAAAAAAATGCCCAAAAATTCAGAAATTTGGCCAGCATTGACTGACCCCGATTTAATTTCTCTTTTTAAAACTCGTTCGGTACGAACAGAGTCGGGTGTGGCGCCTTTTGCGGTGATGATGAAACCTCACTACTGTCCCGGGAATTGTATTTACTGCCCTTTGGAAGAAGGAATGCCAAAATCGTATCTGTCGGACGAACCGGCTGCCCAAAGAGCGAAACAATTAAATTTTGATCCTAAACTCCAAGTAGAAATGAGGTTAAAACAGCTAGAAGCCACCGGGCACATTACCGATAAAATTGATTTGATTGTGATTGGAGGAACCTTTTCAGCTTATCCGGATGAGTATAAAAAAGAGTTTTTTAAGGGAATGTACGATGGAATAAATGGAGTTGTTTCCAAAAACTTGGAGGAAGCAATAACGTATAACGAAACGGCCAAACAGCGAATTGTGGGGATTTCGGTGGAGACCAGGCCAGACTGGGTTAAGGAAGAAGAAATAAAACTGTGGCGCAAAATGGGAGTAACTAAGGTACAGCTGGGAGTGCAGGCATTTGACGAGAAAATTTTAAAGAAAATAGAGAGAGGCCACTCTTTGGAAGCAGTGGCCGAAGCAACACGAAGGTGTCGAAACGCAGGGCTTAAAATTTGTTACCACTTTATGCCTAACTTGCCGGGAAGTAATCCCGAGAAGGACATAGAGATGGCAAAGGCGATGTTTGAAGATAGTCGATTTGGTCCTGATTATATTAAGGTATACCCGGTGATGGTAATCCCGGGGACGGAACTACATAAAATGTGGGAGAGGGGAGAGTATGTAAGTTATGGGGATGACGACTTGAGAAAAGTTTTGAAAGCCGTAAAAATGTTAACTCCTAAGTGGTGCCGAATAGATAGGCTGGTGCGAGACATAAGTAAAAAATGGGTAAGTAGTGGATCGCTCGCTACCAATATGCGGCAGATGCTGCAAGAGGAGTTAAAAACTCAAAAAAACAAAAACTCAAAAAATCAAAATAATGTTGGTTGTAAATGTATTAGGTGTAGAGAAGTAAGGGGTGGGGTGTATGACGCACAAGTAGAGCTTTTGATAGATGAAAGAGAGTCTCTCGGGGGAAAAGAGTTGTTTTTAAGTTTTGAGTCCAAAGAAAACTTGTTTTCGATGTTGAGGTTAAGGCTGCCGAATAGGGGCGAGAACCTGCCTGCCGTCAGGCAGGAATGCTTGTTTAATGAGTTAGAAAGCGCGGCGATAGTAAGGGAGGTACATACGTATGGACAAGTAAAAGAACTGTCGTCATTGCGAGTCGCAGATCCCGGGTACCCACCCGGGAGAGCCAAAGGCGACGCGGCAATCTCCGAGTCGGGGATTGCTTCAGTTCAGAGTACTGAAATTCGCAATGACGGAGTGAGGGATGACAAAACTCAACACCATGGATTGGGGAAGAGACTACTGGTAAAAGCGGAGGAGATGGCTTTGGAGCGAGGCTACAGAAAGATGGCGATAATTTCAGCTGTAGGCACGAGAGAGTACTATCGTAAGCTTGGATATGAGCTGGTGGGGGAGTATATGGTGAAGGATCTAGCTTGATTTTCGCCCTATAATGTGGTAGAATTGGCAAAATTTGCAACATTAACCTAATAAGGAGAACACGAAATGAATGTTCATACTCCGCCTCTATCTTGGGCTGATTGGAAAGACACTCTCAGCCCATCAAATACAGCGCACGAATTTGTCCTGTTTCGGTTTGATATTCTTTTTGATTATTTGGAGTTTGTCTTTCGCGATCTAAATTCCAGATGGGAAACAGCAGATAAATTATTTGTTGTTGCCACTGCCAAGCAGGCTGAAGATGAGCCGATATACTTGCTAAAATACGACGATGGGATTGATATTTTGTTGCGTTTTGATGCATCGGGAATAAATGTCTCTGTTAGTTCCGAGAAGCCTCTGGTGATCGACTGGAAGAATTTATTTCACGCGGACAAGCCGAGTGAAACGTCCAACGAGTTATTTTCAAGACTCTCTTACAGCGAGAATCACAGCAATTTTTCTCTGAAATTAAGTATGTCTGATATGTTGCCGGTGTTTTTCTTTCTTTTGGAAAATCGGATTCGTTAAGTTCTGGAGCTTGGGTTTAGTCCTAAGCTCTTTTTTGTGCCCTATAGTGGTATAATTGGGGAGCAAATTGATAAAATACCTGTTTTGAGGAGATTGTAGATGGCAAGTGAAAAGGCGATAGATTTAGCTATCAGAAATCGGTTGACGCCAGAGTTCATTTTTAACAAATCAAGCTTTAATAAGTCGACGAGAGATCTTTTGGCTTTATTAAGAAGCAGATCTTGTACAGCAGCTGACTTGGTCAATGCGGGATTTGAGTGCCGAGATTTTATGCAAGAACTCGAGTTGGAGCTTGAAGCCTTTGAGTACTGGAAGGAAGTGAATTATGCTTTGATGGCGATGTGGGATGCTGGAAACAAAAGTGTCTTGCCACTTGGGAATTTAGATAATGCGAGAATGAGCGTGGAAAAAGTCAAAACCATACTTGAAGGCGTGAATGATATTTTTGCAAAACTAAAAGAAGTGCAAATTTATTTTTAAGTAAAACAAACGGAGGTAAGGATGCGTGATTACAATTCGGTTCGGTTTTTGGATGGAGCAAAAAAGATTGGCTGGTCAGAGTCGGAGATTTGTTTGGTGGGGGGTTGGCTCTGGTCCTTACCAGAAGCTCAGGCTCCGGTAAATCGAAATTCAATGCTTGAGTTTGTTCGAGCAGTTGATTCAAAAAAAGTTAGCCTGCCTTATTACCTGGAAGATTGTCTGGACACATCTTGGACGAAAAATCAGTCGGAGGCGGGGGGCTTGATTGCACTTTTGTCTTATGGTTTAAAGGCTAAATTCGATAAAGAGATATCAGCTTTTGAAGATGTTGCTTTGGAATTCGCCTTGTTTGCCTTGGAAAAGATGGCGGAGAAAATAAATTTATCGGGCAAGAGGGTTTTTACGGTTTGGGAAATAATTGAAATGTTCCCTCAATTGATTTTGAAGAAGAATATTTAAGTTACGCTAGGTGAGTTGGGATTTCCTGACAAGCCTAGCTTTTTTGTGGCTTTGGGGAGGTTTTGATGTAAAATTGGAGAATGATGAGTGATTTATATAGATTCCGGATCAAGTCCGGAATGACAAAGTTGTTAGGTTTTGCGTTACTTGTTGGAGTAATACTTTTTGGTCCTAAGCAAATAATGGCTAATGAGGGGATTGTAAATATGCGGGGGGCGGGAGTGGGAAGCTGTTTTGCAGCTTCGGTGTATATAGATGGAAGCTATAAAATTTTAATGACTTGTAGAGAACTAAGAATTGCCTTGTCGCCAGAAAAAAATAGATATGTGGCTTGGGTGGAGGGTGAAGATGCTAAGCAAAAGAGATTGGGAGAGATAGTAAATGGAAAGTTGTCAACAATAACAGACATAAAATTTGTAAAACTTTTTGTAACTTCGGAGGAAGATAGCTATGGTAACAAGCCCTTGGGAGATGTATTGCTCACAGGCGGAATTGAACCAATTGATTTTGGTAAAGGGGTAATAGCAACACCAATAGTTACGCCCACACCAACTATATCTCAAGCTACAAAGACGACAACGCCAAAAGTTACAGCTACTCCAAAAGTTACCGGAACCACAACAAACTCAACTTCTGGTTTGGGGAGTGCCTTGTCGACAATATTTAAAATTGCCTTATTTGGATTTGGGCTACTCTTAGTTGTTGTCGGAGTGTTTAGCTTTTTGCAACGCAGGCGCAGTTTATAAAAAAAGACCTCGTAAAAACGAGGTCTTTGTTGCTTAAATTTTATATCCTGAGAGAAACGGAATGTTATCTCTGAATTTTCCAACACTTTCACCAGAAAGCTGTTTGAGAAGGTCGAGGGTGGGAAATACCAACTGCATGTAGTTACCACCTGAACCAAAACCAATGACGGTGAGGTGTTCGTTTTCAAATCGATTGTAGGCTGGTTCAATATATAACACCAGATTATGGGAACAAGCGATTGATGCCTTTTGAAAATTGACAATTGCTTCGACAAGGGCGTACAAGGATTCGTTTTCGACAACCACGCTACTTGTAGCCGAGACAAAGCGGGCGACGACTTGAAACGAGGCGTTCATAACGATTGAGACGAAGGATACTCCGTCTTTTGCAAATAGGTTCATTTGATCTCCGTTATAATTTATTTTTTTGTTGCACAAGAGCTTTCTGCTGGCTGCCAGTAGTAATTATTCCTGTTATATTCATCAATTTCCCACTTATAAATAACAGTAACGTATAAATCTGGAGCGGATTTGACGAGTTCGTCTGCCTTGGCTAACCAGATTTCTGGATTAAGCTCTTGGCCGTATTCGTATCTCTCATCAACAATAAAAAAAGAGGAGACGTGGCGTTCAGGAAGATCGACTACTCTGTCGTTAATGGTGATTTGTTTAACATAGATATGCCAGGTTCGAGTCCGGCTTTCGGTGCTTCCCGGGAGAAGATCTGACCGGATTTCAAAACCATCATACTTTGGTAAATCCAGTTGGTTGATCCACGATTTTTCACCACAAATTTCGAAAAATGAGCTGTAGAGCTGATCTGGCAACTCGTTGTAATTTGGGGCGGGGATAAAAGATTCTGCTTCTGTCGCGGGTTCTTCGGTGGGGATGAAACTTTCTGGTGCACAGGCGGCAAGCAAAGATAAAATCAAAACGATTAAGACGGTTTTGCCATATTTGAGCATTTTTCCTCCAAAAAATTGTTAGGGTTTAGGATCTGGCCTATATTATACCAGATTAGGGAAGGAGGAAGGTGAGGAAGAAGTTCATGATGGGGGACATGATAGCGCTGACTGGAGCCTCGCCACCAAAAACAGGAAAGATCATAAAAATAAGAATGAGGGTGCCATAGCGGCTCATAATGGATTGAAATTCGTAGGCCAGGTCGCGGGGGAGGATACCAAAGAGGATTTTTTGGCCGTCAAGTGGGCCGACAGGAATAAGGTTAAAGACGGCAAGGGCGACATTGGTGGTAATAAGAGGGAGAACAAAAAGGGAAAATTGGTGGGGTATAACACGGATAAGAAAAGCGCCTACAATGGCTAATAAAATATTACTTATTGGCCCGGCGATAGAAATAATGGCAGTGTCTTTGCGGGGATTTTGGAGATTGTAAGGGTCAAAGGGGGTAGGCTTGCCCCAGCCATAAGCAAAAGCGCCACCCGAAAGAAGCATTAGGGAAAGAGGGAGGACGACGGTGCCAACTGGATCAATGTGGGCAAAAGGATTGAGAGTGAGTCTACCTTGGGAGCGAGCGGTGGGGTCTCCAAGCCTATCGGCGGCAAAGGCGTGAGCAAATTCGTGAATAGAAATGGCGATAATTAAATAAACAAAAGAGATAAGGATAGCGAGTAGACTAAACATAGACTTCATTATAACCTTTTTGTGTTAAAATTAGCCTCATGAAACAAGTAGAAAAAGGTAAATATGGTTGTGCTGTTTGCGGAAAAGGTGTTCAGCATGGCAACTTAGTAAGTTTTTCCAAAAGAAAAATTAAAATGATTCGCAAGCCCAATTTGCACACTCATCACATAGTAGTTGATGGATCAAAAGTAAAACTTAGAGTTTGTACATCGTGCAAGAGAGCTTTGAGAGTCGATTTCCGAAAAGCCCAGGCTGTGGCTCCTGTTGTTGCCTAATTTGGAACTTAATTTTTAGACAAGAAAAAACTCCCCCGACATATCGGGGGAGTTTTGGTATTTTATTCTTTGGAAATGATTTTGCCGAGCCATTCACCGATAATTTCGACTATTTTTCTCAAAAGCCAAAGGAGGTAATATGAGGCAATAATAGTCCCGATACCGGGTAGAAGATAGCGAGACGAGGTCTCTCTGTGGGGGAAAAGGTTGTAAATTCGATTGAAGGTAAAGTAGAGTAAAAAGAGGTAGCTGATGATTTGATGATAAGTATCGTCAACCAGGTAGATTATGTCGTAGCGCTCTTGGGAGCGGGAAGTTAAGCGAATAAGGGTTTTTTTCCAGTGTGAGGAGACAAAGGGGCTGCGAATGGTGGGGATCAAGACGATAATTGACATCAAAGGATACATCCAAGTACTTGGTCGATGAAGCAGAAAGTAAGCAAAGGTAGCAATACCCAAGAGAATTGCCGCAGTCGATATAAGCTGTGAAAACCTCGACTGTTCTAGGGCAATCACGCGTTTTCGTTTTTCGATATCGGTGGGGATTTCAAATAAACGGGTTTCGGTGGGTAGATTGGGGTTGGGGTTGGGGCACTTACAAAAAGTGCAACGAACGGATTTTTTTTCGATGGACTTGTCAGTCGGCAAGATGGTTCCACATTTTACGCAGGCGGAAGTGTTTTCCATTTAAAAGGTCTCCTTTAAGAAAGTTTTGAGATATTTTAAGTTATTTTCCCCAAAAATGCAAATTATGGGTTATATTTTTGCACCGGAAAGAAATTGTTTCCAGGAAATGGGAGTTTTGCCGGAGACTTGGACGGTGTCGATTACTAGTTTGTTGTCTTTGAGGGAGGTCTTTAAGATTTTAATTTCAGTGGCATTTATGGTTGTCCAGGCACCTGGGTCGGGATTTTGAGAACGAATAAGATTGTGAATTGGCAAGGCGTTTGTTCCGTTGAGAGCTTGGGAAATGATATCGAAGTCGAGAAAAGCGTTTTGTTTGGTGCGAGTTTTGTAGGAGGGGGTGAAGGTGGCCTCGGCCTCGTTTTGAGGAGTAGCGGTTATGCCCTCGTCTAAATAAACAACAAAATCATGAAGTAGAAGATTTTTGGCGGATTCGGTAAGTTTGGTAGAGAGGTTGATAACGTTGTCATCAATGTCGATCTTAACTTTTTGTTGGGCAATTATGGGTCCTTGATCTAGTTTTTCACCCATTTCCATAAGAGTAACGCCTGTTTGCTGATCACCATTTTTGAGAGGCTCGGAGACGCAGAGGGCGCCGCGATACTTGGGGAGGAGGGAGAAGTGGATGTTTAGAATTTTTTGAGATGGGGTTTCGAGCCAGCTTTTGGGAAAGTATTGCCCGTAGGCGACAACTAGGAAATAATCGGGTTTGAGGAGCTTGAGATGGGCCAAATTCGCCTCGTCTAGCTTCTCTGGTTTGTAGACAGGGAGGCTGTATTTTTCGGCCATCTGAGCGAGAGGAGAGGGGGTAATGAGCTGTTTTCTGCCTACTGGCCTATCGGGAGTAGTGACTACAGCCACGATGTTGACGATTTTAGCCTCAATTAAGGACTGAAGGATTTCGGCGGTGAATTGAGCGGAGCCAAAGTAGACTAAGTTTTTGAGCATAGCTTGATTTTAGCACAGACTTATAGTATTATAGGGGCTATCTAAGTCGTGATGAATATGAAGGGTTCGTGTGGGTTCTTTGAAACATAAAAGTGTATCTAGTATCCCCAAGGAGGGTACATTGAATATTTTATCTCGTATCATAAAGGCAAAAAGTTTTAGGGCTGCAATTTTGATTTTTGATATTGTTGTTTGGAGTTGGAATGTATATGTGTACAACTCGATAATATGGCCGTCTTACGAAGCGTTTAAGTACAACAATGTTGGTGTTGTAAGCGATATTGTTTTACCAGAACCAACTGACTTAAAAATTGGGTTTGAATACTGCAAACTACCCGAAGATAATATTGATCCTGTTTCGCAGTTTGTCGCTGGAACACCAATTCCATTTGAACCAGTGCCAATTTCGACTCAAACCGTAAATGAACTACCAACAGCAACATTTCAAATTGAGGCCACTCCTTCGTCTATTCCACATCAAAATGACTATTCAAATTTGAAAGTTATAAAAGTGGGAAGTTATGGTAAAAACAATTTTCATTTTGTATTGGTTGGTGTTGGTTATAACGGCGAAAATAAAGAGAAAATGCAAACAATTATTGACAGTTTCAGTGGGAATTTTGCAGGAATAAATGCAGACTTTGCATACGTTGAAACTTCAATTGATCTAGATTTTAAACATATCCAGCAAATGGTAAATTTTGAAAATGAGGCAGACCAAAAGATATTGTTTGATGCTATTAAAGAAATATATCCAGTTGATGGATTGGTGGTCGCAATAAACACACCAACGTTTTTGGGGACCTCGCATTGGAATGCTGCTATGTTGACGTCGAACGATCCGAATACGGTTGTAATTGCAACCCACGAAATGGGTCATCAATTGGGATTGGATGATGGATACCAAGCATTTTATGAAGAAGACGGGTTACCAAGTACAGAGCTTTTTTATGTTGACGAAATGCCTACAAGGTTGGTTTCTGCACTTAAAAAAATGGATAAAATACCACCACTGTATAAAGTTGGGGTGTGTAATGGTAAAAGCGTTTATTCCTTTTATGAAAGCAGAAATAACAGAATGAGGGATTATGATCCATCGGAAACAAAATCGTGGGGAGATACCGCTTTCACACCACTGCAGATTGTTCTTATGAATGATTATATTGCGTGGTACAAAGAAGTATATAAATAAGGAGAGAAAATGAACGATTGGAAAGCAATTTTGTTGGATATCGCCCCAGTGGCAGTGCCGATTGCGATGTCGCTATATGCATTATATTTCGCCTTGACCTGTGTAGCGCTGAAAGACTTCATCAGGCAAAACGCACGAGGTGGACGAGTTTATGTGTCTCCCATTTTGTCGTTTCTGGTTATGGGAATTGGATATCTTTATATCGCCACGGTTATGCCAGATCTCTATCGAGGATTAAACCTTGCGATAGGGATTACACATCTTTTCTTGGCATTTATGACCGTTCGGGCATCAATACCGGATTACAGCCGTGAGTTTGAGGCGGCGCTCGAGAGGATCCGTTTGTAGTAGATTGGCTTTGGGGATTCCCCAAAGCCTTTTTTGTGGCTAGTTTGCGGTATTGGGTGGCTTATAGTAGAATAGGGCAGTTTTACTTTTATAAACCGTCGTGGAGGCTAGTAATGAAGAATTTTTTTGTCCGATTGTGGAACGCAGAATTACCATCCTGGTTGTTTGGGGTCTTGTTATCGTTTGCCTTACTTGGTTTTCAGCTTTTTAATTTTTCGACAACTCAGTATGCCTTAAGAGACGTGATGGGGGATTTGAGCTTTGCTAGTATACGTTGGGCAACTATTTTGGCAATTGCTTTTTGCGGAATTGATTTTGCTGGTATTGCTCGGATATTTACCCCAGAGCAAGGTAGAAATGAGCCGGCTGAAATTTGGTATCTGTTCGGGGCATGGATCCTGGCAGCAGCGTTTAACGCAATGTTGACTGGTTGGGCGGTATACGTTGTTTCTAGCAGCTTAAGAGGCTCTATTGTTGTTGGTTTTTTGACTTGGGCAGTGAGGCTTTTAATTATTGGGACTTTTTCGATTGTCGGTGAAAGAGTTTTTTGTATGCCGCCGACAAGTATGGCACAAATGTTTAAGTCATCGTCCCGCGCTAAAAAGTATAGATAGTTTGGATTGATGTCCTCGAGTAATCGGGGACTTTTTTTAGATCTGGTCGATGGGGACTAGGCCTTTGGGAGTGTCTTTGAGAATTACTCCACCTTGCTTAAGAATGTGATCGGTAAAAAGAATTCCGTCCAAATGATCGTTTTCGTGCTGAACATAGGATGATTCCATATCTTCAAACTTGCGTTTTTTGATAATAAGTTTGCCGTCTTGTGGAGATTGATACTCCATTTCTACCCAGTAAGGTCGGTCGACAAAGCCCCAAATTCGAGGCAGCGAGAGACAGCCTTCGAGCCAGCGCGTTTTGGGTTTTTTGTAGATATCGGAGAGCTTGGCTTCACTTAGGGCGAGGACTTTGGGGTTTATAAAAATTTCGGGTTTGCCGGAGAGGGTAACGATAAAAAGTCGCTTGTCCATGCCCACCTGAGTAGCGGCTAGGCCGACACCTTCGGGGTCGGTGGCGCCTTTGAGGGTAGTGATGAGCTCAGAAATTTGCTGTTCGAGCTTTTTATCCAGCTTAAGGACCGGCTTGGCAACCTTGCGAAGGAAAGGATCTGGGGTGGTTAGAATCTTCATTACCTTTATTTTACCATTATCCTGTAGTAAAATACGATAACTGTAAATTGATAAGTAGCTGGAGGATATATGAAAAAAGTTGGCAGGTTTTTGCTGTCTGCTCTAGACATAGTTTTTGGGCATTACGAATTGATTTTAATTTTGGCTTTTTTGGGTATTATCTTATGGTTTTGGATAGCCTCGTCGCCGATTTTTGAAAACAAGGTTGTTACAAAAGCGAGGCCATTACCTGTCGAAGTTCAATTTATTGTCAATTACTATACTAAGGGTGAGGTTGTATACGATAAGGCGACAATTGAAGCAGAGCTTGTCGAGGTAAAAACAATTGACTGGCAAGGAAATCAAGTATCGACATATTGTGAGTTGCGAGCGAAGAATTTCTTCTCTGAAAAGCTAAACCTTTTAGTTGAAAGAGCAAACAAGATATTGTTGGACTCGAGCTTGCCTTTGCGGTATGAGATATATGGGACTAGCGGCTTTGAGGAATTTGTGGATTGCCACAATCCGGTATACACCCATAAAGTATTTGTCGAGGTAGCTGGAGTGCAGAGAAAAGGCGAATTTTTATATATCAATAAGCCTGGTTTTGATCATGAAGAAGCGTGGGTTTTTTTGCCCGGTTACTTGTACGATCAAGTGCTACTAGCAGCAATCGAAGAAGATGCTTTTGAAATGTCTGACTATGTACTTATTGATCGATATCGAGGGACAACCTTGGCTTTATCTATTAGCGAGTCTGGAGATCCCAATGGACTAGGGTCTTGGGTAGAAAGTTGGATACCTATTCTGGAATATGTTTACGGAGGACCGCTTAAGAGCTCTTCACAAACAGGCGATGTCGAAATCGTGGTGGGTCATAAAAAAGTAAAATCAGGTGAACATCGGGAGTGTGTTTTGAGAGTTGAGGGAAACTGTCGGAATTTTGAAATGATTCCAGACTATATATGGGTGCCAGTAAAAGAAGTTCGCAGTGTGGTAACAGAAATATACTTTTTACCATAAAAACAGAGAAGAAAAAAGGAGTAAAGATGAAAAAACAACCTATTGTGTGGTTTTACCCAGTGTGGACCGTTTTGGTTTTTATTATTGCTACGGGTTTGTTATTTTTTTTAAAATCAATATTGCTTTTGCCGATAGGGGCTTTGTTAATTGTTTCAGAGATTCCAGTTTTTCTTTATAAAAAACGAGTTATAAGTTTGATAAGATCCGAAATGAATTCGTTTGTTTTTTATATTTTGGGTATTGGAGTCTTGGCTTTATCTTTGATGTTTAAATACTTTTTCGCTGATAGTTATGGTTTGGCAATGTTAGTTGGTTTGGTGGCTGGGTTTTTGGTTTACTTTAAAGCAGAAACAGTTCACTCTTATTTATCATCTTATTAAATTGTCGAAAATAGCACAAGCTCTCGAGAAATCGGGGGCTTTTTTTATTTTGACCTTTGTAGTGAAAGTAATTGGCTGATTGCCCCTTGATGGTTGGGGTAAAGTTCTAGGGCCTTATTAAAGGCTCTGATGGCATCTTCAACATTGTTTATGGATTTATAAAGCACTCCGAGATTGTAGTAATTGGCTGGGTCGGTAGGGGAAAGTTCAATAATTTTGAGAAGAGTATTGGTGGCTTGATTGTTATATTTTGGATTTATAGTGGCAAGGGTTAGTTCAGTTCGGGCTTTGTTTTTGTAAAGATTTAAGTTGTATGGGTTCTGGTCAACTGCTTTAGAAGTGTTGGCAAGGGATTCTGAAAGATATTGGTTAAAATATTTTTCGGCTTTTTGTTTTAGGTTGGCTTCGGCCGTAGCAAGTTTGTTCATTTGGGGGTAGATGACTTGGGTGGCGACAAGGGATTGAATAAAGCCAAGCTGGCTTGTGTAAAGAGGTTCCGAAGGGTTTAATTTTATGGCTTTTTCACTAGCTTCCAGATCACTTTTTCCTTTGCCATAGTAAATATCCGCGAGCCACAGGTTTTTGATTTTAATCAAGCCAGTTAAGGCCAGAAGAATAATTATGAGGCTGGGGATAAAGGGATCTAGGTTTAAAATTATTTTTTTTGTTTCAGTTGAGTTTAGGCTAATTATTATTGCGGGGAAGAGGAAAAAGAAAAGGGCAATATTGACGACAGAGAAGCCAAAAAAGTTGGTAATAAGGATGGAGATAAATCCTAGGGAGAGGGGGATGCCAAGATCGTTACTGGATGGATTCCGGGTCTGAGCCCGGAATGACAAGAGAACAGAAACGATTAAAAAAAGATAGGAGACGAGACCGAGAAAGCCGGTGGTGGCGAAAAAGTTTAAGTATTCGTTGTGAGCTTTGTTGTAGAGAAAATCGGTTTCGGAGGTGAAGTTGTGAGCCAAGGGACGTTTCCAGTAATATGAGTAGCCAAAAGTCTCGACGCCGGTACCAAAGAAGGGGTGAGACAGGCCGAGTTTGATAGCCCCGTCCCAAACTACACGGCGAATAATCATGGAGTTGGAACCACCGATGCGGGTTTCATTTTCTTTTTGGGCGATAGTTAGTGAGTCGGAGTAGAGAAAGTTGATGTTATTGAGGGAGTGCAGAGTACGCAAAAAGAAATCTTTTTTGAGAATGAGACTTAAAAGTAAAAGGGGAATTGCTAAATAAATATATTTTGATTTGCGAGCGTAGACAAAAAGTGATATTAAGATGACGATGGCGGTAGCGGCGAGACCGGATTGTGATTTGGTAAATATTATTGTGAGAAGGTAGAGGCCAGACAACCAAAAATAATTTTTGTTGTTTTTGATACCTAAGTGGATTGATATAGGAACAATGGCGATGAGGTAGGCAGAGAGCCAGTTGGGTTGGCCGAGAGTGGAGAAAACACGATTTTGAACATCTTGAACCCAGATATTTTTATCAATGCCAAAGTGTTCGGCGACGGCATATAGGGCAGTAAGAGTTGCGGTTGCAAGAATGGTGTTAATAATGGATTTGATCCCTTTAGCATCGTCTTTAAAGTTGCTTACAAAGGCATAAAAAAGCAAAATATAACAAATGGTGGACATGAGTCCGCCATGAAAGCGGGAGTAGTAGCCCCAGAGACTAGTATGAGGGTCGATAGAAAGAATGGTGGAGATCAGTTGGGAAAGAAAAAATAATAAAAGGGGAAGATCCAAAGGGGTTCTGACAATTTCAAATTTTTGATTTTTGAAACTAGTTACTAACCAGCCAGTAGTAATGATGGTGGTCATGGCATAGACAAACATCATTTTGTTAAACTCAAAAACTTCGGTAGTGAAGGGCCAAAGGAGAAGGGGGGTGATAAAGAATAAAACGTGGAAACAGATTTGAATGAATTTTGATTGCGAAGAGGACATTGGATATAGTTTAGCAGAGAAAAATAGGCAAAGAAAAACCCGAGCGTTATGCCCGGGCTGTATTTTATAAGTATGGCTCTTAACCAAATGTTTCATGATTCCGCCAGGGCCGTCCAATCTCTTGCGAGAATGCAACCTCACGTGATATATCACTATCATCTGTTTTTATGTTAAGAGCCAAGTGCGCTTGGAGGGGCTCGAACCCCCGATCTTCTGGTCCGCAACCAGATGCTCTATCCACTGAGCCACAAGCGCATTGACTTACTATCCTGTAGTATATCAGATAAATCGATATTTGTCAAGAGATAAAAAAAGAGGTTGCCAAATTAATGGCAACCTCATGAGGTTATTGCGCTGCGTTGAGCATCGTGGGGGGCTTTGGAAAATCTGAGTCATTGCAGTTCTTTGGAACCCAGTTCCAGCCCTTTTCTTTTTCGACAGAACTCGGTTGGTATGACTCGAAGTCTGATGAAGATTTTGGATAGGCTCCAACCCACTGATCGGAGGTCGGCCCCACCTTGTATGAGGCTGACATTCCTGGGGTTCCTGGCCCAAAAACTTCTCCGGCAAACTGGTCTGTAGCCATCCAGATAGCCGCACGAACAACCGTCGTTCCGATCTTGATGAATCCACACTTAAACTTACTGGGGTCAAAGTTGCCACCTGTAGAGGCGATTGTGGTAATAAGCGCGGGTAGATAGAGAATGTTGGCCTTGGAGTTTTTTTTGAATGGGTTATGATCTTGATTGGAGTGTGACTCCGCAAAAAGATCTTCCATGACCAAGGTTTGAGATGAGGCGATCGTATATCCAGTCAGATAAGCCGCTGCAAGCAATCCTGCGAGCCTTACTGTGTTGGAAAGAACTGCAACCGCTACCACGGTGGCATTGTCTGCTGGGGTGGGGGTTAAGTTGGCCAACGATTCGGCTAAGACCCACACCAACCCGATATCGGCAGCGTTGTTTTGGCCGCAGTTGAATACATCTGCGGCTTGCTGTCCGTACGTGGTTGTTGTCAATGCAAACTTGAGATTAGGCGCATTGTAGTCGATCGAAGCAATACATGTGTTGTATTGAGCCAAGACTGTTGGGCGATTGTCGATTGTGGTAACAGCGCTTTGATCCCCTCCACTAAAGGCCATTGCTTCTGGAGAATTGGGGTCCAGAATGATTTCTGCTGGCTGGTCATCCGTGTTACATGCCCAAGAAGCCAAAACGAGGGCCATGACGCAAAAAAAGATTGCAAATTTCTTGAAGAAAAGATCGATTTTTTTCATTAGTGCGTACCTCCATGGTAGCAATTGGAAAAAAGACTTGGCCTACCGGAAGGGTAGGAGCTTGGAAAAAAGACAATATTAGTGTGCAGGCTGAGGAGCCTGGTGAGACATTTCTATGGAGTATATCACAGATGTGTATGCTAGTCAAGTATTATAGGCCTATTGGGAAGAGATGGATCCCGGATTCCCGAGACATACCCGGGATCTGAGGACAGGTCTGGGATGACGAGCACGTCAGTTGGCGAAAACGTGCTTTTCGACCTTGGTGATACGGGATGAGTTTACAGCTGTTTCTAGACGAAGATCTTTTAGTTCGGTTATTATTTCATCTTTAAAGTTTAAGTTTTGACTTTTAAGTTCCTTTATGGTTTCTTCTAGCTGATATTCTACTTTGTCGCTAAGTATTTCTGTTTGAAATTTAAGCTGTTTTTGAACTTGTTTGTAGAGCTTTTTTCCTGAATTTGAGAATTCTGACTTAATTAAATGGGTTAAATCTGCAGTAAGTTTCAGAAAGTCTTTCTTTTGATCTGTGGCTAGTTTTAGGAAATCTTTTTTGGTTACGGGTTCCATGAAATAATGATAAATCTTTATGGATTCTGGATCAAGTCCGGAATGACAGTGTGGGAAGTGGTGATTGCTTATAGTTGATGCATTGAGTATTATTTAGAGGCATTATGAAGTTGAACTCAATTAAACATGTTTGAGAAGCTGTGGAGATTGGCAACGCTTGACGTGGGAATTGATTTGGGAACAGCCAACGTGGTTGTGCATGTAAAGGGTAGAGGAGTGGTTATTCGTCAGCCTTCGGTGGTAGCGCGCCATATGAAGACAAAAGTAATTTTGGCGATGGGGGAAGAGGCCAAAAAAATGCTAGGGAAAAATCCGGCAAATATTGAAGTGGTGCGACCACTACGCGATGGAGTAATAGCGGACTTTGATGCGGCAGAAGCGATGTTGAAACACTATATAGTGGAAGTTCATGAATTGTATAAAGGATTGGGATTTAAAATTCCACGCCCCAGAGTAGCAATAGGAATTCCAAGCGGAGTAACAGAGGTCGAAAGAAGAGCGGTGCAAGAAGCAGCCTTGGAAGCAGGTGCTCGGGCCGTGTTTTTGATAGAAGAGCCAATGGCTGCGGCAATAGGGGCGGGACTACCAGTGGAAAAAGCCGAAGGACAACTGATTTGTGATATTGGTGGAGGGACGAGTGAAATTGGAGTGATTTCTTTGGGAGGGTTAGTTTTGAATAGAAGTTTGAGAATAGCAGGGGATGAGCTGACAGAAGCAATAATCAATTTTGTAAGATTAAAATACAATTTATTGCTGGGCGAGAGTACGGCAGAGGAAGTAAAAATTGCGGTGGGGTCGGCTTATCCACAAAAAAAAGAAAAAGAAGGAAATCCCTTGACTATTGTGGTTCGGGGAAGGAGTTTGGAAACTGGTTTGCCAAAATCTTTAAAACTTGACAGTGTTGAGATTAGAGAAGCTCTGATGCCGATTTGTAATCAAGTGTTACAAGAAATTGCTTTGATAATAGAGGAGACTCCGCCAGACCTGGTGGCCGATATTTTGGAAAAAGGAATGGTGATGGCTGGTGGGGGATCACTAATTCGGGGACTAGATAAATTGATAAGCGAACAAGTAGGAATGCCGGTATGGGTTACAGAAAATCCTTTAGAGGCAGTAGTGCGAGGTTGTGCCAAAGTTTTGGAGGATGATAAGTTGCTCGCTAAGGTGAGAGTGGTGGGAGGGTTGAGGTAAAAAAAGAAAAACCCACCATTAAGGCGGGTTTGTTGGTTATGCGTACCTGGCAACAAGCTCGGCGATTTCTTTTTCAATAATATCGAGCCAGTTTTGGTATTCTTCGGAGCTAAGTTCAGGAATTGTAGCGGTTCTTTTTTGGAATTCTTCATTCGTCATCAGTTCGTTGTCTTCAAAGTCATGGCTGACATCTGTCATACAGGCGATGATACTGTCATTGGGGCCAAGGTTTGTATGGTATATAACTTGGGTTTCAGCTTTGATACCAAAAACTTCAGAGGCTTTTTTGGTGCAAACATGGATTTTGCATCCTCGCCGTCCCGTGGGGGTGGTAATAAGGTGAACAACTCGCCAAACTTCAATCGTCGTATCTGGGTGGATCGTAGGCATATTTACTCCTTGTTAGTGATCTAAACCTTTTTGATATTATACCCTATAAATGGTTTGTTTGGGATATTGAGTTGTATTTGGTTTTAATGGTTTTCTAAATCATTCATGCCTAGTTCCTAGCATATTATGGTTACTGTATAATTCTGTCATATTTGATCTTTGAGGAGGAAGGATGGATATCTTATCTGTAGCACTTCAGGTTGTTTGGGGAGTTGTTTGGGTGGCATTGGTACCTTGGCTAAGTGATACATTGGCACCAAAGTTGCATGGTTCACTATTTGGATACTTTTGGCTGATACCAGGTTTGTATGTTTCTGGATTGATTGAGTTTTTAACGGCAAATAACGATGTCTTTGCCCCGGCAAAATGGCTTGTGTTTGTGATTATGTTGGTATTAGTGATAAGAAAAGCTCCCACCTAAGTCCAACACTTCCTACCTTTTTACGGTAGGATTTTTTTATGGCTTGAGGATGACGACGATGTTATCGGGAGAGTTTTGAAAGCTATCGTAAATATTTATTTCACCTTTTTGAATTGGTTCCTGGGGAGAGGTTAAGAGTTTGGTAATTTTGCCGATTAGCAGGTTGGCGGGGATGGTGTCGGTTGTTTCGGTAAGGACAAAATCGCCAAGGATCAGGGGTGTTTGGCTAGAGACGTTTACAATTTGCGAGGTACCGCTAGAGTGACGAAATACACCTTTTGGCCCTGTAGCCCCGTGAATCGCCAGATTGGGGAACAGATCGTCTTCAAGGGAAATAATGTTCAAAGAGTTGTTGCCAACTTCGGTTACGACTCCCAGGAGAATATTGCTAGCGACTACTGGCATGCCTGGTTTTACTTCGGTAAGAGGTTGGGTGGAGGTGGCAATTATTTTTCCGGTTAAACTTGAAATCTTTATTGGTAAAACTTTTTTGTAATTATTTTGGAGGAGCTCCTGGGTTTTGGATTCTTTGAAGGCTTGTTTAAGGGTTTCATTTTCCCAAATGAGTTGAGAAATTAAAACTTTTTGTTCTCGGTTTTGTTTGTTGATTTCAGGTAGGTTTTGGAAAAAGTTTTGTTTTTTTTGTAGATCGAGTCTGGCAAAGGCAATGGGTTTTACGACAGGACCAAAAACGGCAAGGGAAAAGTTGTTTAAAAATAAACCAAGCTTGAGATTACTAACAGTAAATAGTAGGATGGAGACCAGTAAGGGAGGTAAAAAAAGCAATTTTGAATTATTCATGTCAGCACAAACAAAGAATACCACAAATCAAATTATTTTTTTAATGACGATGTTGTTTGTGGCGGAAGGTTTATTTGGTTTTGGGCTTTATTGGCCATTTTTGTTGATACTGAAGGATAAGGGTTGGAGTTTTTGGGTGGCTTTTTTGGCTGGTATCTTTTTGAGTGTGATGTATTCCCAAAAAATTGGATTAATGAGTCTTTATTTGGTTGGGGTTCTCACCCTGATATCTTTGTTTGTGGGCAGCGGTAGAGGTTTGGGGAAGTGGGTTACCTTTATTTCGTTACTGGCCGCTTGTGGCTTTGACTTGTTGTTTGGTTTGCATTTTAGTATTTGGGAAGCTCTTGCTCTGGTGGTTGCGGGTTTATTGGTAGGTAAATTTTTTGAGTCTACAGAAACCATTAAAATTAATTTTTAAGATAAATGTCGGATACAGAAAATAACAAGAGGCGAATTTTGTACTGGATAAATTTTTTATTAGTTTTGGGATTTGCTTTTGGTTTGTCGAGAGTAACTTTTTTAAGTTTGATTATGGGAGGGCACTACCGTTATATTGCCGAAAATAATACCATAAGAGTGGAAAAAATTAAGCAGTCCAGAGGGAATATATACGATAAAAATGGAAAGCAGCTAGCTATAAATATTGAGAGTGGAGGGGAGACCAAAAGATTTTATCCTTACGGCGAGGTGATGGCCTCGGTATTGGGGTATATAGGAAAAATTGATGAGCAAAGTTTAAAAAAATGTAAAAACTCAGAGTGTGACGGAGAAACAGAAGTGGGAAAGATGGGGTTAGAGAAGTTTTATCAGCAAGAGCTTGTGGGTAAACCGGGAGAAATGATAGTAGAGGGTCGGGCGACGGGGGAACCAAGAACTCAGATCTCGAAAAATGGAGGCAGTGAGGGAAAAAATATGACGACAAATATCGATGCCGAACTGCAGACAAAATCGTTTGTAGCAATAAAAGATAAATTAAAAGAAGTGGGGAAAAGCGGAGCTGTGGTAATTTCAAAAGTTAGTGGAGAGATTTTGGTTTTAGCTAGTATCCCATCTTTTGATAATAATTTATTTATTGCTAGTGGAAAAAGAAGTGATTTTGGGGGAGATTATAAAAACGTAGAGGATTTGCTAAAAGATACCGAAAAGAAACCTTTGTTTGACAGAGCCATTACGGGTGATTTTGCTCCGGGATCGGTTTTTAAATTATTGCCAGCTGTGGCAGCGCTGGAAGAGAAAAAAATTGATGAGAGCTTTGCTATAACCGATACCGGAGAAATAAAAATAGGAGAGTATCGCTTTGGAAATTGGTATTTGGATAAGTATGGGAAAACGGAAGGTGAGGTAAATGTGGTAAGGGCAATTGCCAGAAGTAATGATATTTTCTTTTATAAGCTTGGTGAGAGTTTGGGAATTGACGCTCTGGTTAATTGGTCCAAAAAAATGGGGCTTGGAGATTATACAAACATCGATTTGCCCGGAGAAGGAAGGGGTTTGCTTCCTACACCGTATTGGCGAGAGAAAAATTTGGGGGAGAGGTGGTATTTGGGGAATACTTATCACTTTTCCATAGGGCAGGGGGATTTGATGACGACACCGCTGCAAATAAATAGAATGACGGCGGCTATTGTAGGTGGTAAAAAGTGTGAACCACGTTTGGTGGGCCAGGGAAAATGTGAAAATATAAATATTAGTGAGGTAAATAGGAAAATAATTTTAAAAGGAATGGAGAGTGCCTGCAGTCCAGAGGGAACGGCTTTTCCTCTTTTTGGTTATGCTGGGAAAATATATTGCAAAACAGGGACAGCCCAAAAAGGAGGAAAGGAGACGGTGTCGAATGCTTGGATAACTGTGGTAGTGCCCAAAGGCGACAAGGTCGATGATTGGCTAGTAGTAACCATATTAGTAGAGGAGGGTGGGGAGGGGAGTGCTGTAGCCGCGCCGATTGCCAAGGAGATTATGCCGTTGCTGCTGAAGTAGCTTATAACACTTGACAAATGGGTAGATTGGTGGTAGAATACTGGCTATTGAGGGTGAGGTAAGTCTGAAAAGATTTACCTCTCACGTAGCACTTAATTTTTTTAAAGCTCCATCCCGCCGAAAAATAGGGATGTCTTGGTGTTTGGATAAAGGATTCGGCTTCAGGCCCGCTGAAATGCCGGCTTCCCCTTATCCTCCAAACATCGGTTCTCGTGATCGCCCGCCCGCCCGCGGAGCCGCTTAGTGCCATTGATCTTCCATCGGCGCTTCTGGTGACCGCCCATCTGGGTAGAGCAAAAAGTTTCCTCAATGGGAAACACACGAGCAGATCTGGCGCAACCCTGCATCTGAGAGTTTTGGAGCGTCAGCTAAAACTCTAACCTTGACACAAGGGCAATTCGTTGATAAGCACCGCGCGCAAGCGGCCCGAATAAACTGCCACGATCAAGTTTAGGCAGCATAATTCCCGGTCGCCCTCGCGGCAACGCCAACGAAACCCAACTCGGACCCCTGCCAGCAACCTGCGTGATCCATTGGATCATGGCTGGTAGGGGCCTCCAAAAACATACGTCCTCCAAGACATTTAGTCAAGGAGGATGTTTTTTTGCCCAAAATTGCCTTCAAGAAGTCTTCTTGAAGGCCCATAACTTGACAAATGTGTGTAACTGTGATACACTACAGCTATTCTCGAAATAGAGATTTTACTTTTAAATATTAGTCAATAAAAAGTTCAGTCGTCCAGTTTGGGCATACCTCCGGGTGTGCCCAGTCAGGACGGCTGACAGTGCATTGCCCCAATGGCGTGCTTAGCCCCCATACAGTTCTTTTTTCCGGATTCAGTCTCCCCGCTATGAAGCGGAGGCTGCCTTTCCTCTTCTGAGGACAAATCGACCTTCCGGTAGGATCGTCTTGATGGAAACCTGACGCTTGCGCGATCGCTAGATTCGCCCTCTTGAGGCGCTATAAAATCTCACAGCGACGGCTTAGTTGGGTTTCCATCATGGAATTTTTAATTTATTTGGCTCGGTTGAGCCAGCGACTTTTTTATTGATTTTTTATTGTTAGACTTTGGAGTAAGGTTGTACTTTTTTGAATTTTATTATTCGAAGTACATTTTTAGGTAAATCAAACCTTATCAACCTTGCTCCCATAAACTTATACAAAGGGCCTCAAAAGATAATGAGGTCCTTTTTCTTGGCAAAAATGGTTTTGTCATTGCGAATTTAGAGACGTAGTCGAAAACTGAAGCAATCTCCGAGGTTTAGATGATATCTAGCGTGGCGGGGATTGCTTTGGTTCCGCCGACGGCGGAATCGCGCAATGACGGCTAGGCACTTGACAAATCGGGGAGGGGGTGATATACTACAGGATAGATTAAAAAGTTAATAAGTGTTGTGTCACTCAGTTTGGGCATAGGGGCAACTTTATGCCCAGTCTGAGTGGCATAGAGAAGTGTTACTTGAGTTGGTCGGTGGAGAGGCTATCCTCTTTGAAGCTGGCTTTAATAAGATTAGCACTCGAAAAAGAAATACTGTTGAGATTTATGACATGGCACCGGCGTCCGCCATGCATTGCCCGATCGCGCAGACTCAACACTATATTCTTTCTTCTCCTCCACGGTGATTATTGACAATTTATTGGTTGAAACTGTGGTGAATGACAGGGTTAGCTCAAAAGCTTTCCCTGTCTTTTTTTTGTCTAAAAATGGAGGTGTGGTAGAATTTCGGGTTGATGTATATTGAAGACTGACACTGTCGTCATTGCGAGGAGCAAAGCGACGTGGCAATCTATATAAATTATTCCAGATGGATTGCTTTGGTTCCGCCGACGGCGGAATCGCGCAATGACGGAAGAAAAAATGAAACTAGTAATTGTAGAATCGCCTACCAAAACCAAAAGTTTATCCAAATACCTCGGTAACGAGTACGAAATCATGGCCAGTATGGGTCATATTCGAGATTTGCCTAAAAGTAAAATGGGAATTGAGATTAGAGAAAAAAACTCAAAAACTCAAAAACTCAAAAACTCAAAAGAAGGAGAACTTGCAGATTCAAAAACTCAAGATAAGGAAATTACTGAGTATGAGTTTGTGCCGACGTACGAGACGATGGATAAAAAGGATGACCAAGTAAGAAAATTAAAAGCAGTAGCGGCCAAAGCAGAAGAAATAATTTTGGCGGCAGATCCGGACCGAGAGGGAGAAGCGATTGCTTGGCATGTAAAGGAGATGCTACAAGAAGATAAAAAAACTCAAAAAACCCTGCCTGCCGGCAGGCAGGTCAAAAACTCAAAAACTCAAGATAAGGAAAAAATTTTTAAAAGAATTGCGTTTCATTCGATAACCAAAGAAGCGATTTTGGAAGCCTTGGAAAACCCACGAGAAATTGATATGGATCTCGTTAACTCGCAACAAGCGAGGCGATTTTTGGATCGTTTGGTGGGTTACAAGCTATCACCAATTTTGTGGAAAAAAGTGAGACGTGGTCTTTCGGCTGGACGAGTGCAAAGTGTGGCGGTGAGACTTATTGTGGATAAGGAAAGAGAAATTGAAGCTCATAAGCCAGTGGAGTACTGGCAGATAAAGGTATTATTAAAAATTCAAAAAATCAAAAACTCAAAAACTCAAAATAATGAAGAATCAAAAAATCAAAATGGTGAGTTTTGGGTAGAGCTCGCAAAGATTGAGAATAAAAAGCAGGATATAAACAATACTGAGTTGGCGCAAAAAGTTTTGGCGGACCTGGAGAGAGGATTATATAAAGTATTGGATGTAAAAAAATCAAAAAGAAAAACAAATCCGTACGCGCCTTTCAAAACCTCTACTTTGCAACAAGCGGCGGCAAATACTTTGGGTTGGTCGGCCAAGAGGACTATGAACGTAGCTCAGAGACTTTATGAGCAGGGAGATATTACTTATCATCGTACCGACTCATTTAATTTGGCCCCAGTGGCAATTGATGCGGTTAGGGACTTTGTAAAAACAAATTATGGCGAAAAATATTTACCAGAAAAGCCAAGAGTTTATAAAGTAGGAGGAAAAGTGGTGGCTCAAGAGGCTCATGAGGCAGTAAGGCCAACAAATATGACGATAACCCCGGAGAAATATGTTGGCCAAGAGGCAGTGCAAGATCAAGAGAAACTATATTCTTTAATTTGGCGAAGAACGGTAGCCTGCCAAATGGCAGAAGCAATTTTTGATGATACAAGGGTGGAAGTAGAGTGCAACAAATATTTATTGACGGCCAATGGAGTGGTTACTGTATTTGATGGTTGGAAAAAACTATTTCCCAAAGAAAAAATAAAAGCTGAAAATGGTGAGGAGGAATCTCAAACATTGCCGGAAGTTAGTCCTGGAGAAAGTTTGGAAAAACAAAAGGTTGAAGGAGAGCAAAAATTTACTCAACCACCGGCAAGGTTTAACGACGCTTCGATAATTAAGGAGCTAGAAAAAAGAGGTATTGGTAGACCAAGTACTTATGCAGCCATTATTTCGACGATTATTGATAGGCGGTATGTAGAACAAAAAGAAAAGAGGTTTTATCCAACGTCTATTGGTAAAGCCGTGGTCGACTTTTTGGTAGAAAACTTTGCCAAGGAAATGGACTACGAATTTACGGCCAAGATGGAAACTGAGTTGGATGAGATTGCCGCGGGAAAACTAAATTGGGAAAAAATGCTTAGTAACTTTTGGGGGTTATTTAGTGAACAAATTGTAAAAGTAGACAAAGACTCGGCCAGGGTAGGCGTGCCCACGGAGGGGACGGGGGAGCAGTGTCCAGAGTGTAAGGAGGGGGAGATAGTCATACGTGATGGGAAGTTTGGGAAGTTTTTGAGTTGTGGCAGGTACCCAGAGTGTAAGTACAAAGCCCCGTACATTATCTATATCCCAGATGTCGTCTGTGAGAAGTGTGGCAAGAGGGTGGTGCAGAAAAAGACGAGCAAGGGGAGAGACTTTTATGGCTGTGAGGACTACCCAAACTGTACCTGGGCAAGCTGGAAGAAGCCGGAGAGGATCGTCGATAGTGGATCGTCGGTCGTGGGTGGACGGGGGATCGATGGGGAGGAAGCTGGAGGCTAGAGGGTTGCAAAATAGGCATAAGTGTGGTATCCTATAGCCAAGATTCAAGTAAATTTCTAACAAGGAGATAAAGATGAAAAGAGCAGTTTTGGTTGGACAGGCGTCAGCAGTAATTGCCGGAGTAGTGCCCGATAACTATTTTTTGACGAAGACAGAAGGTCTCGGGCATGATGTGTCGGATGTTGATGACACAATTGTTGGAAGTGTGCGCGTAGAAGGTGGTGATGTGGTTGTGACTGCGTATGATAATCAAGGGAAAGCAGCAAAAACCTTTATGCGTGTCATGTCATCGAAACACGGTGTTCGATTTACCCCGGTTAAATAACTGCCGGGAATTGATTAAGACGAGTGGGGGAAAACCCTGCCCGTCTTTTTTTGTGCTTATAGGCTGAGGGTGGTAAAATACGAGGTAGAAGTAAACCTTAATTTTTTGGAGGATCCATGATTATTAACGCAAGTGATATAGATATCCCGGCAGAAGTTTGGATTTATTATGCAATTCCAAAGGAAGTGAGAGACCATTATAAAGTTCTGCCCAAGCAGGGGCATTTGGTGGTTAACTTTAAATCGGAAAAAGTGGCGATGGTGCTACCTTTAGATGACGGTAGTTTTGAGTTTATTTTTCTCGGATTTGCTGCTTCTTTGAAGTTTAAAGAAATTATGGAAGCTGCCCAGCTGATTAAAAATAGTACCGATCTTTACTGGATGGTGCTAGTGTCCAGTGATAAAACTTGGCAGTGTGTAGGTGTTCCAGATAAAACCAGATTGGGTGCTTTAAATATGATTGACTCAGGGCAAGATAGAGCGTTGATGGTAATTGTATCTTTTGTGTATAGCGAAGTTGCTGACACAAAGGTGGTGGTGAGATCTGCTAATTATGTAACTTATGTTGACGGTAAACTGGAAGTCGACAATAACAACATGGGGGCGATTGCATTTCAGGTTACGAGTTTTGGGTAAAATAAAATTTCTTTGGAGGGCATGATGGAAGACTTATCTTTGAGTTTTGATTTAATACCTGACACAAACTACGATCGCTTGAGTAGGGCTTTACCTGTCGGTTATAAAGCAGAAGAATTTGGACATCAACCAGATCAGCCGGAAAGTTTTGCCATTTTTATCGGTTCAAAACAGATAGCCATCGCTACAGTAAAAGGTAAAGGTTTTGTTTTTAGCTTTGATGGTAGTGAATATTCGGCTGGTTATTTTAAGGCGGCGTTGATAAGGACATATCCAAAGGCAGATCCCGACCGTTTACTTTGGTTGGCTGTATACCCCGAGGGTAATTGTTACACTTATTTTGGTGCACCACTGAATAATTCTGGTTTGGTTTTAAAGAATTTGGTGCCGAGTGTATTTTGTAAACCCGGGGCGTACATTGTTGCTTTTAAGGCCACTGAGTGGAATGGTAGTTTGGCAATCAAAGTTGACCAAAGCTATCCCATTACTGGCACTGGGGTAAATGATTTTGATACTGGTAGAGATGAGGGAGAAAAAATGTTTTTGTTTACAAATTTAGAGTAATACGTGGCCCTGTTACCGTTTTTGGTGATGGGGTCTTTTTTTATCGTATTATTAAACTACATGAAGTTTCCGGAGAGAATAAAAAAAATATTTAAAAAAGTTGGACCAGGGTTTGTAACTGGGGCGGCGGACGATGATCCGAGTGGAATAGCGACTTATTCTATAGCTGGCGCTAAGTTTGGCTATGGTATGACGTGGCTGGCCCTTTTTCTTTTGCCAGCAATGATTTCGATTCAAGAAATGTGTGGAAGAGTGGGAATGACGACTGGTAGGGGTTTGGCGGGAATACTGAAAAAGTTTAGTTCCAAAAAAGTAATGTGGTTTGCGGTTGGTCTACTGGCTTTTGCCAATGTCATAAATATTGGGGCAGACCTAGGGATTATGGCTTCGTCTTTGCATATGGTTTTTGGACTTAATTTTTTCTTTTGGTTGTTTTTGGTGGCCATGATTATTGTGGTCTTGGAAATTTGGGTGCCGTATAAAAAATATTCCGAAGTTTTGAAGTGGTTGGGGTTGTCGCTTATTGTTTACGTAGTTACAGCATTTTTGATTCACCCGGATTGGGGAATGATTCTGAAAGCCACACTAATACCAAAAATAAATTGGAGCACTGATTACATAATGACCATGGTGGGTTTTTTGGGGACGACAATTTCGCCCTATTTATTTTTTTGGCAGGCGTCGCAGGAGGTGGAGGAGGAGATAGCAGATAACAGGTCTCAGATCTCGGATTTTGGACAAAAGCCGGAAGTCAGTAAGTCAATGATTAGTAAAATGAGGTTAGATACAAAAATTGGGATGCTATTTTCCAACTTGATGACTTTTTTTATAGTGGTAACAACAGCGGGGACGCTAAACGCAAATGGAATTTTTGAAATAAATAGTGCTGAACAGGCAGCCTTGGCTTTACGGCCGCTCGCAGGAGAGTTTGCTTATTTGCTTTTTGCTTTGGGAATTATTGGCATTGGCTTGCAGTCGGTCCCGGTTTTGGCTGGATCGGTGGCCTATGCTGTTTCCGAGGCATTGGGAATAAAGGAGGGACTATCTAAAAAATTTAGTAGGGCTAAGGGGTTTTATCTCATATTAGTAGTGGCAACGATGGTAGGGGTGTTGATGAACCTGTTTGGAATAAATACCATGCAGGCTTTGTATTATGCGGCGGTGGTTAATGGAGTGGTGGCGGTGCCACTTATTTTTATAATTATTAAACTAGCCGGGAGAGAAGAAGTGGTGGGAAAGTTTAAAACAGAAAAGAAGTATTTGGTAATTGCTTGGATGACCTTTGTTTTTATGGCCCTATCAGTTTTATTGATGTTTTGGAATTGGGGGAAATAATGTCATTGCGAGGAGTACTCGACGTGGCAATCCATACAAGTTGGTTCGATGGAGTTATTTTTATAGATTGCCACGGCCGACTGAGGTCAGGCCTCGCAATGACGGAGTGACACATAAATGTATAGACAAGTTGTAGATAATGGTTTAAGTTGGTAGTTATGACAGAAAAAACAGAGATTCCTTGGACAGAAAATAAAGTTGAGCCGCAAACCTATGAAGATTTATTGAAGGTTTATAGAGCATACATGCATGATCCTGAGGCCGAGTTTCCACCAGAAGTACTGGATGAGCTCCGCAAATTAGGCAAGATACAGTAAAAATAATGCAGGACAGAGGCAAGTTTATTGTTATTTACGCCGCGAACAATTTAGGGAAATCTTTGCAACTAGATTTACTCCAAAAAACCTGGATGGAGATGAATAGGCCGCATGTGCGGATCAAGTACCCTAGGTACGAGACACCAACAGGCCAGATAATAAATAGAGAGCTGCGGGGAGAGAAGGGGGAGAGGTCGTTAACCGACGAACAACTTCAGTGGATGTTTGCCGAGGACAGGCGGCAGTACGAGCCAGCCTTGCTAGAACTGCTCAAGGATGGCGACGTTTTTGCCGAGGACTATTTGGGTACAGGGCTGGCCTGGGGGCTTACCAATGGGGTTGAGAGGTCTTATTTATATGGGATAAATGGCGATCTGTTGGTTCCGGACATCTCGATACTGTTGGATGGGGAGCGATTTTGTAGCGGGATAGAGAAGGGCCATAGGCACGAGGCGGCGGGGGAGCAGATTTGGGAGAGAAATAGGGAGATTCATAGACAGCTAGCTGCCGAGTTTGGCTGGGAGATGGTGAATGCCAATCAAGCCCCCGAAAAAGTCCACGCCGATGTATTGCGGGTAATTGAGGCTAGGTGGTAGGTTTATTTCCATCTTATAGTGTGGTATAATAACGGCTAGTTTTGAGACATAAAATTCTTTGAAAATGAGGTGAAAAATGGAAGATGTTAAGGATTTTCTACGTGAGAACCGTCCAATGCTGCTTATTCGTGGTGGTGGAGCGATTTTACTAGTTTGGGTGATATTCATGCTTTATTTTCGTCTTTTTCAGTTACGACCATTTGGATCAGAGCATTGGCTGTCTATGGGTTGGGCTTTGGTGATTTTTATTCCTCTTGGATCAGGATTGCTTTGGCTGCTTTATTGGCTTAGTTCCAATGGGTCATCTAATTCAGAATATGGTTGGGTATATGATCTTGCCGAACGAGTGTATGTGGGTTTTAAAAACTGGATGGTTGTGTTGTTTTTTATCACCCTTATCGCAGGTGCTCCTCGCATGCAGTATTATCAAATGCGCGTGGCAAACGGGAATGGCTTGGAAAATCTCACATATTACGAGCAACGAAGTATGTTTAGGTTTGTTCAGCAGTTTTTTTATTCAGCAGGTGAGACATCGGATTATGTTGAGTTTGTTCCAGAAACTGTTGTGGTGCCTGTTCCAACAGCTGACATTGACTCAAGCGGCACTAGTGATTCTGATAGTAGTTCTTCAAAGTCTAGTGATAGTGACTGGTTGAAAGATCTGTTGGGTCCGGCTGCGGTAATTATTGCAATTGTTCTGGCAACTAGTTATTTTTTCATTATTGTGGTTGCTTGTTTCTTTTGCACTAATTTTTGGCTTGTTGTGATTCCCACGATTGCTGCTGGAATGATTACCTTGGGATATATTGATATTGATGACGGCCCTCGAAAATAGTTTGTTTACCAAGACCTCGGTGAGAAATCGCCTGGGTCTTTTTTTTTGGGTAATTGAGGGGTAATGTTCTTTTAAGCGGTTGATTTAATCGGCGCTTTTTCCCCTTGTATTG
>CAZPFY010000003.1:0-54549 GCA_964586045.1 uncultured Pseudomonadales bacterium | reverse complement strand
CACTTCCCGCCCAGTTTGGCATGGTATCTGTTTCCCTCTTGGCTTCTCCACCACACTTAGGACAAGTTGTCTTTACCCAATCAAATATGTTAGCCAAAGGCGACTCTCCGTTATCTGTCGGTTGATATTTTTCCACTTCTGGCAATATCACCGGCAAATCCTTCTCCGACACCGGAATCCACCCACACTTGGCACAGTCCACCGTCGGAATCGGCTCTCCCCAATAATGCTGACGGGAAAAAATCCAATCCCTTAGATGATAAGTTACTTTTTTCTCCCCAACGTTATTTTCACTTTGTGCAAAGTTCGGATCAAAAGTAATCCCTAAAGCCTCGGCAAACTCATTATCACGCTCATCGTGGGATGGAACACCCATAATCGCCCCAGTCCCAAAGTCCATCGAGACGTAGTCAGAAACATAAACTGGAACTTCTTTTTGTGTCAGAGGATTAATTGCTTTAATTAGCAAAAGTACTCCAGTTTTCTTTCTTTCACTTCTATCCTTCACATCCCTCTTTCTAAATTCCTCCACATAATCAAATAACTCTGTCATTCCGGGCTTGACCCGGAATCCAGAACTATCATCACTTAATATTTCCTTAACAATTGGATGTTCTGGTGCCACCACTACAAACTCCACCCCTGCCAATGTATCCGCCCTCGTCGTAAAAATTTTAATCTTTTCTCCTCCATCTGTCATTCCGGACTTGATCCGGAATCCATCTGGATACTTAATCTCAAAATCAATTTCCACCCCCTCCCTCCTATCAATCCAATTCACCTGCGCCGCCTTCACTTTTTCAATAAAGTCGGTGTCTTTCAGGCCCTCTACCAGCCTATCAGCGTAGTCAGTAATCCTTACTACCCACTGGGAAATATTTCGCTTGCTTGTTTCAGTCCCACATCTTTCACAATTCCCGTCAATTACCTCTTCGTTGGCGAGTCCTATCTTGCACGATGGGCACCAATTAATTGGCATTTCTTTTTTAAAGGCCAACCCCTTCTCAAAAAGTTTAGTAAATATCCATTGTGTCCATTTATAGTAGTTGGGTAAGGTTGTGTTCACCTCTCTCTCCCAGTCAAAAGAAAATGCCATCGCGTCCATCTGTTTTCGAAAAAGTTTCGTTACCCTATCCGTTGTTACTTGTGGTTGAATCCCTGTTTTAATGGCGTAGTTCTCAGAGGGGAGACCAAAAGCATCAAATCCCATGGGAAACATGACATTTTTATTCTGCTTCCGCATAAACCTAGCGTAGACATCGGCTCCTGTCATGGAAAATGCGTGACCTACATGCAGTCCTTCGCCAGAAGGATAAGGAAACTCAACCAAAACATACTTCTTTTCTCTCTTATCAAAATCCTTACCCTTGTAACCATCAAAATTCACAAATTTTCCCGTCCACTTTTTTTCTATCTCCTTAAAATCATAAGCCATGCCTATATTCTAATACAAAAATATCTGTCATTCAGTGCTTGTAAGGAATCCAGAAATAAAATATTATTGCTCCCAGTTTATTATCAAACCTTTATAGTTTCCAAAATTGTATTTATAGACAAACATATGGATGTGAGCATCGACCTTTCCACCAGTCTCTGTCATTCTCCCATTAAGTCCCGCAATAGCGATAACCTCACCTTTTCGAACTCGATCTCCCACTCTCAATATTCGCCTCTCTATAGGTATGATATGTGCCAATTCAAAAAATTCATTATCTGCCGTTCTAATTTGTACCCAGTTTAATAAATTTTTATACTCTGGACCTGTGCCCCACTTAGTATTTGTCAAAACACCACAAACCACTTCCCCATCGCAAGGACACAAAACCTCAGTTTCTTTAATTCTTGGGTCGATAACGGCTATATCTACCGCAGGAGCCATTTCACCACTATGTTCTGGTGAATACATTGGTTTCCAAATTCCCAAAACATCCTCCACTTTTACAGGTAAAGAATACTTATTCTTACTCAGCTCAGCTAGGTTCAATTTTTCCTCATACTGCCCAAAAAACTCATTTCTCTCAAGCATAGGCAAGTATTTTATCATTTAGGCACAAAAATCCCTCACACCAGCGAGGGATATATCCAAACTAATTAAAAATATCAACAGGGAATGGAATTGGTATCTCCCCAGTACCCGCTCTGACTACCCAAACAGCACCCGCATTTTCTCTTATCAGCTTTTCATCAAGATCAAGCCACGATTTGCCAATTGAAATCAAATAAGCTTCTATCGACATCTCCGAAAACTTCTCTTTTCCCTCAGCCTTATTCTCAGGTTTTTCCACCATTACCGTCAATTCTTTAACCAATTCCTTTAACTCTTTTATTTCAGCCATTTATCCTCCATTTCAATTTTAAAACTATGGCACATTATAACAAATCCGCTATCAGAGCTTGCTCGTCATCTTCTCATAACATATACGAATTTACTCATTATCTTGAGTTTTTGATTTTTTGAGTTCTTGAGTTTTTTTGACTGTATAAGAGCTTGCTCGTCATCTTTTTGATAATAATTATTATCAAAATATCTTCCTGCGCTTCCTCTTATAACTACGCTCATAATCACAAAAGTCATTATGAGCTTGTTATAATCATCTCATGACTCGAACCTACATCGCCGATCTCAAAAACAATCTTGGCCAAAAGGTCAAAGTAAGCGGCTTTGCCGAAACCATTCGCAAGCAAGGCGGCATTATCTTCCTCATCCTTCGCGATATTACCGGCAGTGTCCAAACCGTGGTTATCAAAGGCAACACAGAAAATTTCCAGAAAATTGCCGACCTTTCTCTCGAATCCGTCATTAGTATCGAGGGTGATGCCAAAGAAAACGCCCAAGCTCCTAACGGTATCGAAGTTTTCATCGACACCGTCGAGGTTCTTAGTGTGGCCGAGCCAGAACTTCCCATCCCTGTCAACGAAAAAAGTGAAGGTGAAACAAACTTAGATGTCCGTCTCGACTGGAGATATCTCGATCTTCGCAAAGAACACAACTCTCTAATTTTTAAAGTTTGGACTTTAATGGACCAAGTCTTTACCAATTTTTTAACTGACAATGGCTTTCTCCAAATCCATTCCCCAAAAACTACTGCCTCACCTAGCGAAGGCGGCGCCGAGCTTTTTGAGATTCAATACTTCGACCGCAAAGCCTACCTCACCCAATCACCCCAGTTCTACAAACAGATGGGTATGGCCGCTGGTTTAGAAAAAGTTTTCGAAATCGGACCCGTTTTTCGCGCCGACCCCTCCTTCACCTCTCGCCATAATACCGAATTTACTGGTTACGACTTAGAAATGTCCTACATCGAATCTCATCATGAGGTTATGGATGTCGAAGAAAAACTCCTGGTTGAAATCGTTACCAAAATCAAAGAAGTTTACGGCGAGGAAATCCTAAGGGTTTTCAATCGAGAATTAGTTGTTCCCACTCTTCCTTTCCCCAGAATCCCCTTCGCCGAAGTCAAAAAAATCTTAAAAGAAAAAGGTATCACTAGCGACAAAGTAGCCGATCTTTCCCCAGAAGAAGAAAAAGGTATTGGTGAATATGCAAAAATTAATCACAACAGTGAATTTGTTTTTGTCATTGACTACCCCACCGCAGGACGCGCTTTTTATAGCCAAAAATACGAGAACGATCCTAAGCTTAGCAAAACATTTGACTTACTTTGGAACGGTTTAGAGATTACTAGTGGCGCCAAACGTGAACACCGTTACGAAGAATTAAAACAAAACGCCATCGACAAAAATATCAATCTGGACACGATTCAAGACTACCTCAACTTCTTCAAATATGGTTGTCCTCCTCATGGCGGACTTGGTGCTGGCCCAAATCGCTTCATCATGAAACTTTTAGGTCTCGACAACATCCGCGAAGCCACCTACCTCTACCGCGGTGTCAAACGCCTCACTCCCTAGATTACAAATACCTAAAAGTCGAAATTATCTTGTCATACGTTTCTTTGTGTTCTTTTTCCCACAAATTTATATGATCAACATATTCTCCAAATTTCACAAAAATTGATTGTTGCAACAACATACCATTGTAAATAGAAGTATCAAGCCAAGCTTCCTTTGCATCAATGATAATTTTTTCAAATGAACCCATTCTCTTGTTTTCAGGATCCTTCCCAAAGCCATTCGTTTCGTCTACGGCTTTACCTCTGAATACATAAATCGCTTTATTGGGGTGAGGATATTCATCTTTACAGTCTATTTTCTGTCCATTCTCAAGCTGAGGTCCCATTAAAAGACTAACCTTACTACCACAATCTACCACTAACCAATCTTTGGGGTATTTAAATGTCCAGATGTCGTTCTTGTAAGTCTTCCAGTTTCCAGTTTCAGGATAATTTTTCAAAACAACCGGATACTTATTTATTGCCGCCTCCCTTAGCATTCTATTCTCTCTAAACATTTGCAGACCAAGCAAAACAAAATAAAACACCAAAATCACAATCAGCGCAATCCAAAACTTAACTCCAAAATGTTTTTTTATACTCTGCTCCTTTTTCTCTACCAGCTTCTTTTTATTTGCCATAGCAATCATTATATTCCGAAATTCAACATCTTGAGTTCTTTTTATATTATCTCCACCAAACTCGCGTTGGGAAGCACTGTACCCAGATCGCAAATAACACCTTCTATTACTATCGCCATTACTTCTTTACTCAAAACATTTTCCAGTTTATTAACCAAATCGTAACCCGTTGCTTCTGGCTTCAAAAATATCAATTCTTCTTTTGGAGTAAATATGACTTTTCTTCTGGTTTCTTTACCAAACCCCCACTGATTAACTTTTTCTCGTTCTTTCGTCGTAAAACAAATTTCAATTCTTCCCTCTCCAAACTCATAAACGTCCTCCAAGGCACTATAGCCATTAACCGCGCTTTTCTGCAAATAGTCAACATGCATCTCGCCAACCAAAGATCCCAACAACCTAGACCTCACCACCGTCATCGCTTCATAACAACTATTAATATCCGTAAGTAGCACCCTAAAACTTATCACTTCATTTATTTCGTCAAGATTACATTTCCTTTTTTTAAGTTTCTCAGCAATCTCAAAATATCCCCCAATTACATGGTTCACCTCAACTTTCAGCCCAGCTTCTATCAAATTTGTTTCAATCATTTTCTCCACTTCGTTTACAAAATCAGCTCGTAGCCTAAGGTCGCCATCCACTTCGCTTCTTACTCTCCAGTACCTTTCCGCATCCAAATAAGGAAAAGACAGGTCTTGTAATAGATTTCTCACTTCCCACACCCCAAAGGATAAGGCCAAAGGAGCATAAACTTTCAGCGTTTCTCTGGCCTTCTTTATTTGCGTCTCCGGCTTCATTCCCTCCATCGTCATCATGTTATGTACTCTATCAGCAAGTTTCAACCGGGCCACCCCTTCATCAATCAAACTATCTCTCGCTATCTTCCGCATCGTCTCAAACTCACTTTTTCCTCTATCTTTCAATTTTAATTTCGTTACTCCATCTACCAAAAAAGCCACTCTGTCTCCAAAAAAACTCTCTAATATTCTCAAGGCTTATCAGGTCTGGATGATTTTCTATAGAGTCATGAAGCAACGCCGCTACTAGTTCCTCCTCGTTACTTCCTCCCCAACTCTCCAAAATACTAGCTACAGCCACACAATGTTCCACATAATCTTCATATGGTGGCGTTTTTCTTTTTTCTCCATCATGAACTGTCATTGCCAGAATCAGTGCTTCCATTATCATTCCACCTCTATCCACCATAAAATCCTCAGGTCGATGAACAAACTCTTTACATGGTCTCAAAATCTCTCCCTCTTTCATTAACTCCCAATTCTACCACCTGCGAGGAGTATCCTCGCAGGCAAAAAATTTACTACACATCTTGAGTTCTCGAGTTCTTGATTCCTTGAGTTCTAGTCAAGCTATAATAGAATCCATCATGGACAACCAAGTTACACTCGACAAAGTCATTTCCTTAGCTAAACGCCGCGGCTTCATTTTTGCCGGCTCCGAAATCTATGGCGGTTTAGCTAATACTTACGACTTTGGTCCTCTGGGAACCGAGCTAAAACGAAATCTTCTCAATCACTGGTGGAAAACTTTTGTCACTAACAGACAAGACATGTTTGGTTTAGACACCTCCGTACTTATGAGTCCCAAAGTTTGGGAAGCCTCCGGTCATGCTGCCAGTTTTACCAATATCATGATCGACTGCTTGGACTGCAACTACCGCACCCGTGCCGATCATCTAGTCGAAGATGCCCTACCCGATCTTGGTAACGTCGAAGGCAAGCCACTTTCGGAATTAGACCAGCTCATCGCCGACAACAAAATAACTTGTCCCAAATGCAAAAAACAAAACTGGACCAAAGTTAGAAACTTCAATCAGTTATTCGAAACCCAAATCGGCATCATTACCGAAGGCAAAAACACCGCCTATCTTCGCGGCGAACTTGCCCAAGGTATGTTTGTCGATTTTAAACAAGTCCTAGATTCACTCCATCCTCGCCTCCCCTTTGGTCTAGCTCAGTCCGGCAAAGCCTTTCGCAACGAAATCACCATGGGTAAATTTACTTTTAGGACACTTGAATTCGACCTCGCCGAATTTGAATATTTTGTAAAGCCCGAAGAATGGGAAAAACATTTTGAATACTGGAAAGACGAAATGTACAAGTTTGCCGTTTCTCTGGGGCTAGACGAATCCAAACTACGCTGGAGGTCTCACACCAAAGAAGAACTTAGCCACTACAGCTCTCGCACCGAAGACTTGGAGTATCAGTTCCCTTGGGGTTACAAAGAGATGTTTGGTCTGGCCTATCGCACCGACTTCGACCTCAAAAATCACATCGAAAAATCAGGAGTCGATCTACGTTACGCCGATCCTTACACCAACGAAAAATTTATTCCTCACGTTATTGAGCCCACCTTCGGCCTTTCTCGTCTGGTCACCATTATCCTGATGAATGCCTATGTCGAGGATTTAGAAAAACAAAGAGTCGTTCTCAAACTTCCTGCTGTCCTTTCTCCCTACAAGGTAGCCATCTTCCCCTTAGTTGCTAACAAAGAAAATATTTCTGCCAAAGCCAGAGAAGTTTTCGATTCTATAAGATTTCTATTCCCCACAGCCCTAGACGAAAGAGGTAACATTGGCAAACGTTATTACACTCACGACGAAATCGGTACCAACTATTGCGTCACCATCGACTACCAAACCCTAGAGGACAATACCATAACCATAAGAGACCGCGACACAGCTACTCAACAAAGAATCAGTGTCGATGATCTTCAAGGATTTCTCAGAAAAAATTTGGCATAAGAAAACCGGTCGCCTTAGGCGACCGGTAAAAAACCATACTAACTTCCGACTATATCCAGTACATTCTTCAGTTGAAGATCAAACAAATCATCTCTTCTTCTAGAAATTGGTCTTACCTCAATACACAAATCAGATCCATATCTTTTCAACCGGAAATACCACCATATGCTTCGCAAATATAACGGAATATCTAAATTCTCAACTTTTTCATAGGGCAGCAAACGAGAACCGACTACCACATCATTTTTAGCAAGTTTATTACAATAGTCATCCAACGAATCAAACAGTATTGGGCCACCATATCGATCTGGTCGATAATTGGCAAGCGAATCCTTAATATATCTTCTCCACACAGCTTCTTGAGGATAATCTTCCAAAAACAAGTTTATTTTATTTCCTAATTTGTTAAGAACCGAAACCGCCTCACCTGGCGATACCGAAAAAGTAAACTGCACCGAGGATGTTTTGGCAAGCGGTGCCAAGGCAGATCTTCCATCGAGCTGCAACCACGTCGCATCTCTCTCATCAGGTATCATCAGCAAATCGTCATCATCGACAAATATTGGCGCAAAATATGGTTCTGCGCCCACCAAATCGGCCGACCAATACAACTGGTCCAAACACTTTCTCATCACTCTAGTTATATTTTTTGGGCTAGAAGGCGCTGTCGATATCTCAATATTGTGTCTACCCAATTCATAATTAATTTGATTTCCTTCTCTGTCCGTAAGTGACGTAATTAATTTGCCCTTGTTCCCCGTGATACTCCACTCTTTTTCTGTCAACAAAATAAGCATCTTTTGAGACTTTTCTGTAGATATGGCAAAGCCAATACTGTCAAAAAACTGAGTTTCAATCTCTGCACCAACTGACCGCAGCGTTTCCGAAGTAATCCCTTCCGTAAAATATCTAAACAGCTTTTTCATCTTGACTCCTTTTTAATGAACTTGTTTTCTCTTTTATTGGGCAGAAAACAAAACCCCCTCCTTTTTGGGGAGGGGGTTGGCATCATTTTTTTCTAGAAAAACATCAAAACAACCCTCTCTCCAAAAGAGAAAAATTGTAATGATGGTAAAGGCAAAATGCGCTTTTCATATCTTATATTATACTAGACCTAAATACTTTTGTAACCCTTTATAAAAAATCATGACCGAATCAATATCAACCCATTCATTGGCCGAGTGAATCTCCCCCCCCAGTGGCTTGTGCATGAGTACTGGTGATCCAGAAGCGGCGAAGTGTCTTGCGTCGGACGCTCCGTAGGTTTGTTTTATTTGTATTTCCTGTCCAAACTCTTCACTCATTATTTTCAAATATTTTTTTACCTCTGCATTATTCACATCTGTAAAAGTGGGTAGTCCTGTCGACATCTTAGAAACTTCGATATCCAGCTTCAAACCATCAACAATTCCCTGGACGGCCGAAGTAATTTTCTCGATTGAATCTGTTTCTGGATAACGAAAGTCAATCTTCATCTCTGCTTCCGGACAAACCTGATTAGTCGATATTCCCCCATTAATCGTTCCGATATTCATAGTTGTCTCCCAAGTTTCCTGTAAACTATTTTTTCCATAAATATCTAACAATTTTGACCCAAGTAACACTAGAGAATCAATTGCGTTTTTCCCCTGCCAAGGCCTACTAGCATGTGCCGGAGTTCCTTTTGCTACCAATCTCAACTGGCACACTCCTTTGGCCTTATCAACAAAGTTTAGGTTTTCTCCCCCATCTGGAACTATCAAGATCTCTGGCGCAAACCCTCTTTCGGCAATTATCTTAGCTCCCTCCAAACCACCAATTTCCTCATCGGTAGTTATCATCAAGCAAAAATCGACATTTTTCTCGCTTGCCTCATTAATAAGTGATATCCCCAAAGGAATCGAAAACTTCATGTCACAAGTTCCTCTTCCAAAGGCCTTGTTATCTTCAATCCTCATAACAAACTGGTCGTCTGTCCCAGCCACCACATCCATATGTACCATATAACAAAATTTTGGAGTTTCACCTTTATTTACCGAAGCGATCAAGACTTCTGCTTTGCCATTTTTTACTCTCTCCAAAAACAAGTTTTTATTTAGTAGGCTTACGACATAGTCCAAACCAGCAGCGTTTGCCACCATATCACCAGATAAAGACTTTATGGCTACCAAATCCCCTAGTTGTTTGAGAAATTCTTCTTTATTCATTTTTATTTATTTATTTTTAGTCTTAATATCGCCATTTTATAACCCCCCAAGCCTCTCTCCAGCCACTGATTCACCCTCGTAATTGTCGCTGTGCTAACTCCAGTTTTATCATATATTTCTCTATACGGAACACCTTTGGTTAGCATCACCGCTACCTTAAATCTCTCCGAAAAAGTCTCAATTTCTTGTGGTGTCATCAAGTCTCGAAAAAAACTCTCCATTTCACTTACAGACTTCAAACTCAAAATAGCCTCAAAAAGAAGCTTTGTATCCCTATTTTTCCAGTCATTTGTTTTATCCATATTTTGTTTTACTGTGTTAGCATACTAACACATTAACACAACCGTGTCAAGCTAGGTAATCACTATTCTCCTATAATTTTTTATCACCTTTCTTCCGATACTTAATACCTGGCCATTTCTCCAATCTTTAAAACTAGCCTTCACTGGTGCATTATCAACCAACACAGATCTGTTTGATACTACTTGTTTGGCTTCTTCATAGTTTCTCACTAAACCACTTGAAACCAAAGTGCGATACAGATCAAAGTCGGGATAAATTAGCGAATTTTTAATTACACTCGGCAACTCGCCATTTTTATGAACCAAATCAAACTCTGTTTCCGCCATAACAGCAGCTTCTTCACCATCAAATTCCGCAACAACTCTGTATGCCATTGCTCGTTTCGCCTCCAACACATCCACTCCACCCCCCATCAATCCATTTTTCAAATCGTCAACCATACGCATTTCCAAGTTTGTTAACAGCTCAAAACCGACAGGAATAGCTCCATCTGGCCATGTCATCATCGCCTCATATTTCCAAGAGGCAGGATCCATAACATTTACAATGTTCCCTTCGGTTTTTCCCATCTTTCTTCCGTTTGGATCTTCAATCAATTTCAAAGCCATCACCCATTTCTCCCTGTTAGACAGTTTTCTCATCAAATCTCTTCCCACCAACATATTAAAAATCTGATCACTACCACCTATCTCCAAATCTACCCCCAAAGCTACAGAATCCATTCCTTGCATAAGTGGATAAAGTAATTCATGCAAAAACAAAGGTTTCTTGGTTGCTATTCTTTCCTGAAACATAGAACGCTCCAACATCTGTTGAACCGAAAAATTTGAAGCTAGCTCCACCACCTCAGCAAAATTCATCCTACCCAACCATTCTTCGTTATAAACAATTTTTACTGGATTAGTGCTTCGATCAGAAAAATCTAATATTTTCCCTGCTTGCTCAATATATGTTGCAATATTGGTTTCTATTTGTCCATCATTAAGCTTTTTCCTAGTTGCCAGCTTATCCGTTGGGTCTCCAATTTTCCCAGTAAAAGTTCCAAACAACAGAGTTACCTCATGCCCCAAATCCTGAAACTGCTTCAACTTTCGAAGCGGTACCGCATGGCCTACATGCAAATCTGGACTAGTGGGGTCGATCCCTAAATACAATTTTATTGGTCTCTCTTCCATTAACCGTGCAACCCCTTCCTTGTCAGGTAAAACATCAAACACTGCTCGTTCTAACACTGTCTGTACTGTAATCTCTTCCTCCAAACCCGACCTAAGTTCTTCGTATTGTTTTTCTTTCATCTGTCCTTGTAAATAATAATTTAATAAATACTTGCAACCACTTCTTTTTCTAATAACGTTATTAGTGTTTCAACATCTTGTTCTGTTGTCCAGGGGTGCATCGCCACAAATCTAAACGCAGACCAGCCGTTATCAACCTCACCATTCACCGAAATATAATATCCGTATTTCTTATCCACAGAGGTTTGGACTTTTTCCATCAATTTCTTGTAATTCATTCCGTCTAAACCAAAGTTACTCCTCAAGCCTATGAGTAATGTGTTTAGTTCTGGAACATGAATCGGCCTCAAAATCTCTGACGCGCTTACCCTCTCAAAACAATACCTTGTCAGCTCCAAGTCATGTTCTAATAGGGCTGTCACTCCTTCAGACCCCAATAGTCGTAGGGTTGCCCAAGTCGACAAAACTCCACCAGCCCCCATCGAGCCCTCAACTCTTGCCGCAAAACCATAATTTCTTTTATCCGGATCTCCTAACAGGCCTTCATTTTCTTCTGGCTGCAAATACCTCGCATTCTTTTGAATAAGAGCGTGATCTTTTTTATCCCTAAAAAGCACAACCCCAGCCTGATATGGTACGTACAACATCTTATGCGGATCGACAGTTATCGAATCTGCCAGTTCAATTCCTCGAAAAAGAGAATTTCTTGATGACAAAACAAAGGGGCCACCATAAGCAGCGTCTACATGTAAGTAGATTCCATTAGCACGAGAGATTTGAGCCAAACCAAAAAGATTGTCAACTTCCGCCGTCTCGGTTTCACCAGCAAGACCCACAATCGCCATCACCTCTTCGCCCTTTTCCCAAACTTCTCTTATTATTTCAGCACATGAATTTAAATCTGTTTTATATCCATTTCTACTCAAAACATCCACTTTTATATTTGTTCCCAAAATTTCACAAGATTTATCAATTGAATAATGCTTCATATCGTTTACCAATACATGCATTATTGTTTTGTTTGGATCATCACCCCGATCAGTGATCTCCTTTACTTTTTTTGCTCTAGCCACCCACAAAGCAGTCAAGCTTGCCAAGGTTCCATCTGTCACCACATTACCACTAAACTCATTTTTTTTATAACCAAACATATCCCCCAACCACCCAACAACCTCTCCCTCCATCTTATGCTCAGACATCGACACCTCCTTCACAATGGTATTTGTATTCATGTAAGCTGCCACCAGGTTACCCAAAATACCCACCATATTCCCCTGGGGATGAATCTGTCCCATAAATTTATTATCAAATCTTCTTGTTTCTGCTTCCCTGGACAACAACTCGCCAATTACTTGAGATACTTCATCGCCACCATTTCTCTCCATCCATTCGACCGAATTAGAGTTCATCTTTTCAACATCTCCACCCGAAGCATATATATCCGCCATCACCCTGATTGTGTCGGCACCTAATCCAGCCAGTTTCTCTACTGAACCAGGATCTTCAGGATTAACAAAGTACTTTCTTACCTCTTCTATCCTTTTTGCCATTTGTTTTTATATATTAATTAATAAAAAAAAAGGGCACCAACCGGTGCCCTTTTTTCAAATACTACCAATAAAATAGTAATAACTATTTATCATCTTGACGTATCCTATACCTCAACCATACCGGTGTCAAGCTGCTTCTTTAATTCATCAAACCAACTACCTTTGTTATTTTTTACCAACCTTTCTGCAATCTTATCAGAAGTTTTTCCCTCCCAAGCCAGACGAGAAATTTCCTTCATTTGTTTCAAGGCGTGATCCTTATTTACAAAAAATAATACCGCAAAGATGTTAAGATCTTTGGCAATCTTTTTGGCAAAATCAGTTTGCAAATTTACTCTCCTACTTTCCAAATGTTTTTCAAGATTACTCAAGTCAGAAATTTCTGTCAGGGGATGGTTTTCCAACATATTTGTCATTTTCCAAATATGTCTTATTACCCCCAAGGGACCACATTTATCCAGCGCATCCGCATCATGAACAATCTTAGCTTCTATTGATGCCACCTCACTCTCACTTTCGTGTTCCACAGCACACAATACAACCTTCTCTTTTATAACTTCATCAAGTTCATCAAACTTTTGCAAGAACTTTGTTGTCTCCATCCTTACCCGATCTTGTTCATAATCACTTCCCGCTACCAGAGCTACATCATGAACCCAAGCTCCCAAAAGTACAATATCCAAATCCCCCCCCTCTTTCTTCTGCAAGAACTTTGCAATTTTGTTTACCCTAAACAGATGCCTATTGCCATATGACTTACCGCCAAAAGCCAGTTCCCAATCCAACTTCACAGCTGCTTCTCCAACTTTTTTTATAGTTTCTTCTTTAATTTTATTCATTTCTAAAAGATAATTTTATACCCAAGTTCAGACATATATTGGCAAAGTGGCTAGTTTGCGGGATTCTATGAGGTAAGTTTAGCTCAGACACCTTATCTTTATTTTTTATCAGACACCGAAAAAGCTCTCCTTGAAACTGATCAATATTTATATCTTCAGCAAGCACCAACCCTACAGAGGATTCCTGAAAAATTACACCACTTATATCAGAACCTCCTCGCAACTCATACCATCTCTCCGCAGGTCGCTTTTTGGTACCACCTCTCTCTTCAGCCGAATTTAACATTCTTAGCTGCAAAATCCTGACTCCTTTTTCACCTACCACAAACTCCATATCAGTTTTTCCTCCCAATACGGTCTCTGCCAGTATCGCCATATTTCCAATCTGGGACATAATTTCTGGATCTACCCAACCAAATCTCACATTACTTTCAAGTTTTCCATTCTCAACAGTCTCCGAATCAAATTTGTTTTCACCTCCCACCACATGACCGGGAGTTTCACCTGTAAAAACTGACCAATCTCGACTGTTTCCACTTGAAAAAACCACTCCACCACTACCAGATATGTATTCTTGAACTACAACTGCAAACACGGGCTCATCTGACAATCCGTGCAAGTGTCTGTAACTCACCGCTTTCTCAGAAAAAAACGAGCTTATTACCTCTACTAGTTTTACCCCCAGCTCCTCTCTTGTAACCCCAATCTCGCTCTCATAAATTCCCGCTGCTGTTCCATTTACCAAGGTGTCTTCATCAAACGACGATGATCGAACCGCAAAAGAAGAACCTTTGATTTGACCCACAACCTTATCCACAACTATATCCGAAAACACTAGTCTAGCCAAACCGCTTCTAATCTTTTCTGCCAAACGTAATTTTTTATTTACATCTTCTTCTTTGACCAATTGATTGACCAGCTCTTGCAATTTACCTTGATCGTTCAACCATCTAGTGACACACTCACTAGTTACAACCACCGCATCTCCAACAAACTCTTTTCCAAATATCTCAGCCACTTCACCTAAACCAGCTGCTTTTCCACCCACCAAGAAACGATTGTTACTTTCTCCCAACTTAATAACTTCATTGTCTTTTTCCAACCCCACCATTCTTTTTGCCACCTCGCCAACCATTCTGTTTTCCAATTTACCCAATCTTTCGAGAATACTTTTATCCAACCAGCCATTCTCCAACATCCATAGAGCAAATCTCCCCCTTGCCGAGGAAGCATCCAAATTCTTTAACTGTGGCAAAACCACTTCCAAGAACTCTTGTCTATGCTCAGGGACAATTAATGAACCATCCGACAACTCTTCAATTATCTGGTTTGAAGTTTCGCAAACAGCTGCGTACTTCCACCACGCAGCGTGAGTAAAATTAACTTCATTTATTACTAATGGAGTCCAGTTCAAGAAACGCACCAATCCATTCATATCTCTGGCCACTGCCCCCAAAGTTAGCTTTTCTTTTCTGATGTCACTTGATAGCAATTCTTGCATCGCCAGTTCTTCAGGCAAGTCACCCTTTTTCCCACCCACACTCACAGGAATCCATTCAAGCGCATTGGCCGCAAAAAGAACCTCTTCAGTCTTTAGGCCAGCCACCCGTGCAATTCGCATCAAAGCAGCCATTCTTGAAATATCTGAGTTTTGATCTACTTGTTTCTTGATTTTTTCCCAGTCCAGAGAGTTCCAGTTTAACTTCTCTGCCTTTACCATATCACCCAAAGCAGATGGCAACAGCATCCCCGCCATATCCAAGAAACCACCTTCTTGTCCTGTCCCCAAATCTCCAACAAACGGATTTCCTGGCGTAAAATTACCATCGCCCACCATCGCTTCAATATGGTAAAACGGAGACGCACTTCCAAAAGCAATTTTCAATCTCATTGCTAATTCACTAACTCGATCAACTTTTCCCTTCGGAAGTTCTCTCTCGTTAAATATGATACAAAGCCTTCTGTCGTCAGCTTCGGTTCTACTCCTCCACTTTTCCAACGTTTCCCATAGTAGTACTGGGTTTGCTCTCATTCTTTCTTTCCACATCTCGAGTTCATTCCACGATATTTCTCTCCCACTACCAGTTTCGAGCATTGGGATGACAGGAACTGCCCAAGTTTTAAAAATACCCACCTCTTCTCCATTACCCAAAACAACTTTGAACTCGTCATTGTTGTCATCAGAAAATAGCCCAGCTTTGAACACTAGCTCTTTTCTGGCATTTATCTCACAAATCTTGTTCTCCACTTCGTGAGTCGAAATTTGATCAACCCTTCTTAGTTTTTCCATTTTTATGTTTATTTAAGTAATATATTGATAACAAAAAACCCTCGTCAAACCCCAATAAAATTAGGATTAGACAAGGGTCTTTTAACAAGACGGTACCACCTTGCATTTCTAGAGCTTCACAGCTCCAGACTTAATAAGTACTCCGTTACCCTATTTTGGGTGACATACTTTTTCTACTTTACGGTTAGAATCCGTATCTAGTTTGGCTAGATCTGCTCCAGAGGGTAATTCAACTCACCTTGTTCGACTCGCTTTCACCAGCCACGAGTTCTCTTGTGTCACCAAGGAAGCCTACTTTCTCTCCTTCTAAGCTTTAAACTGATCATATATCTTTTATTTCAAAAGTCAACATTCAGTATAAGTCGTGATAACATATCGATATAAATGACCTACATACATTTGTTTTCTATTGCTGGAACAAAAAAAATGTTTAGGTTTCATTTGAACAAAAAGACGCTTTCTGCCAAAGAAAAAAAAGGCATTAGGCTTCAAATTACACGAAAAATTTCTTCAAAATATCTAGTATTACATTCAACTTTGATTACAAATGGGAAAAGATGTTATTTAATATCAGGTCCTTCAAAATCAGGGAAATCTACTTTATCAGAAATATTTAAAGAATCTGGATTCAAGATTCTTGCAAACGACTTCGTTGCCACCTGGGTAACAAATAATAATATATATGCCGGAGACATAAATTATAGAGACAAAAACAAATTAAAAACAAAGTCTAAAGTAGATCAAATTATTTTTTTAATACCAGAAGATATTCGAGATGTTTTCAAAAGTACAAGAAAGGAGTTACTTCAAATTTATTACAAAGCAATTCCAGATATCGATAAGAAAACTCTTATAAGAAAAACTTCCAAGAAAATTTTTAAAAAAATTTTTGACAAGCATTTGTGTCTTGGAAACAGAAGCACTCCTCAAAAATGGTTTCTTCATTTAATAAAAAGTATTAATTGGAGTCCTAAAAAAACAATTGGCATTATTGGGGTAGGAACAATTGGTCAAGATCTGGCGAACCTACTAGTTGGTAAAAATTGGATAAAGAATATTAATTTGTACTCAAGAAATATATTAAGACTAAAATCAATAGTTCTGGATCTAAAAAGCGCAAATCCAAGAAAGAAAATTACTATATATAAATCATCTAGTTCATTGCTAAGGAAGAGCAATATCGTTGTTATATGTTTTAATTCACCCAATCCGCCTGTAAATGTCAAATCAGACAACGAAAGGTTCAACAAATTCTCAACTAACGCTGAAGCTATTAAACATTTATTCTCTCCCAAATCCCTAAGATCCTTTGCTGGAACCATACTTGTAGTTACAAATCCCGTAGACATTCTCGCGTCAACACTTCTCAAATCAAGCAACTTTTCACTTTCATCTCATCAGATATATGGAGTAGGTCTTGGGTTGGACTATAGTAGACTCAAAGTCCAAAAACAAAAAGGTTTTGATGTGATTGGTGAACATGGAGACAAAATAATTATTGTAAAGCGCAAGAAAAATCTTCTTTTCCCAACGACAAACTTAAAGGTTTTAAACTTTGTAAAAAACTATTCCCCAGAAATAAGAAAACATACTGAGAGAACAAGGTTCGGACCAGTTCACGAAATAGTATCAGTCATAAAATCAATACTTAATATATCAAGTTCAAAAATTAATAGAGTTTCAACTCAAACAGAATTTGGTTATCTAGGCTCTCACATTGTATTTAAAAATGGCATACCTAAAATTATCCTCAAACCAAACAAAGGAACCAAAACACTATTACAAAAAACAAAAGAAATTCATCAACAAATAATTAATAATTTCTAATCAAGATATTTTTTCATCACTTCTTCGATCGTTATCATCTCTTGCTCCCCTGTCTTCATATTTTTAAGAGATACTTTTCCAACCTTCACTTCATCAGCTCCTATAATTACGACATAAGGAATTCCCTTTTTGTTTCCGTACTTTAATTGCTTATCTATTTTGCTATCTTCAGGGTACAGCTCTGCGTTAACGCCTTCTGCACGGAAATAACATGCCGTTTCTATAGCCTTATCTCTTTGCTCAGAGGAAAATGCAGTAACTAAAACTTTTGTTTTTGTTTGTGTAGTTGGAATCAATCCAAGTAAATCCGCCGCCTCAACGGTACGATCAAAACCCATACCAATCCCTGTCGCTGGAATTTTCATACCAGTTAGCCTTTCCATCAAACCATCATATCTTTCACCGCCACCAACAGAACCAGCTGTATAGTCTTCAATTACCATTTCCCAAATAGGTCCTTGAGAATATGAAAAAGAACGCGCCAGAGTCGGCTCAAATCTGTAAAATTCTTTACCAAATCCCGATTTTTCCAAGTAGGAAATAATTGTATTAATCGTTTCATCTGGTTTTATATTTTGCACTTGTTCAAAATACATATCTGCTTGTATTTTTCCAATCCCCTTATTTAACATGTCTTGTATAACGCCGTCTTTACCAATTTTTTTAAGCTTATCTATTGCTACGATTGCTTCATAAGGAATTTCTTTCATTAAATCTCTGTTATTTAACAGAACCACAGGTTTTTTAAATCCTAAGCTCAAATATGTATCCAAATTTTCTGCCATAACCTCAGCGTCAGCTGTTGGAGAAGCGATTCCATAAATATCTACATCAAATTGAATAGGATCACGATATCGTCCCTTTTGTGGATTCTCAGCACGGAATACAGACTGACATTGATAACGTCTAAACGGCATAGTTAAAGAATTTAAATTATTGGCCACAAAACGACATGTCGGCACAGTTTGGTCATATCGAAGCATAACCTCTCGCCCACCATTATCGACAAATTTATAAAAAAGTTTTTCGTCTTCTCCAACCTCTCCTTTAAAAAGCGAATATGGTTCAAGGGTTGGCGTTTCGATCGGTTCATAACCCCATCTTTCAGCTACCTCAATCATTTTGTTTTTCACCCACTGGCGCTTCCTTGCCTCTTCAGGCAAAAAATCTCTAAATCCTTTTAGTGTTTGTATTTCCATATTTTTTTATTTTATATATCTAATAATACCTCCAAATAACGACAAACCCCGCTTCTTGCGGGGTTTATCTTCGTTAAGCAAAATCCGTTAAACCCCACCAAGCAAATGGCAAACATGGCGATGATGGATGTCTACAACAAATTTAGTCATCATTAGTATTATATCAAACCAACTTCAAATACTTTCTCTTCCCCACTCTCACCACCCCAGGCTTAAGTATACTTTGCTCTCTAACCAGCCTTACTTCATCCATATATATAGCCCCTTCTGCCAAAAGAATTTTAAACTCCGAATTACTACTAATTAATCTATTGTCCAAAAGTATAGCCATCAAACTATTCTCTCCTCCCATCACCGTCAAAGGAAATTCTACCTTTACTTCTTTTGTTTCTTCACCGGCAGTTTTCTCCACCACTGTTTTTTGAAAGTGATCTTCTGCTGTTTTTACGGCCATAAAGCCGTGCAGTTCTCTTACTATTAGTTTTGCCAGTTCCTTTTTTAGAATCATGGGGTTTTCTCCTGTTGCCAATCTCTCTTTAGCCTCCTCAATTATTTCCGTTTTAGCATTCGTTCCCATTTCATAGTAAGTCCCAATTACGTCGTCAGCTATGGACATTATTTTGCCATAAATATCTTCAGGAGAATCCTCTATCCATACAGCGTTCCCCCAAGTTTTACTCATTTTTCTTCCATCTGTTCCAGGCAAAAATCCGTTAGCCATCACAAAACTTTCTCTTTCTCTTAGGTTTTTCTGCAATGTTCTTCCGGCTTGCATGTTAAATGTTTGATCAGTTCCTCCGAGTTGAATATCTGTATCCAAAAAGTAACTATCATACCCCTGCATTATTGGATACAAAGTTTCTGGTAAGCTTACTCTTTTACCTTCTGCTAATCTTTTTTTAACCAGCTCTCTACCAATAAAGTCATTCAAAGAAAAGTTTTGTGTCAATTTTAATACTTCTCCAAAGTTCAGCTTACTAAGCCATTCACTATTATGATGCACTTTAACTTTGTCAAAATCCAAAAACTTTTCTGCTTGTCGTTTATATGTTTCAAAATTTACCTTTATTTCTTCATCCGTAAGCACTGGTCTTTCTGTCTCTTTATCCGAAGTGTCTCCCACTTTTGCTGTAAAGTCGCCTATCAAAAATGTTACATTATGTCCCAAATCAGCCAAAATCTGTAACTTTCGCAAGGGAAAAGCATGTCCCAAATGAATTCTTGTAGCCGTCGGGTCTATTCCCAAATATACGTTTAAGGTTTTCCCAGAGTTAAGCAGTTCCAACAGCTTATCCTTACTAGGAATAATATTTTCCACTCCTCGAGTGACGAGGGACTCAATTAATTCCTTTTTCTTGACATTATCCATGTCACCAATTTTACCCTATTTATTCTTAGCAAGCAGCCTCTTGTCATTTGGTAGCAACTTTACCAACCATCCATTCCCAAGATCTTCTATTGTTACTTTTTTTGGTCTATCCTTACCATACTTGACCAACATTTTCATTGGTATCCTAAACCGTCCATGTCTCGTCAAACCAACCATTTGCACCATTACTCAATAATACATCAGCTTTGAATATTTGACATCATTTCGTACTTTGTTGCCTCCATTAAAATTATAGGGTTAAGTATGTTAAAATAACCCAAATCACATTTACAGGAGGCACGACTTGAACCTAATGACTTTAGACAACAGGGGCTGGGCTACCATTATTCATCACGATTCAGAACCAACAACCGTACAACTAACCTCAGAAGAAGAAAATAGTTATTGTTTACCACTAACACCGAACGACCTTACCGCACTGTGTTTGGCAATCGCCACCCCCACTGGTCTCATAAGAAAACCATACTTGCCAGACGAAAATATGGAAGTAATCATTGACCTTCGAGAAAGCGACTCAATTAAGATCATTTGGGGAAAGAAAAAGGTTTGCACTCTCAATACAGTGAATTTCCTCACCCAAGCTGCACCACAATTCTTACATCAATACCTCCACCCAGAAGGTTGGGAACGATAAAGACCGAACCCCCTACGCCTCGTAGGGGGTTTTTCTATCTCTTTTCAATTTTTTGTCTCAAAAATAGACCAATCGCTTAGCTCGTCTTATTTATTGTTGCTGACCAGCAAACATTATTAGCACGATTCACTTCTCATTCAACCTTTGTAATGCCATTTAGTTTGGAAACCGTCATTTTTCCATGATCTGACAATAGTTCCGCAAATCCACAATCCTCAATTTTATAATCTGGCGCGTCCTCTATCGCCCTTAATATTGTGAGTATTGGCCCACCGTGAGTCACGATCACAATGGTTTTATAATTAGTTTTAGAAATCATCTCAATTGATCGGTTTATCCTTTTCTCAAAGTCATCCAAGCCTTCCGCTCCTTCAATAGCGTTTCTGTAATCACTTAGTACCGAAACAACTTCTGGGTATTTTTCCTTTGCTTCCGACTTGATCATCCCGGTCAAAATCCCATTTCGATTTCTTTCCTTTAGATCCGGAATCACTTCAGGAACCAGATTGAGAACTTGCCCCAATATTTCTGCCGTCTCCCTAGCCCTTATCAGTGGACTCACAAATATCTTCTCGATTCCCCTAGATTTTAGAGAATCTGCCAATGCCTGCGCCTGAGAAATACCAAGATCGGTCAAATGATCATCATAATCGCCGCCATATCTATCTTCTATATCCCCTGTAGTTTGCCCGTGTCTGCACAAACATATCTTCATCATATTAAATGGTATTTTTGTTATCTTTGTAAACCCTAATTTTGTCAAATCCAACCAAATCTATACCGCTCACTGCGACCTCTTCAAAGTTTGTCAGGGCTAGCTTATCTGGAGACATCACGCAATCTTGAATTTGGTCGTTTACTATTTTTAGAGCTCCATAACCGCTCCAAAATTTAGCGACTGAATACTTAGTACTTCCCAAAGAAACCGCATCGGGCAGAGGAAACGGAAAGATAACAATTTTATCTTCACCACGAACCAATTGCTTTCTTTTTGACAAAGCTAAATAAGCGTCATGAAAGGATGTATTTTTTCTCATCATCTCACCTCTGTCATTCTCGCTCATTTGTTCCCAACCTTCACCATTAGGAAAAATATAATTAAGTTTAAACATCGATTTTCTCCCCTCCTTTTTGACTTCATCGAAGTTATCCCAATTGCTTTTAGTCATCTCCATTCCTTTTGCAAGTTCTCCCCAAAGATCGTCTTCGCTTTCGTATACATCTCTTACTCTGACCAGCTTTATTACCAGATTATCAGGTAAAAATTTTGAAAACAACGCAATAAGATTAGAAAATGACTCATTGTAATCTTGAGTTTTATCCAAAGGGACATTGTCAATTTTCTCAAGAGCTATCTCATCGCTACAAAACTCAAGCACTGCCCCTGGCTTGTAAAACGGCACGATTTGATTCATGTAGTCAGAGTAATACGCCACTACAAAAAACTCCGCCCAATCAACTAGTGGATAACTTTGCATTTGATAATTTTTATAACCACCAAATGGAAATGTTAAACGAATTGGCTCATTATTCTCTACCTGAATCCTAACTCTTTTCTCAATATTCACCCTAGATACTTCATCTAATTTATTTTTTCTATATTTTCCAGATGTTAATCTAGTAATAATAAAGTCAACAATTCTACCTTCTTCTATAAGTTCTTTATCTTCACCGGTCAAACTGTACTCTTTACGGTTTTTTAGTCTATCGACCAAAAATGTAGATACTTGTTCACTGGTCATGCTATATCGTTTTTTCTTTAATTTCTTTGCCAACTTTTTCAGCTACCTCACCAATACTCATCACTCCCAAATCCTTATGTCCACGAGCGCGCAGCGAAACTGTTTTATTTTCCGCTTCTTTTTCACCCACAATTATCATGTAAGGAATTTTCATACTTTCCGCATTACGGATTTTTTTACCGAGAGATTCAGATTCATTGTCCAGTTCCACCCGAATACCGCTTTTTTTAAGAGCCTCAGTTACTTCCAAGGCGTACTCAAAAACCTTTTCTGAGATTGGCAAAACTTTTACTTGCACCGGCGAAAGCCAAACCGGCAAGGCACCGTTGAAATGTTCCAACAAAAAGGCGGCAATTCTTTCAATCGCTCCAATGCTCGATCGGTGTACCACCAAAGGTCGCTTCTCCTCTCCATTATTATCAACAAACTTCAGATCAAACCTGGTGGGCATTACAAAGTCATACTGAACAGTAAAGGCCGTCTCCTCCACGCCATTCATTTTGGTCATTTGAACATCGATTTTTGGACCATAAAATGCTGCTTCGTCTTTTGCTTCCACAAACTCCACATTTCTTTCCTTAAGAACTTTTCGCAGTATCTCTTCAGATTCTTCCCAGGCTTTCGGGTCATCAAAATACTTCTCTTTATTTTCTCTATCCCCCAAAGACAATCGATATTTATAATTCTCTCCCATTTTCAAACCAAACACCCCAGCCATATAGTCGATAAGGTCTAGTGCCCCCGCAATCTCTTTGTGAGCTTGCTCTGCGTCAGCACAGATTATGTGCGCGTCAGCGAGACAAAACGAGCGAACTCGAGTAAGTCCAGACAAGACCCCCGATAATTCATAGCGATACAGCTTAGCCATCTCCGCAATTCTCATAGGCAGTTCGCGATAGCTTCTTGGTTTACTCAAATAAAGTTCAAAGTGATGAGGACATGTCATTGGACGAAGCATAAATTCTTCACCATCGACATCAATCGGTGCATACATCGTGTCCTTGTAGTAAGGATAGTGTCCAGACTTTTTATACAAGTCAATCTTGGCAATATCTGGCGTGTAAACATGTTGGTATCCCCAAGCTAGCTCGGTATCTACCACAAATCTTTCCAACTCTCGTCGAAAAGTTGCTCCACGCGAAGTCCAAAGAGGCAATCCTTTTCCCACCGTATCCGAAAAAGTAAACAAGTCCAACTCTCTCCCCAAGACTCGATGATCTCTTGGATCCAAATTTTCTTCTATATTATTTTGTGGTTTATTATCCATTTTTTGTTACTAATTTTAAATTTAAAAAGCGTCAAAGCTATTTTCTTTTTGCGAACTTTCACAGTCCCAATTTGCTTGGTCCCGCTTTAGCGGGAAATTGGGACGAGAATGTAGATAGGCCAGCTCCGCAGGAAAGCTGGAACTATCGGTCGCCAAAAAAGAATGTAGCAAGGCGCACGATTTAAATTTAAATTGCTAATAATAAAAACAAAAAAACTACCTTGTGCAGGAGCCCTTTTGGGGCGGTTCCATCCTGCTTCTTAGTAGCTCTTAGTTCCGAAACGTTGGTGTTTCATACCTGCTTCTCCCCGATTGGTAGTCGGATCACCGAAACAATTTAACTAATCCAAATTATACACCTATTGACTTTTAATATTTACATATTAGAATCAACCTGTAAGTTTCTCGTGCGGGTGAAGGTCGAACCCTCTGTTGAATCCACTCAACAGCTTCTTTCACCCGCTCCAAAAATCCAAAGCCTCTTTATAGAGGCTTTTTTCTTTTCAAAAACCTCTTGACAAGTTGGCAGTCATTGTATTAGACTGCTAATTGTTATCAATTACTATTTATTAATTACATATTCTAAAACATATGTCATTAGATATAGTCCCCAAATCCTTCTGGTCCTTCCCGACCAAATCATTATTAAGCGACGACGACTTCTTTGCTCCTACGGTAACAGGTTCCGACCTTTCAGTTTCCGAAGATGAAAAAAACGTTTACATCGAGGCCAACATGCCTGGCCTAGAAAGCGAAGACATCGAAGTCACCTATCACAAAGGCCAGCTTTGGCTAAGAGGTGAAAAGAAAGAGGAAGAAGAAAACAAAAAACGCAAGTTTTATCGCTACTCCTCCAACTCTTTTAGCTACCGACTTGCTGTCCCTGGCGATATTGACGAAAAAAGTGAACCAGATGCCGAGTACAAAAATGGCGTTATGAAAGTAACTTTCAAAAAGTTAGCCGAGGCGCAACCAAAAAAGATTTCTGTCAAGAAATCCTAAAAGTTCTAACGGCAACAAGCAAAAGAAAAGACCCCTCACGGGGTCTTTTTAATTTCAATTGCTTCAAGGCAAGGCAGCAACTTCTCTTTCCAGACCATTTTTGCCTGATCGTCAAAGTGATGCCAAGTATTTACTTCAAAACTCCTATCCTCAATCTCCTTCTCCAAAAGTACAAGCAAAAAAGCGTTATCTAGTTTATCGCAGGCAAGCTTATTCAAGTGCAAGTAGTACATCAGATAAAGATCTATTAGAACCATTAGATCTTCATATGTAGCAGTCTTAAATCGGACCACCACATCTTGATTCGATCGTAAAGAATCAACAATCGCTTCCATTTCCGCTTTTTCCACAGCTTCCTCCAGCTTTTAAAAGATGATATAGGATATTATATCACCCAAGAACTTGACAAAAACTACCTATAGTCATAAAATCTCCCCATCTCGACCTTAATTGCTTGGGGTGAGCCTCAGGTTGGGTCGAAGGTGGAGTTTAAAAGCAGAGTGAGTAAGATGCTCACAAGCTGAGGTGCGGGAAACATGTTCCCGAGCTTACCCTCACACCAGATGCGAAACAGCGCGTTAAGCCGTGTCTGCCAAGCTACAGGTTTCTGGAAGGCGCCCTACTCCACCACACACCCCGTCGGCGTTCGCGACGACGGTGCCCACCTTTGCAAACTACAAAGGTGGGGCTTTTTTTTGCCAAAAATACCCACTTCTATACCACTTGACAAATATTAATATAGGTTGTAACATACTCACATCCAAGCAGTTTTTTCTCTGCCTGGCCGAGTCAAGACATGATGCAGCTAGGCAATTGGGCCAATGCGGAAAAAGCGGCAAGTGCACTGTGAAACTGATAAACAGTGGTCTCCACTTGGTTCTGCAGGAAGAGACACCAGCAGAATAATGTCTTTATCTCTCGGTCAAAAATCAAAAGCCCCGAATCCGGGGCTTTTTTATTGCTCTTTTTTCGTTCTTAAAGGCGGAAACAGTGTCCCTTCCCTTCCAGACACATCTTCCAAAAACCAAAATAGTCTCTCAGACATTCCAAACCCAGAAGTAGGTGGCATGCCATAAGAAAGCATATCCACAAAATCGGTATCCATCATTTGCGACTCCTCATCGCCCTTCTCTCTAGCTTTTTCTTGTTCCTCAAAGCGTTCTCTTTGATCAACAGGATCATTCAATTCCGAATAACCATTTCCCAGTTCTGATCCAGCCAAAATAATATGAAATCTTTCGGTAATTTCTGGATCATCAGACTTACTTTTCGCCAAAGGAGACATAAACTTGGGCTCATTGAGAAGAAATGCGGGACCGGCAATTGTCTTTCGAACCACTTTCCAGCAGTTATCTACAAGCCTTGCTCGATTAACCTCCCCCGTCAGTTTCACTCCCACCTTTTTTATAGCTTCTAGCATTTCTGCATCACTAGATTCGATGATATCAATCCCAATTTTTTCCTTTATCACACTCAAATAATCAATTTCCTCCCATTCGTCCGCCAAATCATACTTCATCCCTCGACTCTCAAATTCTGTCTTTCCATAAACTTCTTTAACAACATATCGATACAGCTCCTTAGTTAACTCCATGTTATCTCTATAATCAGCGTAAGCCCAATACCACTCGATCGAGTAATACTCCGGCAAATGCTCATCATCCATTCCTTCATTGCGAAAATTTGGTGCCAAGGTATATATTTTTTCAAAGCCAGCCCCAATCAATCTTTTTTGATAAAGCTCGGTTGAAATTCTCAGGAAAAAATCTTGGTCAATCGAATTCATGTGGGTTACGAATGGTCGTGCGTCCGCCCCTCCAGTAACGCTCTCCAGCACCGGTGTTTCAACTTCCATAAACCCTCTCTCTTTCAAAAAGCTTCTCGCACTATCCCAAAACTTTGACTTCCTCTCAAATCTTCTCATTTTTTCTGGATTCATCAATAGATCCAGGTATCTCTTTCTCATCGCCTCATCTGGATTGTTTATTCCCTCCCATTTATCAGGTAGTGGTAAACGAGACTTAGTAAGTAGCCGAATCGAATTAACCATCAGCGATACCTCGCCAGTTCTAGTCTTTACCACTTCTCCATTAGCTTCGATAATATCTCCAATATCAAGTAGTTCCAAATCTTCAAAACCAATAAATTGTTTCTCTTTATTAGTAATTTCCAAAATATCAGAGCGAATAAAAAGCTGAATTCGACCACTTTGGTCCATTATTTGACCAAAAATAAGTTTTCCATGTTCCCTCCAAGCCATAATTCTTCCTGCCAAAGTCATTATCTTACCGTTGTATTTCTCAAAGTTATCCACCACCTCTTTGTTCGCCAAATCTTTGTGAGCTTTAGCCGGATAAAGTTCAATTCCAATAAGTTTAAGATTATCAATCTTCTTTTCCCTCTCCTTAAGTATTTCGTCTAGTCTACTTGCCATATGTCCAATTCTACCCTAAGATACGGTCTATTCACACTTTTAAAACAAAGGAGCCAAAAATGAACCACCTCAAGCAAATCGAGGCTCTAATCAAGTTTCTCGCAATACCAATTGAAGATGATATCTTTTTTGACCCCGGCAATACCCCGTTTATCTACGTCTCCTTCATCCAGTTCAATGGCGACAAAATTACCGACTTTTCTTACGGGACCTTTTTAAACATCAAAAGAAAAAAACCACCAATTGCGAGAGCAGTACCCTCAAACTTTGACCACGATGCTTGTCTAGCTATTGCCAAAGAACTCCAAGCCGGCTACCTCGACGATTGTGCTTGCCAAAATGATGATCCAGACGCCAATATCTCTACAGAAGGCTACTGTGATGCTATCTGGATCAATAACGATACTAGGGTGGTCATCTCCATCGTAGCTAGTCCCCAAGATGCCCACTACTGCTTTACCCATGTCAAAAACCAAATCGAAATCTTAAGTGCTCAAACAGAAAGCCGATAACCCACGCCCCGAATTTTCGGGGCTTTATTATGGTTACATCTTCTCCACCATCTCTATCCCCAACAACTTCATCCCTCTTTTAATTATCTCTGCAACAGCAGAAACAAGAACCAATCTTTCTTTCTCCCGCGGATCATCAAGTACCTTATTCTGATCATAAAAAGCATTAAATCTCTTCGCCACTTCAAAAAGATAAGCACAAATTAATTGAGGTGAAAAATTTTTTGCTGCCTCTTCCACCACCTCTCCTTCAGCAAACTTCATAAGCCATCTCGCCAAATTTTTCTCCTCCCCCTCAAACAATATTTTGAGTTTTTGAGTTTTTTCAGTTTCGATTTTTTCACCAATCTTCTTCGCTCTTACATACGCATAATTAATATATGGCGCACTATTTCCCGCCATCGATAATGCCTCCTCCCACAAAAATACATAATCCATACCTGGAGACCTTCGCAGTTCGTTATACTTCACCGCATTTATCCCCATCAACTCCGCTTCTTTCTTCGTGTATTTTCCCTCCGATCTATCCAAGGCTTCATCTTGTGCCTTATCCAATAACTCTTCCAGTTTTATTGTATTTCCCTTTCTAGTGCTCATTTTTCCTTCAGGTAAAGTTAGCAATCCATGGGGAACATGGACAAACCTCTTTCCTTCCGTCTCTGTCGGCCATAGCTTTCGAACTACCTCAAAAACCTGTCTCAAGTGAAGTCTCTGTTCTCCGCCAACCTCATAAACATACAAATCAACATTTAGTTTTTCTTCTGTAAGTCTCAATTTAATTGTCGCCAAGTCTCTCGTAAAATAAGTTGTTGTTCCGTCTCCTTTTACCAGCATCGCCGGAGACATGTACTCTTTCCCATTTTCCTCAAACTTCACAATCCATGCCCCGCCCTCCCCTTCAACCGCTATTCCTTTTTTCTTGGCCTCTTCAATTATCTCGGGCATCATCTTCTCATAAGCACTTTCCCCGTAAGTATTTTCAAATTTAACCCCCAGTTTTTCATATATTTTCTCAAACTCAGCCATCGACACTTCTATCGTCTTTTTCCATATAGCTCTTGCGTTTTCGTCACCTTTTTCCAACCGCGCAAAGGCTTCTTTTGCTATATTCCTAAGTTCCAAATTATCTTCAATTCTTTTATTAAATCGGACGTATAGCTCCTCTAAACTCTCAATTGTTAGTGATTCCAAATCTAGTTTTTCTTCCTCTACTCCCGCCACAATCATTCCAAACTGCGTTCCCCAATCTCCCAAATGATTATCATTCGTCATCTTTGCCCCACTTGCTTTATACAGGTTATATATTGCCTGACCTACGATTGTGGATCTCAAGTGTCCCACCGAAAACCTCTTGGCTACATTAGGCGAACTATACTCCACCAAAACTTTCTTCCCTTTCATAAACTCACTCTGCCCCCAATACTCATCATTTTTTGCAAGTCCCATGGCGAGCGACAAATACTCGTCTCGAACCCAAAAATTTATAAACCCCGGCCCAGCGACTTCAATTTTTTCCAAATCAACGACTAGCGCTAGCTCTTTATCTTTTTTCAGTTTCTCCACCAATTTTTCTGCCAGTTCCCTTGGATTCTCCCCAGTCTTTCTCGCCAAAACCATGACAATATTACAGGAGAAATCTCCCCGCTCCATATCTCCTGGGCGCTCCACCAATACTTCTGCGTCCAGTTCCAGTTTTTTAATTGCCTCTACGATTATTTCTTTAATTTTCATCTTTCTTCGTCATTGCGAGTCTCGTACTCGAACCGAAGCAATCTCAAATGGTTGCTTACAGATATTTTAACTCATTCCGAAACAGTAACAAAAACAAAAAATGACTACAAAAAAATCCCCCATCTCTGGAGGACTATTCCTTATACCACTCAGGCTTTGGTAATTTTTCAAATTCATCAACAAACTCGCCAATACCACCAAACCTCTCAAGAATTATCGCCACCCTACCCATCACATCAACGACACTACCTTCAAAGTTAAGTTGTGAAATAAACCGCTTACCAGTCTTAGATAAATAAAATAGTGCGTAACGTTGCTCAACAGAACACATCAAAAGTGGCATCAGTGCTTTCTGGAGTCTCTTCTTTTGACTTTCATCCATTTTCCTGCCTCCTACTTTTTAATCTGTTTGTACCATTCTGGAATTGGAAACTTCTTTAGTTCTTCTAAAAAGTCTTGCTCACCCCCAATTCTCATAAGAATATCTGCAATACCGATCTTTACCTCAAGAATGCTGTTTTGCAAATTAAAAGAATCAATATACTTTTTACCGAAATTTGTTTGCAACAAGATCTTGTACCGATCTTCGGTTGAGCACATCATCAGAGGTCTCAACAACTCAAGAAGTTCTTCTTGCCAATTTTTAGCCACAAATACCTCCTGTCAAAGTTTACTTATAGGCCTATTATACCATCTCTATTCCAAAAACCATTTCAAAAATAGATTTATAGTCTCTTTTAAATCTATCTTGTTCTGTTTTTAGCATTGTTCTTATCTCATCCAAACTCTTCCACTCAAACCTCTCCACCTCATCCCCATTCGTCCTAACCAAAACTTTCTCCGTATCAATAACACACAAATATGCCCTACCAAAACAAAACGTATCTTTCGACTTATCGGGAACAAAGGCTACTTTTTCAACCAAAGCCTCACCCTCAACCCCTAGCTCCTCTTTTAGCCCCCTGACAGCAGCCGAAAAGTAATCTTCACCTGATTGCAAATTCTCTCCGCAGGAATAATCATAGCCACCAGGCAAGTATCTCTTTTTGTATGATCGTACGGGCAAAAGTACCTCACCTTTTTCATTTTGAACAAAAATATTCACCACCCTTGTATTATTTTCCAAGCCATTATCCCAAATAACCCCCCTTGGCAACACTCCAATCACCATATCATTACTATCCACTACGTCTTGCATTTCTCCACCATCCATATCAGGTGAGTGTTCCAATTTACCCATTAGACCCTCAACCTTTTCTTTTATTTCTTGATCTCCCATATCAATAACTTGTTGTTTTTCCTGTTAAATATTTTTCTGCGTCGAGTGCTGCCTGACACCCCATCCCCGCCGCCGTAATTGCTTGCTTATAGCGAAAGTCCACCACATCTCCACAGGCAAAGACACCACTGATAGATGTTTGAGTTGGATATCCTTCCAGCCAATCAGTTTTCAACTCACCATTTACTGCTGTCTTCACAAAATCTTTTTCGTTAAGTTCTACTTGCCCCTTAAACAAACCAGTAGTCGGAAAATGACCAATAGCCAAAAACAGCCCATCTGTTACAAACTCCTCCACATTTTGAGTTTTTGAATTTTTGATTTTTAGAGTTTTTAACGCATCGTCTCCTCCAACTTCCACTGTTTCACTATTCCAAATTATCTTTATCTTTGGATTGTTCAACACTCTCTCCTGCATTATCTTACTTGCCCTAAGCTCAGATCTTCTCACTACCAAATTTACTCTCTTAGCAAATTTGGCAAGAGCCAAAGCATCCTCTATTGCCGCATCTCCCCCTCCCACTACATAAGTTACTTTATCTCGAAAAAAAGCCGCATCACAAACCGCACAAGTGCTTACCCCTTTGCCCAAATATTTTTCTTCGCCTACACCCAGCCATTTAGAACCTGCCCCCGTCGAAATAATTACCGTCTTTGCCAATATCTCCTCTTCTCCCACAAATATTTTTTTCAAATCAAATTCCTCATTTTGATTTTTTGAGTTTTTGATTTTTTGAGTTTTTACAGATTCCACCTTCGTTACATTTTCCATTTTCAGTTCCGCCCCAAATCTTTTAGCCTGGTCCATCATCTCCATCATCAAGTCCGGTCCCTGTATTCCCTTACCAAACCCAGGGAAATTCTCTACCTCAGTTGTATTCATTAGTTGACCACCAGCTGCAATACCCGTAAGCACCAAGGTCGATAAAGTTGCTCGCGCAGCGTATATCGCCGCCGTATAGCCACTTGGTCCACCACCAATAATTACCACATCCCAAATTTTCTTTTCCATATCTAAATCTTAATATATATGCACTAATAATCAATTTTTGATTTTAAAGGCTTTTGTTCTTTTGGAGAACTTACGCAGACTCAAAATGCTTGGATCCTGTACTCAGGAATTTTGAGTCGAGTATGTAGATAGGCCACATCCGCAGGAGATGTGGAACTATCGGTCGACAAAAAGAACATGAGCCGACAAAAAATCAAAAATTATTTAATAACTTGCTCTAGCATCTTAATGTATCCCTCTTTTCCCGCAAATCCAACCTGTCGAGAAACTTCCTTGCCTTTCTCAAAAACAATTACTGTAGGAATACTCATTACTCTATAATCCCCAGCCACTTTTGGATTAGCATCCACATCAAGTTTCCCCACCAACACCTTACCATCATAAGTTCCAGACAGCTCCTCAATTACCGGAGCCACCATTCGGCATGGTCCACACCAATCAGCAAAAAAGTCCACTAAAACCGGCTTGTCCGCTTTTAATACCTCTTGATCAAACGTTTGGTCTGTAAAATGTAATAACGCCATATTTTTTTAATTATAAATAATAAATATTAAAGAAATCTTTTTAAAAGTTTAGTGTAATCTTCTTTTGAGCAGCTACCTACCGCTTCAGCCAACAAAGTTTTTGCCACACTCCGCAGCGAGCTCATCGAAGCCACAATTTGAGTTACCACCGCGTCACAACTCTTATCTCCAGCTACCATTTTTTCTATTCCTCCAATTTGTCCTTGAACCCGCCTCAAGGCTACCTGCAATTTTTTCTTTTCTTCAACATTCATTTTGAGTTTTTGATTTTTTGAGTTTTAACTTCTTTTATCATACATACCCCAGCAGGGTATGTCAATAAGCAAATTACCGACAATAACTTTATTGATATATAATATGGGACAGCAAATTAAAATAAGGAGTCAAAAATGACCAAAAAGTCTCCCAAGGTATCGCCCTACAAAAAATATGTTGTTGCACTTTCCACCGCTTTCTTTCTAATTAACACCGGCCTTTTGCTTCAAAATAACACAGACTGGTTCAGCATATATTTCGTAAAACTTTTCTTTTTTACAACATTGTGTGTACTCAAAGGGATGTCTGACCAAATTTATCCAAATGCCAGAATAAACTCAGAGATGTCAGGCTTTGCTGTCGCAACGTATGTTATCAATTTTTTCATCTTCCCATTTGTATTTTATAAATTCACATCAAACCTTATTTTTAACATAATCAGCGGTTTTATAGCTCATTTCCTAATCACCATAGCCATAATTGCGTTTTTTACAAACCTCGGCAGACATGTGGCCAAAATCACCTCTCCCCAAACCTCGCCCTAAGCGAGGTTTTTTAGCCTCAAAGTTCTACCTACCAAATACCGGTTGTGATATAATATAGGACAGCAAACTAACATTCTATATCAAAAGGAGTAATGCTCTATGGCAAACCTAATTATGATCTACTGCTTACGATGTGGTGCCAATCTCACAGATATCAAACCCAACGAAGTTTACGCGTGTCCAAACTGTGGCAAAACACACTTCCTCGAAGTCGATCAGCTTAAAGAGTCTGACCAACAGGAAGCTGAGGTAGAAGAATCATTAGAAGTTCAGCAAGAAACCGATTCGAAAAAAACAAAACCAACTATTCCCGAAAACCCGGTCTTCACCGTCGTCTCCGCAACCTATCTCTTTTCCTTCTTCGTCGCCACCGTTGCCCTTCTGTTCTTTGTGAACATAGATACCGCAGTCTGGGGCTTCACTCTCGCTAGTAATATTTACATTGCGATATGCGGTTTTGGGATAGGAGTTTCACCCGCTCCAAAAGAAGAGTCTGAAATTTCAGATCCAACCATAATTGCGATACTCCTATGGCTAATCTATAACATATTGTTAATGGTTTTAGGATTCCCCATGGCCATTCTAACTCGCTTAGGCGCCTCATTCATATACTTCATAATCGGCGCAATCATTGGCACAGTGCTCGCCGGAGATGCAATCAGTATTGAAGTCAAAAAAGTTGAAAAGCTTAGCTCAGACGAATAAATATCCAACACCCCACTTTTGGGGTGTTTTTATTTCTCAAAACCTCATCGCCAAAACAAAGTAAACAAAACAAACAATCATCAAAACATTCCTTTTTTCTTCATGGCTCAACTCTCTTTTTATCTGCCAAAACCAATTATCAAAGCTAGGCTTATCGTAAAAATAGTCATAAACCAAATCAAAGACCAAGTGCGTCCCAATTCCCAAAACAAGTCCTCGTGAAAAATCATTTACTATACTGCTCATCGTCAAAAAACCAAGTACCACCCAAGTTACCAAAAACAAAAAGCTTCTCATTATTTGCTGTTTATGCTCCATTTTTTCCATAAGCAACAGAGCAATATTACCTTTAATATTTCTTTTATCAAAAAACTCTTTCAATCTATCTGTTATTGATTCGTTGGGTTTCATCATCAAACTAAAAACAAAACTGTCAACAAACACAAACAAAAAGCCAATCATCGCTCCCAGCAACCACCACAGTAAACCCAAACCCACATAAAACTGAGTTGCCAACAAAGTCCGCAGTACCAATATCCCCAAAATACCAAAAAGCACATACTGATGCAAAATAATTTTATTTACATTTTTCATCTCAAAATTAATTCTACTCCCACTTTTGTATTTCTTCTTGTGGCAACCGTAACTTTTTAGGAGTTACAAACAAAAGTATGGTGGCCGTTACCGTCATTGCAATTCCCATATACTCAAAAGTTTTAACTTCCCCAACCCTACTAGCAATGAAGCCAACAAGCACCGGGCCTACTATGTAGGCCAAACTAATTGTCGACCCCGAAAGGCCCATCATATGTTTCCCTTCTCTTCCCATTCTTGCCACGATATCCGAATACACCGCGTCAGTCATTGGCCAAGCGACAGCTAGCGAAGCACCAACCCCAAAAGACATTATCAGCAAAAACCAAACTTCACTTCTCCACCCTATCAAAGCAAGTAATATCCCAGCCACTAGCATAAAAACCTCAGCCATTTTTTTCTTACCCTTGTACACTCCCCACTTAGCAACCAAAACCCCCATAAAAATCATTGGTAACATATACAATGGTAAAAACATTCCTCCCCACCAGCTGTTTTTTGCCAAATTATCCGACAGTACCGTCCCTGTTGTCCAAAAAGTAGCGTCCACTATTCCCATCATCAAACTAATCGTCAAAACTGGCCAAACATGTTCAAACAAAACCTTCCAGTGCTTCGATTCGTCCCAAATATTTACCTTAACGTGTTCTGCAACTAGTGGAACCTCACTCCCTTCTCTCCCAGAAATCAACCAAAACAAATATCCGATTACCACAAAAATCGCTGAAACAATTACTACTTCGCTATTATTTCTATTAATAGTCAACCAACTACCAATTATTGGACCCAAAAAATAGGCCAAGCTTCTAAAGGTCCCAATTATTGCCCACGCTCCAGACCTTGCCGAAGCCGGTACGGATTCCGAAACAAATTGTTGCCCTCCAAATCCCAAAAATTCATAATAAATACCCCAAACGGCCATAGAAACCAAAAACAACACCACTAAAGGCCAATAGGTGGACCAAAGCAATATTCCACAAAACACCAAACTAGACCCAATCGCCATCAAAATTAACTTTCTAGTTTTAAAGCTTTTTAACAATTGAGGAAAAATAAGATCTGAGGCAAAGCCAATCACCGAAGAAAAAGAAATAATTATTCCCATCAAAAAAGAATTTCCCATCGAACTCTGAATATAAGCAGGAACCCAATCAGAAAGAATTCCATCCCCCAAATAAACAAAAAACAAAACCAAACTAACAACCATCACTCTACCCCAAAAACTTTTTTTCAAATCCCCAAAATTAAATTTTCTCTCCATTAACTAATAATAACAAAGTAATTCAACATTTAGAGTTTTTGAGTTTTTGAGTTCTTGAGTTCTTCTTTTATCTGCCTCACCTTCCACATAAACATCTTCGCTTTACTCCTGGCGCTAGAATCAATCACAAAACTTTTTGCCTTCTCCAAAACTTCTCTCGGTGTGTTTTTGGCCATCCTCATATATATTGCTGTGTGGGCAGTATCGTCCAGTGCCACCGCCAAACGGTAAGCATAATCTTGAAACTCTCTACTGATCCGTTTTTGTTTTTCTTCTCCCATCTCAAACTTGTCCAATACATTAACCAATTTTTTAAAACCTGTGTCCATATTAACCATTATATTTTATATTTATATTCTTTATAATTAATTTGACCACTTCATGAAAATCAAAAATCTGAATCTTATAAATATAAAGAAATTTCTTAGAACTTATCGTTCCACGATTCTCTTAGCTTGGCAAACAAACAAAAAATACTTTCTTTTTATCACCATCGCCGGATCAATCGACGGACTACTTGTTTATCCAGATCTCCTTATCACCAAAAACATTACGGACAGCATTCTCAAGGGAATGACTTCAGGTGACTACATACAGCCCCTTCAAACAATTTTGATACTTACCCTCATTACTATCTGCATCAACCAAATCCAACAACTAATCAACGACTACGCCGATGTATATTCCAACACTCTATCAGGTCTCATAAAAGAGACCATCAACATTAAACTTAGTAGAAAGATCAATTCCCTCTCAGTTCCACAAGCCGAAAACCCAGAAATCAGAAATACTTTTCAAAAAGTTCAAGATTCTTCAGGAAACTCTATTTGGGCCATCATCAATCCTCTCGGTTCTTTTCCCTCAATCTTTTTTGGCCTCATTAGTACCTCAATCCTCATCTTAAAATTCCAGCCCCTCATTGTTGTCCCCGCCATCCTCCTCGCAATCCCACGCATCAGTCTCGGCATCAAGAGAACAAACGCCTGGAGAGCGATTAGAAACCACTATGCTCCCCAATGGCGGATTTGGGCAGCACTTGATGACTTTGCTACAAAAGGACGCTATTTGTACGAAAACAAAATTTTAAACCATGTCAATATTCTTCTTAATCGCCGCCTCAAAATGGCCATTCAGTACTACAAGGACAACGAGAAACACCGCCTTAAGTACAGCAAACTTCAAAGAGTTTACTCTGCCCCACTCATCCTTTTCGAAAACGGCACTCGTGTCTATCTTTTTTATCTGGCCATCATCAAGCAAATGACTCTCGGTACCGCTCAAACTACTAGCAGCTCCATCAATCGTTTTACAAACTATGTCGCACGCCTTATTCGTGAGTCCAGTGATTTATATCAAAACTACACCTTTATTAACGACTACGAAAACTTTATAAATCTACCAGACGAACAAATCTCCGGTGTTAATTTGCCAGAAAAAATTGAATCTGGTTTGGTTTTCAAAAATGTCTGGTTCAAATACCAAAGTTCACCCGACTGGAATCTCAAGGATCTTTCTTTTACCATCAATCCTACCGAAAATACCGCTATTGTTGGTGAAAACGGCGCGGGCAAAACTACCCTCATCAAAATTATATGTCGCTTTTACGAACCCCAAAAAGGAGAAATACTTCTTAACGGTCGGAATATTTTTGAATACGATCTAGAATCATATCGCCATGCCATTGCTGCTCTCTTCCAGGACTTTGCCCAGTATCCCTTCTCCGCCAAAGACAACATCCACTTTGGAGATGTCAAGAAAAAATTAAAACTAAAGGAAATCAAAAAGGTCGCCAAATATACTGACATGGACAAATTTGTAGACAGCCTCCCTCTCAAGTATAGTAATCCTCTAGATAAAGAATTTGCCAAAGGCATCGAGCCCAGCAAAGGTCAATGGCAGCGAATTGCTCTCGCCAGAACCCTCTATCGAGATGCCCATATGATCATTCTCGACGAACCAACCTCCAATGTCGACCCAGAATCAGAAGAAAAAATCTTTGAGTCGATAATAAAAATTGACAAAAACAAAATGATCATCTTAGTTTCACATCGCTTCAGCACTGTCCGCAAAGCCGATAAAATTCTCGTTATTGAACAGGGAGTTCTTGTTGAAGAAGGTAGCCACAATCAATTAATGAAAAACAAATCTCGCTATCACGAACTATTTAGTCTACAGGCTCAAAGCTACAACTAACTCATCCATTGCTTCTTCAATTGTGTCGCCAATTATTTCCAGTTCATCACTCGTAAACCGAGTCAATACATAATCTGCACCACTCCCACCAAATCCGCTTTCCGACCTATTGTTAATTCCCAGCCTCACTCTCAAAAAATCTTTCGTTCCGAGCGCTTGTTCAACCGAAGTTACCCCATTGTGAACTTTAGGGCCAACCCCTTTTTGTATTTTATATTCTCCAAGTTCAATATCGAGATCGTCATGAATTATTGCAACATCTTCAGTACTCAACTTATAAAAATCCATTATTTTCCGTACCGCCCTACCAGAATCATTCATAAAGGTTGTTGGTTTACAAAGAAGCATCTCCCCTGCCTTAAAAACTTCGGCCTCAAACTTACTATCTGGCCTTGCTATCTGCCCAGCCAACAGTTTCTCAATTGCCATAAATCCAGCATTGTGCCTAGTATTGACATACTCTTTCCCAATATTTCCCAAACCTACAATTAGTTTCATATTATGAATTATATCAAGCTGATACAAGCGTAGCGTTTATCAAGTAAGCACTTATCTCACTACCTTATTTTGAGTTTTTGGTTTTTTGGGTTTTTGGGTTTTATAATAGGCTTTATGCCCCAAAGACCTTTTTTTTCAATAATCATCCCCGCTCTCAACGAAGAAAAATACCTTCCTAAGCTGCTTGACGATCTAATCAATCAAACCTTTCAGAGCTTCGAAGTTACCATAGTCGATGGACACTCAGATGACCAAACTTTCAAAAAAGCAAGCGAATACGTTAACAAAATACCATCACTAAAAGTCACAAGCTCCACCAGAAGGAATGTTTCTATCCAGAGAAATATGGGCGCCAAACTATCCCGAGGAGAATATCTTATTTTTAGCGATGCCGACAACCGACTCCCAAAATATTTTTTGGAAGGTCTTCACTATCAGTTAATATATAAACCAACAGATGCTTTTACTTGCTGGGTTCTCCCCGAAACGAACAATCAAAAGGACAAAACTATCGCAACCAGCCTCAATTTACTACTGGAAGCTAGTTTGCTTACCAAAAATCCTACCGGGTTGGGTGCCATGATAGGATGTAAAAACTCAGTTTTCAAAAAAACAACCGGGTTTGACCCCAAAATTGGATTTGCCGAAGATACAGACTTCGTTCGAAGGGTGTATAAAAATGGCCACTCTTTTAGAGTTATCCACGATCCCCGCTTTATTGTTTCTCTCCGCCGATATCACGCTCACGGGACAATCAAGGTAATACAAAAATCTGCCACGTTACTTCTTAAATATCTAACCAAACAACCCATTGATCAAAAACAAGAATATCCAATGGGTGGTAAAGCTTTCAAAAAATCATCAGATGACAATCTGATAACCAAACTTGACCTTTTTCTCAACAAGCCAATCAAAAAACAAAAAATACTGGAACAACTTCAATCCCTTATTGAGTTCGAAGAATAATCAAACCACCAAAAATTGCAATCCTACAAACATCAAGTAAATCCCTACCAAGGTTAGCCCCTCCCACCTTTCCAACTTTCGTTTTGATTTCGTAAAAAGCCAAAAAAGCCCCAAAATTACTATCAAAAACAATCCCGACACCCCTTTTTGGACAGAAGATTCAAAAACAACCGGTGTAATTATCGCTATGATTCCCAAAATAAAAGTCGAGTTAACAACTACACTACCCAAAATATTTCCAAGCAACAGCGAAACATCACCCTGTTTGGCAGCAAAAAGAGACAAAACCAACTCCGGTAAAGTTGTCCCCAAAGAAATAATAAGCAGTCCTACCCAGTAGGCATTAACTCCTAGCGTCTCTGTCGCTAGCAATGCCACCTCAATTAAATAATGAGAGGATATTGCCATTATCACCAAAGCGCCTAAAAGCAAAACAATCTGGCCAATCCAATTCCAATGGCCTTTAATTTTCCAATGTGTTTTTTTGTGAATCTTAAGCTTACTATGCTTCAACACCTCAGTATAATTAACCATTGTTTTTGCGTAATAAAAATAAATACCAACAAGCAAGAATCCTTCCAGGCGAGACAATTCACCATCGGTCATCATAAAAAATGGCAACATTGCCATTCCCATCGTCATCCACAGATCCTTCCTTAAATAATCTCCAATTACCGGAATTGTTCCCGCTACAATAGCTGCTCCTCCAATTATCCAGCTCAAATTGGCTAAATTTGCCCCAATCAAATTTCCCAAAGCAATTTGTGGCTCTCCTCTCAAAGCTGAAACAATACCTACCGAAAACTCAGGCAGCGATGTTGAAAAACTAACCAAAAAAGTCGCCAAAAGCAATTTGTTTATTTTTATCTCATGAGCAATTTTTTCAAAAATATCGACGGCCACACCAGAAGCAAAAACCAACAACAATATCAGAAAAAAGCCTTTTAGTATTTCCCCTACCATAACTTAATTAAAGCACACTTTACTTTTTCTTTCTCTTGGCAATCTCTACAAAAATAGGAACAACCGACACCGCAATTATTCCCAAAACCATATAGTGAAAGTTTTCTTTTACCACAGGCAAGTTCCCAAACAAAAATCCTCCACCCAGAAACAAGGTAACCCACAAAAATCCACCAACCATATTATATTTAATAAAATCCGCATAGTGCATTTTACTTATACCAGCGACAAATGGAGCAAAGGTACGAACAATAGGAACAAAGCGAGCAAACACAATGGCTTTCCCCCCGTGCTTAGCATAAAACTCTTCTGCTTGTTCCAAGTACTCTTTCTTAAATATCTTACTTCTACCGTCAAAAACACTTTTCTCAAATTTGTCCCCTATCCAATAATTAACTGTATCCCCTACAATCGCTGCCACAAGCATCAGGGGATATAAAATCCAAAAATTAAAACTACCCAAAGCCGCCAAAGCTCCAGAGGCAAAAAGCAAGGAATCCCCAGGCAAAAAAGGTGTTACCACAAATCCCGTTTCCATAAAAACAACTAAAAACAAGATACCATAAGTCAAAAAGCCATACTGGCTAGTAACCATTGCCAAATTTTTATCTATGTGCAAAAAAACATCCACCAGCTTTTTTATAGTTTCCATCCCTCTATTCTAATACACCTACCACCTCCTGTAACCAACAAACATCATTTTGAGTTTTTGATTTTTTGAGTTTTTAACTTATTTCATTCCCCGATATCTTTGCAATACTTAATATTTCCTCCCAACCCGTAGATTGTTCTGCTCCCTTATCATCTCTAAATCGAACCAGTCTGGGAAATCGTAAAGCTAGTCCTCCAGAGTGAGATGGGCTTTTGGTTACTTCGTCTGCCGCAATTTCAACTACTACCTTAGGACTAACCCATACATCTGGGGCCAAAATATCTTCTACCAAAAAGTTTTCAGGCTTCTTTTGCAACTCAAGCGCATCCAATCTTTTTCTCAACTCTTTAAACTCCAAGTCTGTCAGCCCTGTTCCTATTTTGGCTATCGACACCCACTCTTCCCCTTTTTTTAATCCCGCCAAAAAAGCACCCATACCAAAACCAGCCCTCTTACCTCTTCCGTAGTAATAACCCAAAACCACAAGATCAAATGTATCGGCCAGTTTTCCACTTGTTCCTTCCGCCTCTTTAATTTTTACCCAGTTCCAACCTTGTCTACCAGGCAAATACTCACCACTCCACATCTTCATTACAGCCCCCTCATATCCCTCCTCCAAAAATCGAGTGTGAATTTCTTCAAGTTCTATCGGATTATTAGTTTTTACAAACTCATCAACCACCAAAGTCTCATTTTTCAAAATTATTTTTTTTAGCAACTCTCTTCTTTCAAAGTAGTTTTTAGAAAGCAAGCTCTCCCCATTCCAAAACAAAACATCAAAAACAAAAAACCTCAATGGCACACTAGCCGCTGCTTCTTCTACTCCATGTTTTCGTTTTCTCGTTATTGTTTCCTGAAAGTTCAATATTCTCCCTGTTTTTGGATCATACCCCACTGCCTCACAGTCCAAAATTAGCTCGTCAGCGTTTGTGTACTCTGCCATTTTTTTAAGCTCCGGAAACATCGCACTACTCTCCTCCAAATTCCTCGTAAAACTCTTTATCAAAACATCATTTTGATTTTTTGAGTTTTTGGTTTTTTTAAAATGTATCTGCACTCTTGTTCCATCATATTTCGGCTCAATCGCTACTTCACCCATATTTTTCACTATCTCCTCGTAGGTATTAAGTCGTTGGCAAAGAGCTGGGACAATCGGCACCCCCACTTTCACTTTAATTTTTTTTAGTCCACCTGAACCATCTTCCTTAAAAGCTCTCACTATTTCTCCAGAGTCCGGATACAATTGATAAACTTTATCCATTTCTTTTCTCAAGGATTTATTTCCGCTTTCTATCTGCGATAGAGCATCAAAAACCGTTTTCTCCGAGAAACCCAAACGCAATTTACCCATCACCATTCTCACTACAAACTTTCCTTCTAAAAAAGATATCTTCCCAATTAGCTCCGAAAGCTTGCCTACTTTCAATTCTTGGCTACCAGCACCCTCAAAATAAGCAATCGTTCTCAAATCTTCAAAAACCTCAGTCAAACTAATATTCTTCGTTTTTTTATCCACCCCGTAATTTACGACCACTTCACCCAAGTCCCCAACTCTTTTATACTCTTTTTCTACAACCTCAGCACTTTTTTCAAAAGCCAAGGCCACCGATCGAATTACCATCTTAGCCGCCATACTGAATTCTCTATTGTCAAATATCGGACCCAACAGGCCTTGGGTCAAGTAGATACCTTTTGCTGCCTCACCTGGCTCAAACTTTTTAATAAGTTCCGCAAGCAATGTAGTAATCTCCAATCGAGAAGATATCTTCTCCAATTTTTCTAAATACTCAGCAAATTCTCTAAACAGCATACAGATAGTATATCAACTTAAACCTTTTGCCTTTCCTAATACATACACCGCTCCCTTTGTCTTTCCTCTCTTTCTTATCATTTTCTTTCCCACCAAGTCCTTAAGGTCTCTCAAAATAGTATCGTCAGACACCAAAGGCAATACTTGACGAAGTTCTTTTATTGTAAGCTGATTTTTTACCGTCAATTCTTCCATAAGTGCCACCTGTCGCTCTGTCAGCGCTACAGCTCGCCCAGCCTCTGTCTTATATTTAACCGACTCTCCTGTAGCACTCAATACTTTCAATCTCGCTTTTTCACAAGCTACAGCCATACCGCCAACCACATATTCCATAAGCTCCCCACAACCACTACCCGAATCATTCATCTTTGCCACAACTTCAAATAAGTTGTGTTTATTTTTAAACAATTCTTCTTCCAAAACACAATAAGTCATATCGTAACCAGACGCACCCAAAATTAACTGACAAAAAAAAGTAACTGTCTGCAAATTATTGTGCAAAAAAGGTCTTATTCTAAGTAGTTCCCCAAACAAAATTACCGATCTTAATACAGGATGAATAGTCTCCACTGTCACGTTTTTATTCCAGTTCAGCAAATCTTCTAGTTGGTATGGCACCTCGTGAGACTTAGGGTGATCGAGTACCGAGCCCTCCACAAAAGAATCCGTTCTCCACGAACCCAAACTTTCAACACTTACCAGCCTCTCCCCAACTAATTTATTTAACTGTACCAGTTCTTTTTCACCCACTTCATTTTGTCTAAATTTAGTCGACAAATATACAATCTGATCAACCAGTCTTTGACCATTTAGCCAGTTTATAACCGCTTGTAAATCTCTCTCCTTTACCGCAACTCCTAAACGTAAAGCTATCTCGGCAACGCTCTCATCTCGCCCTGGATCATCAACCAATATTTTTCCAATTAGCTCACTACTCAAGTCAATGTCTACAAACCTCAAACTACTTGTCAGCCTCTTAGCCAAAACTTCTTTCTTTAAGCGAAATTGCCACTCAGTCGGAATCTCTATGTTTCTTAATATGTTCAAATCAACCTCCACTTTTATCAGGCTATTCAGCAATCGGGTAGATATTTCGTACTTTGGGAAAAACACTTCTTTTATTTTCGCATATTTTGCGGTGAATCACAATCTTCCCAACATTTCTCCATAAACCAATGGCACCTTTTCCGCGACATCTTGAGCGCTAAACATCAAACCTCTTTCTTGCATTAGTTCTTTGCCAGCCAATTTTATTAAATGGGATGCTAAGCATACCGCCAACAAAGGTTCATCCTTTGCCAAAAATCCCAAAACCAAACCTGCCGTTGTGTCCCCCACCCCACCCTTTACCAAACCATCGCTTCCTCCAGGGATTGTTACAACTCTTTCTCCATCGCTTACCACCGACACCTCATCTTTTATCAAAATTACAATTCCATTTTCTTTTGCAGTTTTAAAAATTAATTCACCCCTCTTTTCAACTTCTTCTGGCTGCTTAATCCCAAAAATCATCTCGAACTCTTTACTATTTGGGGTCACTATTGCCCCCTTAGGAATTTCGTTCACATGTATTACTTGCAAAGCGCCACCATCAACAATCCATTTTTTCTGCGGGAACTTTTTAAATAGACCAAGTGTCATTTCTCTAGTTATTTTTCCTTCATCATCACAAACAAAACCATGTTCTTTAACATGGCTTCTCATCATTCCTGGTCCTATAAGCACCGCATCCGATTTTTCTATGTAACCCTCAACGTCGTCTTCTGGTATCCAAACAAATGACTGAACCTCACTTTTTATTATGTCTGCCGCCCCTTTATCATCCTTTGGACTTGCAAAATAAACCATTCCCACAACTCTACTACAAGCTTTTAGAGCCATTATTGGTGCCCCATGAAACAAATTACTTCCCCCAACAATCGTTACTTGGCCACCAGAAAATTTACTTTTTGCCTCTTTAAAAGTTTTTGATTCCAAAAACCATCTTTCCTCAAATTTCTCTATTTTCATTTCACATGTATTTTATATCAAGTCAACAACAAGCGCAGCGTTTATATGCGCAGATAGCTCTTGTATCAACACCTCATTTTGAGTTTTTGGTTTTTTGAGTTTTTGAGTTTTATAATATATCTATGCTCAAAAAGAAATCTCCTTCCCAAGTTCATCTCAAAATCCTCGCCCAAACCCTTACCTTAGCCACTTCTTCTCTCGGCTTGGTTGCTGCCTTAGCCTGGAACGAAGCCATTACGGAATACGTCAACGTCTATATCAAGCCCTACTTTTCCAAGGGTTCAGGTGCTCTCTCCCTTTTTATCTACGCCATTCTCATCACCATCTTTGCCGTTTTTGTTTCCTACCAACTCACCAAAATCAGCAAAAAAATCACCGAATAATTTTTTAATCCAAATCAATTCTCTTCGCTTTTTTAAACATTGAGGCGTCACTCTCATCTGCTGTAGTTACTATAACCTGCCTGCCTTCGGTTACTCTCAAAACTTCTTGTTTGTGAACTGCGTCCAGTTCCGAAAAAATATCATCCAAAAGCAACAACGCTTTTTTCTTACCCATTTCTTCCAAAAAATATATTTCCCCCATTTTCAATGCCAAAACCGCCATTCTCTGTTCTCCGCGCGATCCAAAAGTCGAAAGATTCCTTTCGCCTTCATTTACTACCAAATCGTCTTTGTGTGGCCCTACCAAAGTGTATCCTACAGCCACCTCCGCATCCTTATACTGATTTAGCCGCGACTCACTTATAGTACTCATTTCATAATTAAGTTTTATTTTTTTGAACAGCTCGCTCCTAGCAAACAAATCATTAATGTACTGCACCAATTCCTGTCTTTTCACCGTTACCACATTACCATGTTTAATCAAAAGAGAATCCCAAAAAGTCAAAGCATATCTATTTGCCGACCCGTCTCTAATCGCGTCCAATATTTTATTTCTTCTTTTAAGAGCTTGTTCGTAAGTCGTGATGCTATTCTCATATACCTTGTCAACTTGAATCAATAGTCTATCCATAAATTTTCTTCGAATATCCGCCGAACCACTAACCAGTTCCACATCCTCAGGACGAAAAATCACCACCGGCACCAAACCCAGCAGATCTTTCCTCCTTCGAGACACACCATCAATTAGGTACTTTCTTTTGTTTACCACTTTTCCCATCACTATTCCTCCATTTACCATCACTTCTATATCCTGACAGTCTCCATTCTCCCAGACAACATCCGCTTTCACTTTTCCAAGTTCCATCCCAAACCTCACCATTTCTTCAGTACGCCTGGCCCTAAAACTTTCTCCAATACTAATCAAATAAACCGCCTCCAAAATATTCGTTTTCCCTTTAGCATTTTCCCCAAAAATCACGTTCACTCCATCACCAAAATCTATTTCTTTTATCTCATAATTTCTAAAATCAGTTAAGCTTAATTTCCTTATTCCCACGCCTAAAGTATATCATCAAGCTAATTATTAACCGCAAATTAACAAAAATAACTCGAAATAAGTTTATTTGCCAAGGTCATATCCTTTGTGGCGATATTTTGCAAGGTGCGTAGAGCATGGTCTCCTGTACTCAGGAGTCTAGGCACCGCAAACAAGAAAATTTCGACGCGGGCGAAATCTTTCGGTCGACAACAAAGGATGTGACCGAAAAGCAAATAAATTTATTTTTGGCAGTTAGGGCAGTAAAAAGTCCCTCTTCCTCCAAGTTTAATCTTAACAATTTTCTCCCCACAATTTTTACAAGGCTTCCCGTCTTGTTTATAAGTCAAAAAGTAATTCTGGTAAGTTCCACCAAGTCCTTTTGTGTCTACATAATTAGCCGCGCTAGCTCCCCCACACTTTATTCCCAAATCAATTACAAACTTTATGGCCTTATGCAATACACCAACTTCTTTTTTACTTAGTTCACTAGCTTTTCTGGTTGGCAAAATTCTCGCTAAATTAAGAGCGTCATTGGCATAAATATTTCCTATTCCTCCCATTAATTGTTGATCCAACAACACTATTTTTATTGGTCTTTTATATTTCTTTAATACTCTTTCAAAATAGTCCAAACTAAATTCTTTATCCACCACATCCGGAATTTGATTTTTTGAGTTTTCGATTTTTTGAGTTTTTTCTACAATCCTCATCCACCCAAAAGCTCTCATGTCATTAAAAAATAAAACCGATCCATCCTCAAAAACAATCTCAACTCTAGTGTGTTTGCTTGGCAAGCTCTTCACCCAATCAGAAGTGGGATGCCCCCCCACTACTCGGTTTTCAAAATTTTGAGTTCTTGTTTCCTTGAGTTCTTGAGTTTTTTTAATTTTCTCCTGGAAAATTAATTGTCCAGTCATTTTTAAATGCACTTGAACAAGATTTTCGTAACCCTCAAATTCTATCCCTACCATCTTCGCCTTTCTACCCACTTTCTTTATTTTCCTTCCAATTAGCTCCTCGGAACTCCCCAAAAAATTCTTCTCCCTGTGAATCACTACGTTGCTTACAATCTTACCGATTAATACTTCATTTAATTGAACAGCGATTGTTTCAACTTCTGGCAATTCTGGCATCTACTTTTCAGTTACCACCCACTTAACAACTTTCTTTATTTCACCTACAAACCTTTTTTCCGAAAACAACATTGCTCGTTTTTGCAATTCTGTTTTTTTCCAAACACGTCTAATAATTTTTTTTATCGCTTCCTCTAAAGTTTTTTCCTCAAGATCATTGACCAACACTCCTGTTTCTCCGTCAATTACAGTTTCTTTAAAACCACCTCCATTAAAAGCTATTACCGGAGTTCCGGCCGCCATCGCCTCTACGGGAGTTATTCCAAAATCTTCTTCTTTTGCCAAGGCAATAAACCCTCTCGCTTTTGCAAATATTTTTCCTATCTTAGCATCACTTACACGCCCCAAAAGCTCAACCCCCTTCATATTCAACAGTTCTTTTTTAATACTCGAAAACCCAACGGCCTCACCTGATATTTTTAATTTATAACCCAAATTAGTAACAGCCTTTGCCGCCTCTACTATTCCCTTTGCCCCTACCAATCGCGACACGATTAAAAAGTAATCTTCCTTCTTTGCCTTCTTGGCTTTTTCAATCAATTCTTCTACTTTTACCGGCGGATAAACAACAACCGCTTCTTTTCGATAAAATTTCCACACCCTTTTCCTCACGTTCTCAGAATTAACAATCCAAAAATTCACTCTTTGTGAGCTCCAAAGGTCAAAAATCCGCAAAAAGTGATTCACCACAACCGCATAAGCTCTAACGATCCAAAATCTTTGCAAATTAATACTCGTTTCATATCCATACAAAAACCTGGGCGGCGTATGACAATAAGCTATTACCGTTGTTTCTGGTCGCACCCTAAACCCTCTAGCAAAGAATGAAGAGCACGAGGTAATTACCAAATCATACTCCGAAAGATCAATACTCCGCCATACCAAAGGCGCCAAAAATCGCAATGGACTATACAAATTAAAATGCTTCAATAGCCAACCCAATTTACTCTCAATAATTTTTTTGTCTCCAAATGCTTTAGCACAGTTCGAATCTCTAAGTACAAACGAAGTATAAATCGGAGACTCTGGATATATGTCAGAAAGCGACTTCAAAACTCTCTCTGCTCCCCCAAACTCCTTTATATAATCATGAACCAAAGCTACTTTCATATAAAGATATCTACTATTTCTTTTTCAAAATTCTCCTCTGGCAACTTCCCAAGCAAACTTTTAAAGTTTAGCTCAGTCAGCAAGTCGACCACTTTTTTCTTATCATAATCCGCAAGCAAACAATCCTCCCAGCTAAATTCCATTGGTACGTCCCTAACTATTTCTGCCAAATGCCTACTTTTAATCGCCATCTCTTTATCCGCAAGGAGTAACTCTCTTGTTCTTGGCTTAATTTCTTTGCTATCAATATTTTTATACACTCCTTCAACCGAACCAAAATCTTTAATCAGTTTTGTTGCTGTTACCTTTCCGATTCCCTTTACACCAGGAATGTTATCCGAGGCGTCGCCCATAAGACCCTTCAAGTCGACAACTTGTTTGGGCTTAATTCCATACACCTCCATTACCTTATCTTCATCAAAAACAACCGATTGCGCATATTTGTTCTGTATAGGCAAATAAACCACCACTTTCTTGCCCTGAATTAACTGCAAAGAATCTCTGTCTCCAGTCACAATAATTACTTGAATTTCTTCTATATCTTGAGTTTTTGGGTTTTTGGGTTTTTGAGTTTTTTCTTCACCTACCATTGATAAAGTTCCAATAATATCATCTGCCTCATACCCTTCTATTCCAAACTGAGGAATGTTCAATGCTTCGACAACCTCTTTCGTTCTCTCTATCTGCGAAACCAAGGTCTCATCCATCGGCCCCCTGTTTGCTTTATATTCCCCATACTCTTTTTTTCTCAACAGCTCCCCTTTTACATCCCAAGCGACAACAACATGCGTTGGTGAAAGTTTTTCAATGACAGAAAACAACAGCGATGTAAAACCATAAACCGCCCCAACTAATTCACCTTTTGGTGTCGTAAACGGCGGGTAAGCGTGAAAAGCTCTGTGCAACAAAGCATTAACGTCTATTAGTATTAATTTTTTCATTTATTCAAATTACCCTTTAGTCATTCCAACAATTTCTTCAAATTCGTCTTGCTCCATCGATTCCACCTCAATAATTTTATTCGACAACTTATCTAATATTTTTTTGTGCTTTTTAATCAATCTTTCCGCCAAGCCATATCCTTCGTCGATTTTCTTTTTTATTTCCTCGTCCACCTTTGTTTGCATCACTTCAGACAATTTTCCCGAGTCTCCATTCACATAACCCCAGGAGTTACTCTCCATCGACTGACTAAGCGATATTGGACCAAGAACACTCATTCCAAAATCAACCACCATTCGTCGCGCCAGCATAGTTGCTCTCTCTATGTCATTGCTCGCTCCAGCCGTAAGTTCATTAAAAATAATTTTCTCTGCTGCTCTTCCTGCTAGCATCATCGCAATGTTGTGTTTTAGCTCACTCTCTGTTTGCTGATACTTATCTGTCATTGGCCTACTCATCGTAAAACCCAGGGCCATTCCTCGAGCTACAATACTAATTCGGTGAATTGGATCTGTTCCGGAAAGCAAGTGTCCTACCAAAGCATGTCCCATTTCATGATAAGCCGTCATCTTTTTTTCCAAGTCACTGGAAAGTCTTCTTCGCTCCGGGCCCATCTTAACTTTCAAACCTGCTTCTTCAATATCCTTAGTTCCAATTTCTTTTTTATTATCTCTTGCGGTCAAAATAGCTGACTCATTTAACATATTCTCAAGGTCAGCCCCCGAAAAACCTACCGTTCCCTGAGCAACCTTATCCCAGTTAACTGCTTTTGCAAAGGGCTTACCTTTTTTGTGAATTTCCAAAATCTCTTTTCGCCCCTTTATATCTGGTAAATCAAGGGTTACTCTTCTATCAAATCTTCCTGGTCGTACCAAAGCCGGATCCAAAACATCTGGTCTATTCGTCGCCGCCATCACTATTACATTTTCATTTTTCGAAAATCCATCCATCTCTACCAAAATCTGATTTAGCGTCTGTTCTCTTTCGTCGTGCCCACCCATTGCCCCACCAGCACCTCTGGTTCTACCAATAGCATCCATCTCATCTATAAAAATAATTGCCGGAGCTGCTTTCTTGGCCGTATCAAAAAGATCTCGAACCCTACTAGCTCCAACTCCAACCAGCATTTCCATAAACTCAGAACCAGCCATCGAAAAGAAAGGAACTCCCGCCTCACCTGCCACAGCCCTTGCCAAAAGCGTTTTCCCTACCCCAGCCGGACCAGTAAGCAAAACACCCTTGGGGGTTCTAGCTCCTAAGTCCAAATATTTTTTTGGGTTCTTTAAAAAGTCTACCACTTCAACCAACTCTTTTTTTGCCTCATCCACTCCAGCCACATCTGCAAATTTAATACTTTGTTTTCCTTTTGCAAATAATTTCGCCTTGCTTTTTCCAATTCCAAACATATCGCCACCCCCACCTTGCTTTCTCATCATATAAAACATTAACAAGCCAAAACCAACAATAGGAAGCATCAACGAAACAACATCCCAAAAGGCTTTTCCGAAGTCTTGCGACACAACCTCAATTTTTACCTTACTTTCATCCACACCCGCCTTTTGAAGCTGATCAATAAAACTAGATCCTTCCTCTTTACGAGAAATACCAAGCGGCTCCACCCCTTTATCGTCTTTGGGATAATAAACCATAATATCGTCTCCTCTAATCTGAACTTTTGTTATTTTTCCTTGTTTAATTTCTGTTATTACTTCCGAAAGCGACAGGTTCTTCACCAAACCAGTGCCTCCCAAAAATAACTTTATTAAACTTGGTAAGAACAAAAAGAGAATCAACCCCCACATCAACATCCTCTTAAAGTTTAAATTTAGCTTAAATTCTAGTTTTTTAGTTTGCATATTTATTTGTCTAACTATCTTACCACTGCCCCAAGCTCAACTGAATCAGATAAAAATATCATTATTGGCTTCTCGGTGCCGTCAACCATCAACACCATTCCCTCCGAAAACTCTTGCCCCATTTTTTTTGGTGCCATGTTCAAAATGACGGGTACTTTTTTACCTACTAATTCTTCAGGGGTGTAAAAAGCTCTAATTCCCGAAAAAAGTGTTCGTTTTCCAAGTTCTTCCCCAAAATCAATCACATAGCGAATTAATTTCTCGCTCCACTCAGGGGCGTCTGCTTCTACAATCAACCCAGCTCTTATCTCAAGTTTTCCAAAATCATCGTAATTTACTAGTTCTTTCATTGTTTAAAATTAATTTTCATTGCCGATTTCATTCTATCTACTATCTCTTCAGCTATTCCACTTACGCGCTTACTTCCCTCTAAGGCTTTACCCATCAACTCAGTCTTAATCAGCTCAGCCTCTTTTCTTCTGTCTCTTATTGGCGTGAGAATCTCATTTATAGCAATAAAAAGTTTTTCTTTTACCTCAACATCTCCTACCTTACCCACCACATACCTCGATTTCAGATCTTCAACTTCCAATTTATTATGGTTAAACAAATCATGATAAGTAAATGCAATGTTTCCCTCCAATTTTCCGGGATCTGTAGCGTGAATCCTACCCGGATCCGTATAAATTTTAAAAACCTTCTCTCTCAAAGTTTTTTCGTCATCCGATAAGTAAATTGCGTTATTCAAGCTCTTTCCCATTTTTTCGTTTCCGTCAATTCCAGGTACATTCTTTTCCACTCCCACCAAAGCCTCAGGCTCATGTAAAACATCTACCTTATATGTAGTATTAAACTTTCTAGCCAAATCCCGCGTCGTTTCAATCATTGGTAGCTGATCCTTACCAACAGGCACAAGGTCAGCGTTAACAGCCAAAATGTCTCCCACTTGATGAACCGGATACATAAAAAAACCTAAAGGTGTCGACTGCTCCATTCCCTTTTGAGCCAGTTCGGTCTTTATGGTTGGATTGTGGCTAATTTGCTGAATCGTTACAAAATTCGACAAGTACACAAATATCTCATGAATTTGTTTCACTTCGCTTTGAACAAATACCGTCGATTTCTCAAAGTCAATTCCCACCGCATAATAATCACACAAAAGCTCGTACATACTCTCTGAAACCTTCTCTGGGTTCTCAAAGTTGTCCGTCAAGGCTTGGACGTTGGCGATTAACACAAATTGTTCATACTCATCCTGAAGCTTAACTCGATTCTGTAACGATCCCAGCAAATGACCAAGGTGTAGCTTTCCGGTAGGCCTATCGCCCGTCAGTATTCTCTTTTTCATATCTTTATTATAGTAGCAGGGGTGGGTATCGAACCCACTACCTGAGGTTTATGAATCCTCCGCTCTAACCATTTGAGCTACCCTGCCTCATTTCGCCTTCAAGAAAGACGGTCTTTAATATTTTAACATCCACCAGCCACGAAACCACTTTCGTTTACAATAGAACCTAAATCCGTGCTAAAATAAGCCTGTTCCCTCTTTGCGGGGGGAAGGTAAGTATCTTTCAGGGCTCATAATCCTGATTAATTAGGGGGCGGATCCCTAGCCCCGCAACAAAGATCCTTTTTCCGTCAAAATCCCAACAGGCTCATCCATTTTCTCCAATTTGTGTGTATTTCTTGTGTATTTTCTTGTCTTATAACTTTAGCTCCCAAACCCGGCAAAATAACCACTAGCTCATCGGATCTTTGTAAATTTAGCTTCTCTCTCAATAACCTTTCTTTATATTCTGGCAGGCTCACCTCTTTCAATCTATTTTCTAACTCCGCATTCTTACTTTTAACCTCAACCAAACGACTTTCAGTCTCTTTTATCCTCAAAAACCCCTTTTTTGTCTGAAAGTAGTCCCTACTCATCGACACAATTAATAGCCAAATAACAACCAAAAACACCCATCCCAACCACCCCTTTTTGACACCTCCATCGCGAGCTCTTTTTGATACTTGCATTTGTAGACCTAGAGTGTTATAATAGACGTCATATATGGAACAAAACGCCAAATCCGCTATAAATAGCTTCAAAGAGAACCTCTCCAAACAAGGCAGAGCTTCTGCTACCATTTTAGCCTACTCTAAAGATATAGAGCAACTCACCGACTTTATCAGCAAAAACGGTAAAGACTCCCTTAAAGACATTACTAAGGCTGACATTGACGCCTTCAAAGAGGACTTGTCTCAAAAAAACTACACCACTAAGTCAATTTCTCGCAAAATTAACTCCATCAAGAGCTTCTTCTCTTACATCCAAGTCAATGGTGTCATTGTCGACAATCCTGCCACCGAAGTCACCCACCCCAAATACGACATCAAACCACCCAGACTTTTAAACAAGCTTGAATATCGTGCCTTGAGAGACGTCTGCAAAGACGACCTGCGTATGGCAGCCATCGTCGAACTCCTACTTCAAACAGGCATGAGAATTTCTGAGCTTGCCAATCTCAAAATCAAAGATATTGATTTCCAAACAAATCAAATGATTATTCGTGCCTTTGAATCTCATCCAGAAAGAACTATCCCTTTCAATCAGCCAGCCAAAGAGTCTTTGGAAAAATACATCGCCATAAGACCAAAAAGCACCAACGACAGTGTTTTTATCACCAAAACTGGTAACACTTTCTTAATCCGCAACATTCGTTCTAACTTGGACCGCTATTTCCACATTGCTGGTATCCAAAATGCTAAGGTTAATGATTTAAGGCACACTTTTATTGCCCAACAGCTTACCTCTGGCAGTCCTTTAGTTTACATAAGCAAGCTCGTTGGCCACAAAAGACTATCTACCACTGAAAAATACTTAGAATTCATTTCTGAGAAACCAGCTAAGGACAAACCAAAACTTATCGACCTGTAAACCGCTTCAGTGCTTCCAAGGTAGATTGAGACAAAAAACTTAGTACAGCGTTCATCTTATCCACTGAGCCTATTGCCATAGCTAACCAACCTGAAATTTTTTTACGGGAATCTTCGACAATCAAAAAGGCGTTTCTAACGCCAGATATCTCCAGCTGTTCTCCAGTTATCTCATCTTCTATAAAAATAGTTACCGGATTACCGCTTTTTCCAAGATCAAGGTCTCCATTTATCATCATCTCTTGCGGCCAAGACTTACTCTGGGCAAAGTCATTCTGCTCCAAAACAGCACTGGAAACCCGAAGAACTCTATCTTGCAACTTTTTCTTTAGTTTCTTTTTAACCATTATCCTTATTCTAACATCTGTTCTATCTCACGCTTCTTGTGGGCCGACCTGGATTCGAACCAGGGACATTCGAGGTATAAGCTCGACGCTCTAACCAGCTGAGCTATCGGCCCATCA
>CAZPFY010000002.1:5832-56606 GCA_964586045.1 uncultured Pseudomonadales bacterium | reverse complement strand
AGTTTAAAAACAACTTAGTCGTTCACAAAGTGTTCAAAGAAACGGGTACTTGACACTCAGCTTCAGCTTCTGGGGTTAAATATACTTCTAGATTTTGATTGACTTCTATCATTGATAAATTATATATCAGCAGTCTCTTCTGGCTGGTTTCTCCCAGAGCAGTCATTGATTATCTTTTGAAGCAGGGTGATGGCATCGTCCTCTTTAAGCTCATCATCTAGCTTCTCAGGCTCGTCCCCATACTCACCCTTGAGAGCACGGCTATTTGTGGCTATCCACTGAACGAGCCTAACTTCCAACGGTTGTAATTTCTTGCCTCGGTCTTGCTTTGTTACAAGCACGGAGTAGTAATTTCTACTAGTGTCTATTCTTTCCGAGAATGACTTGTTATTCCTATATAGGTCATATGCTGTGCTTTTGGGTATTTGAGCCTGTAAGCAGGCTTTGTAGAGGCTCAGACCGCACTTCAAGAAAGGCTCCACCTTTCGGAAAATAATGTCGGTTTCTTCGTCCATTTTATTGCTTGTCTGACCTCCGTCTTACAAGGTTCAAGGTCTTACTTCTTTATGTAATTCTCCAAGCCAAGCTCTATTCTTCCGCCTCGGTTGTCGCTTATGGAATGAGCATTTTGTGAGGCTTCGGGAGCGTTGAGATTGACTGATTGAAGGGAACTGACAAAACCTGAGATACCCGAGTCGTAGCCGTCATCAAGTATTCTAATTCGTGGCTGACGAACAAGCACAACTTCTTTTGGTTTGGGTAATTGCTTAGGTTTAGTATTTATAGTCACTATAACTATTATACGAAGAAAGACTATCGCTTTTTTCGGGTGGAAGCAAAAGCCAACGGTTGTCATTTTCCAAGTGCCAGTTATCATTCACCGAAGAAATGAGAGACAACAGGAACGGTTCAAGAAGTGGCGCCCCGTCTCCACATATAAAAAAAGTCTCCCTTGTGGAGGCTTTTTTATTACTTCTCCTTGATATACTCAAAACAGTAACCCATGAAAAATAATAAAATAATCCTCAAGGGATGGCAATCTTGGAGCAATACCAACCATAAAAAATATTTTCTAAAAAGAATCAGAAATTACTCTCCTTTTGACGAGACAGATTCTGTTGCAACCAACAATCATCACTCCCTCCCCAACAAACCAATTTACGGCTGGAGTTCTTGGCCATCTACAGGAACAAAAGTAACCGAAAAATATCTACTATCAATTGCCCAATGGTTCGCTAACCATAAAAAAGAGGCACCAATAGAATACATTCAAATAGATGATGGTTGGACCACGTGGGGAGACTGGAATATAACAAACTTAAATAAGTTCCCCAACGGATTGAAACAAACTGTTCAAAAAAACTCAGAGTTGGGCTTTAAAACTGGCTTGTGGGTTGCTCCTTTTTTAGCCGATCCAAAATCTGAACTTTTTAAAAAACACCCAGATTGGTTTATAAAAAATAGACTTGGATTTTATCCAAACGGAAAAAAAAATTACTTTTTTGACTTTCTGTTGCCTGACAAAAAATATATTCTTAATTTAGAATTGGATGATGCATATGCATATATTCTCAATTGCTTCAAAACAATAATTAATGATTGGAAAGTAAGCCTCCTCAAGGTTGATTTTTTGTACGCTGGTCATTTTTATCCAAAATATTCAAACCAATCTGCTCCCGATAAACTATTATCAAAGCTTCTCAAGGACATAAGAAATATCAACAAAAACATCTATATTATGGCTTGTGGGTGTCCGCTGAAGCCAGCAGCCGGTTTAGTCAACTCTATGAGAATAAGCGACGATGTTTTACTCCCCCCTTTAAAAAACACGTATCCGTTAAATCAATTAGTTCACAAAATGAGGCTTCGCCAACTAATAAATAATTTTCACAATAGAGCTGAAACAAAAGAGCTGTGGCAAATAGATCCTGATATTTTTGCGTGCCATAAATCATTTGGTCTATCAAAAAATCAAACCTATATATTTCAAAAAATTACAAAAAAATCAAGAGGGGTGATATTTCTTGGGGACAATATGCCAGAGATTAACAAAATGGAACTAGAAAATTACATTTACCCCCTGTTCAAATAAAACTACTTCCTCAGGCTTCTAAAAAATTGAATTTTTTCCGTCAAAGCTACTCCCATCATTTGATCCTTACTAGACTGCATAACAACAGCCGAAAGGAATAAATCAAATTCATCGTCTGTCATTTTTTCCACCTTAACAGCAATGTTATCTTCCCATTTTTTTACACTCATTTTGGCACTAAATTCTCTTCCCCAAGGAAATTGCAACACACAGGTTGGCATTATTTTCGACCAAAAAATGTCCATATTATTTTGCCTTTCAGCTAGTTACTTTTTAATCTTCTCGCTAACCCGGCCTCAACATCCCTTTTCTTTATAGCTTCTCTTTTTTCGTATTTTTTCTTACCTCTAACCAAAGCTATTTGAACCTTTACGAGACTACCCTTATTATACAGCTTCACAGGCACCAAAGTCAATCCAGCCGATCTCATTTTGGTATGAATTTCTAGGATTTCCTTCTTGTGAAGCAATACTTTTTTGGCTCGGCTTAGCTCATAGTTTTCTGCCGAATCAAACTTATATTTCAAAATGTTAAGCCCAATTATTTTTGCCTCCCCTTCATCAAATACCACCCTTGCTCCCGCAAAATTAACCCCTCCAGAACGAACAGATTTAACTTCAGCTCCGGTCAGCACAATACCAGCCTCGTAAGACTCTATAATCTCATAATCAAATCTGGCTTTTTTGTTTACAAGTGACACGACTCTAGTTTAACACTCCAACAGAACCTGGCAACAACACCATCAAAACATTTGCCTCGTTAAACTCAACATCCCTTGCCTCCTTCAATTTATCCGATAAAACCTGCTGTTCACAACTTCCACTTAACTTACTGCAATACACTACCAGGCCAGAACTAGAGCTTAGCAAAGCAATTCTGTCTCCATTTTTTTCTACCGAAATCTTCTCAAAAACCTTCCCTTGTGGCAGACCTCGCAAACCAAAGGGTTCCCGCACCCCCCTCCTAAATCTTTCTATTTGATTTTTTTCTTCCAGTACCCAAACGTCAACGTCAATATCCATATCTACTGGGATGTCAGAGATTGCCTGCCCCTCCTTTAACCACCTTGCTCTCTCTCCAAAACCACTTTCACCTATCAAAAATTTAAAAATTTCTTTGTTCCCTTTTTCCAACACATACAGATTAGCTCCAAATCGCGACATGGCAATCGGATCTGTTATCGCCGTATCAAACGCCAAGGGTGATAACTCATTCCCCGCAGTAAACAACCCTCCTTTATTCATTACAAAAACTTTACGTCCATCCGAAACCGCATCTATCCATCCCAAACCCGCTCCCTTACCCGCGACGACCTTAACTTCTTTCTCTTTTGTGTCAACCGACATAACCAATCCAGACAAAGAACTAATAACTACCAGTTTTTCTCCGCTCACGTAGCTTACCCTGCTAGCATTAACCCCTGCCCGTATGAGATCCAAGTTAACCGCTTCTGTCAGATTTCCGCTTTTTTCTCCCGAAACACTCACCCAAGCTTCATCAATTTTTTTACCAAGGCTGATAACTTTTTCTTTATATTTTTCGTCTCCAAACTCAGTCTTTTTTTGTTCAAAAGAAGTCCTCGCGTCTTCAATTAACTTCCTGGACCCTCCAGGATTTAACTTCCCAAGGCCAACCGCCTCACTTATATTTTTTTCAATTGGCTCCGAAAAACTTAACCACTTCTTTTCATACTCATTACTCTTCTTCTGTAATCCTCCAAAAACCAAACTCAAACCTAGTAAAACCAAAAACACACCACCCAAAACGAGAGAAAACTTTTTTCGCTTGTCTGCCATAACAGATCGGTCAACTTTTTCAAAATTTCTTCTTCTCAGCCAATTTTTAATCTTCAAAATAAACGTTAATTTCCCAACAATCTTGTCCGTCGCCAAACTCTCATTTTCAAAAATTTTTACTTCTTCTATACCATTACTACCACTCTCTACTTTTGCGGGAACCACCTCTACCTGTGGTTCGTCGACAACTTCTAAACTATCTCCAGCCTCCTCTGTTATTTGCGAACCATCACTTTCGACCACAGGCTGATTCATCTCTCCAATTGTAATTTTAAACGCTGAAAAACAACTTAGTTGATTAGCAACTTCTCCGTCCCAAGTTTCAAAATCATCACTTAATGCCCCCAACCACATTCTAATCTCATCACCAACACCAATATCTCCAGAGATCACCTTTCCTCTTTTTAAGTTTTCACTTAAATTTATTTTTGTCTCTTTTCTACAAATAACAATTTTTACCCCACCCTTACCTACAATTTTTATTTTTCTTTCCAAACCCTCCATGGTTATCCAAACCCACAAACTCTCAAAATCGTCGTATTTATCATCAAACTTTCCAAAAAAATCCGCCAGGTTTCCACCCACCTCCACTCCATTAAAATACTCTTCCACCCAATTCGTTATTTCCATCTCTACCTCAGCCCAGTTTTCCTTAACATCATTTTTTATTAGCCCAAACAATGCTCCTTTTTGCTTCAGCTCAGCTTCATCAAACGGCAATCTAGCAAAAATCTGAGACCAAGAACTGGCATCTTCCTCACAAATATATCTTAAAAAATTTATTCCAAAACCATTATTCACACTACAATAACTATACCAGTGATCGCTATACAAAGAATACAAAATCCCCAAACTAACACTTTTAAACTCCCTCCTATTGGATAGTTCACAACTTTATTCATTAAGCCCGCTTGACGAACCATAATTAACGACAAAACACAAAGCAACAAAAGGGAAATTGTAACCATTGTGCTTACTATAAAATCAAAGATGTTTATATTTGTAAGATCCATATTATCTTCTTTTATCCTCCTCTTGTTCGTTATCTATTAACTGCGAAATTACTTGAGCCACTTTATCTGGATTTGCTATCTGCTCAAAAGTAAAAGCCGATAGCTCACCAGAAGCATCCTGTGTTTTTTGTTCTGATGCCGTCTGAACAATTACATCCCCCATGTTGAACAAGCTATCCATTAAACCGTTTTGACTATAATTGACATCCTCCAGCTTGCCCAGTTCAGCAATATTTACTGTTTTGTTCAAAAGACCGGTAAAGTCCACATCTATCAATCGCTCATCACTAACAATATAAACGTTGTAAAACCACAACAAAAAATTCAAAATTACATAAAAAATTAAACTTAGATACCAAAGAATTGTAACTTTCGTAATGGTAACTTCGGTAAGAACAGCAAAAAAAGGAAACTCCATCCAAAACATAGGAACCACCAACGCAACAGCCACCAAGCTCATCCAACCCAAATTCGTAATGGGATGTCTGCGACCCAACAAGATAACTTCTTCTTGGTCGTGTTGAGATTGAAACCGAAGTTTGTCAGGGTTTACCACAAAGGAACTCCACAAGCTCCTAGAAAAACTATCTCCCAACAATCTCTGAATTTGTTCAGACTCCTTCTCCTTGGTCTTAAATATCTCCGCCATTACATATATTGTACCAAACCCACCTACCTCCTCTCCACATTAAACAGTGGACCCACGATTTGAATATTAGCCGGAACTCTAAGATTAAAATAATTTATAAAATCATTAGCCGAAAAAGATTCTGTTCCTGCGTCCCCAGTAACCGTCACACTTGTCGTCTTCCCAACTCCAAAATCTGCCGACACACTTATATTAGAAATATTATTAAACGGCTTTGCTCCTCTACTTCGAAGTTCAGCTTTAACTTTTTCCTCATCCCAGGTATCGGTTCCGTCCGGATTTGGTTTATCTACCTGAGACAAATGATTTTGCGTCCCACCATCTTTTAAAGCTAGTTTTAAAACATTCACAATATCCGCCACCTCTTCCTGTTTTAACCATGCCGATTTGTTGTACTGAGCTCTCCATCCCTGCGCAGAATAAAAACATGGCGATTCTCTGTCATATGCTTTATTTTTCAAATCTTCAAAACTCCCAACATCCCCTGTTGTGTCTCGTAGTCTTTTTGTGTACGACGTATTTCGCGACCAAATATCCCCAGAGTTAAAGGTGTAGCCACCAGCCGTCGACGCATACCAGGCTTTCACCGGTTGCCCCCCTTGTGCAATAATTTTTCCCTTTGTAGCTTCTACCGCACTTATCCAACTCTGAGCGTTCATTTCTTTTTTAACCACTTGATCAGCTTGGCTTGGATAAACAAAGCCTTTTGATTTTTGCTCAAACAAAGCATACGACCTGGCCGCAATTGCTTGCGCCTCCAAAGCTTTGTTGTCCCAAGAAGATGGCATTTCGTATAAATGCTTCAAGTATTCTTCGATATTCATCGACTCGTTGCTAAAAACTTGCCCAAATTCATTTTTACCGTTTACTTTTATTGTCTCCCCCTCCTTACCTCCAACAAACTCAAAATTATCAAAATAAGCTCTCAAAATATCTTCTGCCGACTGACCCGCTTTGGCTCTTCCATACGCCCCATATTGATCTAGACCCACTCGATGTGGAATTCCATAAGTATAAAAAGCAAAAGCATTAGAAAATCCCGGATCAAGCTTTCTGTCATCTGTGCAGTTAAGATTTCCCCCACCCAAACTTGTAGACAAATTAAGACTACCCAGTTTTTCCGCCAAAAGCTGTTGTTGTTTGGCCGAAAGTTGGGCAATTTTATTACTAAGATCACTTTGGTAGGCTTTTGCCTTTTTTACTTCCCCCAAGAAAAAACTGTTTTGCTTGTCCAATTCCGTCTGTAACTTTGAAAGCTGTATTTTTTGGTCTTCCAGTTTTTTCTTGTCAATTTCCAGCGAAGAAATTTCTTCCACCAACGAAATAATTACCTGTCTATCTTTATCGTTACTATCTTGCCTGTACGCTATCTCCCTTCGAATTTCTCCCAAACCCTTACTGGCAATCAAGTTCACCCATAAGGGACGAGACCGAAGCCTCTTGTACATTTCTCTAAGTTTTACCGCCAAAACCAAATACTGGTCAGAAACTTTTTTGCCTCTTTCTTTTATCTCCAGCTCCGTTTCTTTTTGTTTTTTAACCGCCAAGTCCACTTGGTTTTGAATCGATTTTATTCTGCTACTTAATCTGCTAATTTCAGACTCCAGTGGCTTAGTTGCCGCCACACTCATTTGTAAAGATTTGTTTAGTTCGGTAACTTGTCTTTGTAAACAATCAATGTCATTCCCACAATCCGTCTCCGCAAAAACCACCGTCTTCAAAAAAACAAACAACACAACCAATATTAGTAGATATCTCTTATACATCTCTATCTAGTTTACTGCATCCGTCATTGCGAATTTTATACCTAACTGTGGCATCAACCCCAATGTCGTATGCACTCAGTAAAATGTACCCTCAACCCCTCAAAATACAGACGGTAGCAAAAAAGGACCCATAGTTATATAATATCAATTAAGCACACTTAAAAACTAAAAAGGAGACAAAAATGTCAAAACACTACATTCCAGACGGAAACGGTGGTTTTACAGAAAGCGTTGGAACAGGATTCGAGGGTTTCGGAGTTATGGTTTTTGTCATACTTGCAATTCTTGCCGCACCATTTCTTCTTGGCCAACTGTGCTCAATGGCAATATTCACAGCCATAACAGGAGGAGCAACGTCGGTTCCGGTGACAGACGCCATATTAATTTATACAATAGAAACAATACTTTTCTTGAGTATTACCCTTATACCCTACTTGTTACTCTTCAAAAAAATGCCCCTTGCTATCAAAATCTGTTGCGGATTCCTTATCGTTTCTCTTGCAACCGGCCCATTTGTATCTCTACAATCATCCTATTCAGGCCAGATATCGGGTTACAATATTCCCGTCCAGATTTACAGCATAAAAGAAAACTACAATCCCATTTTTAATACACCACCAAATGTCGGACAATGGGCACCAGAAGAGGGAATAAGTAGTTATTATTGCTGGACCGAAATAAATGTTAATATGGGTGGCCAATCAATACAAAGGGAAGAAGATCCTTGCAGCAGAGATAATAACTCCAAGTACTCCAAATGGACTAAGTATTCTGTTAAAAATCTAGGTCCAAGCAACTTAAATATATTTCTTCGATATTTTCACTCGTTCTGTTTTACAGACAAAAATACGACAGAATTTGAATTAGCTTCCGGGCAAGAAAAAACATTTTTCTGCGTTGATCAAATAATTAGAGGAGGTGATCCTGGCTGGGAAATATTAAATAGTTGCATTGCTGTTTCACCTCTTTATTCTAATGCAAACAGTAATTACCGAAAATTATGTTCAGACAATAATTGGAAATAATTTTTAAACCACCTTTTGGGGTGGTTTTTTAATAAACATCTTTCTGTCATGGTAAAATTAGAATTGAAATTTATGTCCAAATTATCAATAATTTTACTCATATTTTATTTTTTTGTTTCCTTTTCTGGATCTGTTTATGCAGCTTCATATACTTGTACTCCAAAAAACGGAACTGCTGGTTCGGGAGTGGAAACTGCAATAGGTTGTATCTCTACCTCAGCTGACGGAAGTGGCAGTTTCTTCGAAACGATAATAACTGTTTTTGTTGGCCTCGGTGGTGGCTTAGCCCTTGTTCTCATGCTTTTTGGTGTTTTTATTGTCACTACTTCCGCTGGCATCCCCGACAAGCTCAAGGAGGGTAGTGAAATTATTACTTCTGCCATTGCCGGCCTTATTTTTATTCTTCTCTCTGTCTTCCTCCTCAACCTAATTGGCATTAACATTTTAGGCCTTCCAGGCTTATCATAAACTTATGAACGACGCCAAAATTTCTACTCTCTTCAACCCCAGTAGTTTCAAATTTAATGCCGGATCATCAAAGATAACCGATCTTGTAAATGGCAGCACCGCCGGCTTTGATGTAATTAATTTTGTTTTCGTCATTGTCGGACTTCTTTTCTTTGCCAATTTAATTGCTGCCGGGTGGGCTTATATGCTTAGTTCTGGCGATCCAAAAAAGGCAGCTTTTGCCAGTGTCCGTATTACTAACGGATTTACAGGTCTTGTTATGGTTTTTACTGCCTTTTTGGTCGTTCGGCTTATTTCTATATTGCTGGGCTTAAACGGACCAAACTCCAATATAATATAGATAATTATGGACAAACTCCCTCAACATGTCGCAATAATTATGGATGGTAATCGCCGCTGGGCCAAATCCCGCGGCCTCGATTCTGTCAAAGGGCACGAGCAGGCAGCCAAAGCCGCCATTGAGCCTCTTATCGAAAAATGCGCCGAACTAAAAATCCCCTATGTTACCTTTTGGGCCTTCTCTACCGAAAATTGGAAAAGAGACCAAGAAGAGCTCTCTGGACTTTTTAATGTCTTTCGGTTTGCTCTTGGCTCCCTCGCTCTTAAATTTATTCAAAAAGGGGCTCGTCTTCGAATTCTTGGTGATCTTAATAAATTTCCCGAAGATATCGCCAAAAAATCTCTGGAAATGATCAGCAAATCTTCAAAAAATCACAAAATCACCGTTACCTTTGCCCTAAACTATGGTGGTCGAGACGAAATCCTAAGAGCAATTAAAAAAATAATCGCCGACAAAATTGATCCTAGCACTTTAACGGAAGAGCTTTTTGCCTCTTATTTAGACACGGCTGGCATCCCCGACCCAGACCTCGTTATTCGCACCGGTGGCGACCAAAGAACCTCAGGATACCTCCCCTGGCAATCAGTTTACGCCGAGCTTTACTTTACCCAAACCTTATTCCCCGATTTCACTCCAGACAAATTAACCGACGCTCTCGAGGACTTTAGCCACAGGGATCGCCGCTTTGGCGGCAATAGCTCTAATAAGTAGGTTGACGATTTCATTAACCTCATCGTCGCCAAACCCCTTGTCTACTAACCTGGTAACAAAATCATAAGCATCATTAACAGGGACCTCTCCTCCAGGATATTTAAAAATCATTCTTCCGGAATCTTTATCTGTTTTAAAGTCGCCCTTAAACGAAACGTTTGTTGGCTGCTCCCGCCAGTGTTTAGGTATTTCCATAAACAATAATTTACCCAATCACTTCCCCCATTCCCTATCAATTTCACCTGTCATTCCTGCGACCAGTCCAGGCTGTAACGTCGGGAAGGCAGGTCGTAGATCCCGGGTATTCTCTCGGGGAATCCATCAAATAAAATTCCTTACCTTGAGTTTTTGATTTTTTGAGTTCTTGGGTTTTTAATCAGACCTCTCTTTCAATCATGTATCGGGAAATTCCTTCCAAATAATCAATTACTTCTTCGTTTAAATTCATCTCTCTAATTTTTTGGATTGTTTCAATCGCTTTCAAATTAAGCTTTCTTGCCACCTCTAAAGAGTATTCATACGCCCCACTTTCCTTAATCGCCTTTTTTGCCAATTCTATAGCACTATTACTCGCCTTGATTTTCCCCCAAACATTGAGTAATTTCTCCTTTTGTTCTTTTGTTCCAAGTTCTAAAGTTTTTACCACTAAAAGTGTTACCTTACCCTGTAACAAATCTGAGTTTGCTGACTTTCCGGTTTTTTCTTCGTTTCCAAACACTCCCAAAACATCATCCTGAAGCTGAAAAGCTATCCCGGCGTCTACAGAATAACTCTTTAATATTTCCACGACTAGCTCCGGGACACCTCCCAAAATCGCTCCAATAACTAGCGGATTTTCGTAAGTGTAAATGGCTGTTTTTGCCCTGTGCAAACTCAACACTTTTTCTTCCGTCAATTCTCCCAGCTTTGCCAAGCTTATGTCGTATGCTTGCCCATAAGCAGTATTAGTAATACTTCGCAGCATCTGCCTCATCACCTTATTAATTTTTATTTCCTCAAAACCAGAGTCTAACAATCTCTCAAAACCTAAACACAAAACAGCATCCCCCACATCAACTGCCATTGCCTCTCCAAAATGCCCATCTCCCTCTCCAAAATATACCTGCGTCGTTGGTTTTCCTCTTCGAACCATATCCAGATCCATAAAATCGTCATGCATTAGTAGCGCAGTATGAACAATCTCTACGGCCTCACACACCTTCCAAATATCCCCGTTCAACATTTTGAGTTTTTGGGTTTTTTCAGTTTTGAGTTTTATTCCCAACTGATACCCATACAACACAAATCCCGCCCTCGCCCTCTTCGCCGACCTCAAATTGTGTTCTTTGGCGTGTAAAAGCATTTTTCTAACCAGCGCCTTTTGTGTCTCATTAAACCCAAAATCATTCTTTATTTCATTATCCCAGTATTTTTCCAACCTCAAATCAACTTCTTTGGCCAAAGCAACCAAACAGTCCCTTGCTTGCCGTCCCAAATTATCTTTATTCATTATCTTGTATTTTACTGTTAAAATAGAACATATGCTTATTAAGCAAGTTTTAGCTGCTCCACTGGAATCTTTTTATACTCCAGCCGCATCACTTGGCGGCCAAGGAGCAACCCTTTCCGTATTAATCAATCCACTTATAAAAAACACTCTCGTTTTGTCCGGAATTGTCTCCTTTTTTGTCATTTTGTTCGCAGGATTTAATTATATTTCTGGGGCTGGAGACAAAAACAAAATGACCCAATCCACTCAAATGCTAACCTACGGCATACTAGGGCTGATTGTTGTGGCCTCCGCTTTTTTAATTACCAATATTTTAGGAAAGGTTCTTAATTTTAAATTTTTCTAAACAAATGACTTTTTTAAATCAAATTATTAAACCTGTTTACGCCGCTGGAGCCGATGTAGTCGGACTCATTCAAGCGCCAACTGGCGTACCAGCTGATTTTGCCAAAACAAATGTTTTTTTTGGCGCTATTGTCAGAATGTTAATGGTCGTAGCTGGCATCTTTACCCTCTGGCAATTTCTTTCTGGGGGCTTTCAATATATTTCCTCAGGAGGCGACAAAGGAAAAATATCAGAGGCTACCCAAAAGCTCACCATGAGCATTACGGGGTTGGTCGTTATGGCCGCCAGCTTTATAATTATTTCTATTATTAGCAAAATTCTTTTTGACAACTTTACTTTTATCCTTAACCCCACCCTCGAGAGCGTAAACTAATATGTTCAATTCAATAATAAAATTTCTCCTCCCCAACCCAGCTTATGCTGCCCCCATTAACCTGGGCGGTGATATTGTTGGCTCAGGAAAATTTCAACAACCAATTAATAGCGCCACAGGACCTGACACCCTTCTTGGAACCTTTTTGTCTTCCATGGTTACAACCCTAACAATTGTCGGATCGCTAGCTTTTGTCATTTATTTCTTTATTGGCGCTCTTACCTGGATTACTGCTGGTGGAGACAAGGGTAAGGTTGGTACTGCTCAAAGCCAAATGACTCAAGGCGCCATTGGTCTTATAGCCCTAGTAGCCTCGTATTTTGTCATCGGTATCGTCGGTGCTGTGCTTGGCCTCGACCTACTCAATCCTTTTAAAATGTTTGGTTTTTAATAAAAATAAAAATGATTCAAGTATACGCAAACGAAATAACAAACAACGCTCTTCCGGCAGCAATAAGCGCCAAAGGGCCAGGTGTTGGCCTCGCTTTTTATATCGCCTCACTCTGGAAGGCTGTCATTACCGTCGGAGGTCTCGCGTTTATTATCTATTTGGTTTGGGGCGGCATTGAATATCTAACTTCTGGGGGAGATAAGACAAAAATAGCTGACGCTACCACCAAAATTACCAGTTCTGTTATTGGAGTTGCCATCCTCGTTGCCTCTTACGCCATCACTCTCTTTATCCAAGGTGTTTTCAAAATTAACATTCTTGCTCCAATATTTCCCAACAATCTATGATTACATTTCCTACAATCAAGTCTGTGTATGCTGCCGGAACCGCTGACACCACCGTAGATATCGGTTCTCAAACTTCAGGATTTTTTGGCTATACCTGTATTGGCCACCTTGTTAGCAATCTTGTTGCTGCTGCCTTCATCGTCTCAGGAGTCGCCTTTTTTGTTATCTTTGTCATGGGAGGAGTTCAATATCTTACTTCCGGTGGAGACAAAGGCAAAACCGGTGAGGCTCAAGGCAGAATTACAGCAGCTTTAATAGGCCTTACCATTGTCGCCTCTAGTTGGGCGATTTACAAATTAGTTCTCTACTTCTTTGGTATCAATCTCGACAGCCTCTGCACCAGCAACCCAATTGGTAACTAAAAAGTGTAATATAATATAGATATAGCAATTATTAATTTATAAAACAAAAAAATGTCTTTAATCTCCCAAGTATACGCAGCTGGTAGTGGCACCATTGGAGTTCCTCAGCCTTCTGGCATGAAAATCACCGACATCGGTGTTCTTATCTCACGTATTATTTCCGTTACCTTTATCATTGCCGGCATCCTTACCTTTGCTTTCCTTGTTATCGGCGGTGTTGAATGGCTTACTTCTGGCGGCGACAAAGGCAAAACCGAAAGCGCTCGTAACCGAATTACCGCAGCCGTCGTTGGGCTTGCTATCGTTGCCGCTTCCTGGGCCGTTATGAAGCTTATTGCTTACTTCTTCGGTGTTGATGTCTTCGAAGGAAACATCAACCTCCCCAAGCCTTACTAACACCTCGTCATTGCGAGTTTTGTGTTCAAACCGAAGCAATCTCATAAAAAAATCCTCCAATTGGAGGATTTTTTGTATAAACAAGCTCATTATTTTGAGTTTTTGATTCCTTGAGTTTTTGAGTTCTTAATTATTGTAAAATAATATTATGAATCTCAATTTTATTCCTCAAGCTTATGCCGCATTTACTCCAGGTGATCAATGGAATGCCGGTAATGGTTGCGGTCAAGATGGTGTCGCCACCATCACCGGAATTCAGTGCCTAATAGGCAATATTCTCACCCCCCTTCCAGCTTTCATTGCTCTTGCTGCCGTCGGGATGATTATCTTAGCCGGTATCAAAATTGTAAATGCTGGACCAAACGAAAAAGAATACGCCGCTGGCTGGAACACTTTTACATACGCGGTTATTGGCCTAATCCTTCTCTCGGTTGTTTGGCTAGCCATCATTCTAATACAAAAATACACTGGAGTAACTGACATCACAGACTTCGGTATCAAATAAAAAGTGAAGAAGTTTTTCCCAATATTATTCTTTATTTTCTTAGTCTTTTTCTCTCGTCAAGTTTTTGCTACAGCTGTTGTTACCAAACCCGTTGGAGTTGACCTTTCTGGTCAAAATGGCCCCAACCCTGCTCCCCCCATAGGTCTTACCGTCTGTGGCAAAACCATGTGCAATGAAAATGAAGTTTGTATCAAGTACCCCATGGAAGAAGACGACCACTGTGTTCCCAAAACAAAAATTCCTCTTACGCCTCCCATTACTCCTCCCAGAGATTTGCCTCTCGATGAAAACGGTAATGTCTTAGAATTATGTCCCGAAGGAGAAGGTGTTTTTCCGCCCAACAGTACCTGTATCAACCGCTTCAAAAACGCCGTTTCTGATATTACCGAGTACCAAAAAACCTGTATCTATGAACCAATTGTCGAATACACTCACGAAAGAGGCGTTGGCACCCCAGATAATTTTGAAGAACAAGGATATCTTGCTTGCGGTAACACTGCCGACGTCGGCGGCGGAAGTAATCCGCCACCCCAACCCAACGTCGACCCCATTAAGTGCGCCATTAGCATGCTTGTTTATACCGATGTCCGAGATGCCGAGCTAGGCAGTTACGGACCAGATAACAAAACTAGAGAGGAAAAGTCCTCCGACTTTGTTGCTCAAAACTATCTCTACGACTCCCTCTTTGGTAAACCAATGGACCTAAACACCAGTAAGGACAACCCCAACAACAATCGAGAGGCATATCGTACTTATTGGCGTTTACTCTCCGCTTCTACTCAGGCAAACCTTCGTTCTTTTACTCTCAACATGGCCAACAATAATCAAATAAATAATATTCGCTACGAATACACCGATACCGATGGCAAAACCGAAAAAACAGATTTAAAAAGTATTTATCTCGCCCTAAAGTCTCAAATTATTCTTTTTTTTCACTTTCCCTTTATACGCGTCGGCTGCCTTACAGACTACCCCGTTTGCCCTGAATATGCCCAGGCCATTAAAGAACTCAAACCTTTTACTCAAAACATTACCGATTATCTAACTCAACTGGCAGAACAGCTCCCTCTTGGTGCTAGTACTTTAGTAGGTGCTCCTCTCCAAATCTACAAAACAGCCCTTGCTGCCTTTGGTGGCGACTTGGATGGACCGTACAGCGCATTTGTTCCCCTAGATCACGACAGTATTCGCAGTTATATTGTCAAACGCAAAGACGATTTTGAAGAACAGTTTTATGTAACGCGACCAGACTATTATATAAATGACCTAAAAAACATTCTTAATGTTCCCAGATATGGAACCGACAAACCAACCCTGACAAACCTTTCAAGAGAAAATATTCCTTACGTTGGAGCCATCTACCAAGGACTTCTCTCCCCCAAGTTTGGTATTTTGGCCTCACTTCAACCCAGCTGGTTGATAGATACTTATGCCACCCCAGGCGGTATTATTTCTGATTACAAAAGAGGAAATGCAGCTACCGACACCCCAGAAGTAAAGCTAGCAAAAATTGGTTTTCTCGATTTTATTACCCAGCAAATTGGAAACTCACCAGCTCAAATCGCCTCCAATACCGTTGGCTGGATTTATGAACAAGTTAAAGACCTATTTACCAAAGAAGAAGATACCAAACTAAAGGGCTACACCAAAAATGATGAAGATCTTCCCAAAGAAATCGCCAAACTTGGCTATGTAAATTACAAAAGCTGCCCTCTTCCTGTAAGCTATCACCTCCTCTCCTCCAAAACCGCCCCAGACAAATCCATAGTCCCACCAGGAGAGTCTCCATACGATGACCATCACCAAGTTGTTACTATCATGGGCGACGAACTCAAGTGGACCTTTGCTCCCAGCTGCAAATCCAGAGAAGAAAAAGAAGATTGCGATCAATATGGTCGAAACTGCGTTATAAAACGAACCGAATGTCCAGACAACCACAAAACCTATCCCGAGGGAGAAGATGTTTGTTGTACTCGTAAATGGAAAGTTTATGGCGTTCGCCACGGAAAAGCTCTAGCAGTTCTCAATAATCCCAAAGAAACCGATATTAAAAACGCCGTTGTTCAGGATAGTAAATTTTCCCTTTACAAAACTCTTATTCCCGATGCCTTTAATAAGAAAAAAATCACCGACGCTAGTATCGATGCTCCTTATGCCGCCCATTACTCCGCCTATCTCGATGACAAAAGAACCGCCACCGCTCCCAACGGACAATCTCGCATTATTAACGAAGTTGAACCCATAAACCGAATAAATAACCGAGCCCAAGATACTACTCACCTCCTTCAAAACTGTTGGACTCTCCCCGAAGACCAGCAAAACTCTCCTCGCTGCAAACTTGCCCTTGTCGAATCTGCAACCGAAAGTACTTGTACGGGCGAAGCGTTTTCGAAGATAGCAGGTGACGTTACCGCACCTTCAGATAAAGCCCAATCAGTTTGGGGTGAAATAGAAAGCAATCTCAGCGCAAATCCCGATCTTGTTACCGCCTATTCCGAAGCCGAAAAACAAACCGGGGTTCCCTGTGAAGTCCTCGCCGGCATTCACTACGAAGAAGCCGACAACGACCCCAACAAGGATCTTCAAAGCGGAGGTGATCTCGCAGGAAGAAGCCTTACTGAATCAGCTATTCAAGCTGCCAACGAACTAAGTGCCAAAGTCGGCAGCCTCACAGACCTCAACTCTCTTATCAAAGCTCTCTCTTGGTACAACGGTGGTGGTAATAGTAACTGTCAAGCCGGTGGAAGCAATAGCTGTACCTCAACAACAAACGGTCGATGCGGCTCCACTGTCAGCTGTGGAAAACTTTCACCAAGTGCCTCCATTGAAGAAATTGCAAAAACTTGCACTTGTGGGGTATCACGTTCCGAAGGCGGGGCTGAACCAGGGTCCTGCAGAGACAGTTGCCAAAACGGTTTTCCGTTCCAGTTTAGTTACAATTACTGTCCTCCCCCAACTACAGGCTACGACGATCCTTATGTTACCAATTGGTGGAAGTCACCAGAACACGACAATATGTATTTACTTTATATGTACGACTGTACAGCAACCAAACCCCAGATTCACGAAAGGCCAGGTTCTCTCACGGTCGCCATTATGTATTATCTGTCACATAAAAAATAATTGACATGACCCAAAAAACCATCATCATCTCCTCCATTGTTCTCCTCACAATTTTTGTCAGCACCGGCATATACAGCTACAACAAAAACAAAAAAACTCTCGCTGGAAACATTCCTCTCATTTCCCCCAAAAAAACTACAACCAAAACCCCGGTAATCCAAAAAAAGGTTGAACTAATTTCTAATTCCCAAACAAACAACCTAAAGGTTATAAACAAAATCCCCTCCGAAACCTCTATCGTCGAAATCGAAAAGATTGTTGATTCTCTTCCTATTCGTTTAAACGACTATGCTACAAATACCGGCCTCAAAACCACAATCAACATTTACAAAAGCGCCGTAGATGAAGATTCCATTCTTCGACTAGAAATTTATGGCATTAATTACAACGAACAATCTCTAACAGGCCAAAACGCTCTTGCTTTTAAAGAATCATTCCTCGAAGCCAAAAAATATTTACCCAAAACCATAAATTTAAAAAACACCCAAATTATTTACGGCAACCGCCAATATATCCAAGACACCGCCACCTACTGGGTCAACAACTTCAAATTGTTAGATTAGTAAACACACCTTGTTATTCGGACTTGTAAGGAATCCATCCAAGACAATTCCAAATTTTGAGTTTTAGATTATTTGATTTTTTGAGTTTTTTCTCCTCATTTCCTGTATAATTTTCTCTAGTATATGCAGTATTTCCGCAAACTCAACCAGCCTCAAATAGACCTCCCACTTGACAATATGTATATATCAGTAATATACTAAATCTAGATGAGAATTCTACCATCTCCTACATCATTTGACTGGGATTTGGGCAATTCAAACAAGAACCTCATCAAGCACAAAGTCACAATTCAAGAGTCAGAAGAAGTTTTCTTCAACCAACCCCTAGTCATCGCCGAAGACCTGAAACACTCCAGTGGCGAAGATAGATTTTACGGGCTAGGCAAAACCAACGCAGGTCGAAAGCTATTTCTCGTCTTTACCATTAGAAAAAACCAAATTAGGATTATCTCTATTAGGGATATGAACAAAAAAGAAACCAAAGTATATGAAACCAAATAAACCAATACCTAAATTCAAAAACGAGGCCGAAGAACAAAAGTTTTGGGCTTCCCACGACTCAACTGAACACGTCGACTGGTCAAAAGCTGAAAAAATCATCTTCTCCAATCTCAAACCTAGCACCGAATCCATCTCTCTACGTCTTCCTTCTAGCCTTCTCGCCAGTCTCAAACATCTCGCCAACTCCAAAGACGTCCCCTACCAGTCCCTCATGAAGATGTACCTAAGTGAAAAAGTCCAAAAAGAACTCTCTCCCAAAACTCGCGCCTCAATCTAAATCATCCGTCATTGCGAGTTTAGTACTCGAACCGTGGCAATCCAGTTTTGGAGTTTCTTATGTTGACAAATAAGGTCTAATTAAGTACAATCTAGGTATGAAAACACCCCAAATACAGGTCAAAATAAGCCTAACCAGCCAACTTTATGACTTTCTTCTTGGCCAGTCCAGCCAGCTCGGAATCCCTGTTACCCAGGTAGTTAAACATATGATTATCGAAAAAGCCCAAAAAGACGACTTTCCTACATATAGAGCATCCCAAAGAACCGAAGATGCCTACAAACAAGCCATACTCGAAAAAGATAAGGCCGTAGTCGTAGACGATGTCGACAAATATTTTGCAAACTTATAATGGAAACAAAGTTTTCCCCTACTTTCCAAAATAAACTAAAACAAATAAAAAAGCACAACCCAAAACTGTTGGAAAAAATAATTAAACAGACAAAAATATTTCAAATCAACCAAAAACATCCCTCTCTTCGAAACCATAAATTGTCTGGATATCTCCACAACACCAGAAGTCTTTCAGTAGGAATGAGCACTAGAATTTTGTATAACATGGACACCGACGGATCTGCATATTTCTTTGATATCGGCACTCACGACGAAATATATAAAAAATAACTAACTTGCCTTTTGCCCCATCCAAGGCTATAATCCCCCATACCAACTCGCACCCTTAAAAGGAGAAAAATACCCATGTCTAACTGGATATCTCAGGCCAAACAACAAGCCGAAGAACTTCGCAAAAAAGAGCAAGAAGACAAACAAAAAAGAATAAATCTCGCCCAACAAGAAAGCAGTCGCCTAATTCGACTCTTTTACCAAGCAATCGAACAGACCAGAATCGAAATTGAAAACCTTTTTTCCCTGGCCAGAAGTGAAGAATTAAGAATTAGTGTTGCTGGTGAAGTACCTTTCGCCAAAATCAACACTTGTGGAAATTTTTTAGTAAAAATGAAAGACTTAAATGATGGTGCATATAGCTTAGATGCAAGGTTTCAGGATCCGGGACCTAAATATGTTATTGAATCAGTTTATGCAATTGGCTGGACAATAATAGAACCTAAATCAGGCAAAAAAATTGACGTATTTCTTGGCGCTGATTGTAAAAAAATCAACGGTCAAGACACAATGGACCCAGTTATTTCTATCAGGGACCGTAACAAGCCTTCTATCAAAACCGTTGCAGAACTCGAAACCGAAATCAAAAAATGGCTTGTCGAAATTTACTCCAAATAATAACCATTCTCCCCCGACTCCCTCGGGGCTTTTTATTATCACAAGACCTGTTTGTTGTCGGCTGGGTCGTGTATAATTTTCTCTAGTATATGCAGTATTTCCGCAAACCCCTAGCCCTCATTTTTTCTTTGTCTTTTTTCCTCATTTCTTTTCTCACATATCTCCCCCAACCATCCCACGCTGCTCTAGATGCAAGTAAAATCGCAGACTTTGTAAAGAACTTTCCTGCAGACAATCCTTGGGCCTTATCTAAAGAATTTTGCGATAAAAGATCTGGCAATTTAATGAACCTAGAAACCTGGTTTTCCGGCAAATGTGATAAAGACACCTCCTCGCTAAGAGGTGAAGGGGTTGGCTTTGTTGACATTATTATTCTCCAAGGATTTGAATGGCTATTGCAACCCCAAACAAAATCCTTGCCAGAACAAATGGTTGAAATTTTAGAACAAATAACCAATATTCAATCATCTCTAACTTATGACAATTATCCAAAAAAACTTCAAGAATTATCTTTAATTCAATCCAAACAAAACGATCTTGTGTCAAAAGCCGAGTTACTCACAAAAAACCTTATTAACTCTAAGCCAGCCACCACAACTGAATACATTGCCTATATCAGCAACAATCTTAAAAAAAACCATATCGTAGATTCCGCTTACGCCGCAACACCAGGGATGGGCTTTACCGGACTATCCCCAGTTCTTCCCCTTTGGCGCGCATTCAGAAACATAGCATACATGCTTTTTGCTATTGCCTTCGTCATCTACGGAATAATGATTATGTTTAGAGTTCGCATTGACAGCAAAACTGCAGCCACCATCCAACTAGCCATTCCAAAGCTTATCACAACACTTCTGCTTATAACTTTCTCTTACGCCATTGTCGGTTTACTTGTAGATATTTCTACCGTCATAGCAGCTCTTGGGATTGATGTTTTGAGGGTTGGTAAAATAATCGCAGATCCCATAAGCGGTGGAGTCAATTGGGCAAGCGGACAATCAAAAATGGGCGCTGTCGGTTCATTTTTAATAAATACTTTGCTGGGAATTATAGTGTCTCCATTTATTATTTTTAATTTACTCCTAGGTGGCGCTCTCGGAGTTGCTGGAGCGTTGGTTGGAATTGTTGCGGGAATGCTTACTGGATTTGGAATTTTAATTGCAATTATAATTATAATTTCAATAATTTGGTCATATTTTAAATTGATATTAAAACTTTTTCAGTGTTATTTGTCTGTTATTATTAGCCTCATTTTTAGTCCTATTATTTTACTTGGAAATGTTTTTCCAGGATCAAAAGCTTTTTCGGGCTGGATAATGGGAATAATTGGAAATCTTGCTGCTTTTCCGGTAGCTTCTTTCTTTTTAGTTCTCTCATATGCCCTAATGATGCAACCTGTTGTTAATCTTTTTGGAGGTTCATCTGCTGCTTTTGGAGTTATGCCTCTATCCACGGGAATAGGTACTAGCCTCTGGACCCCGCCAATGACAATCCCCACTGGTACAAACTACGGAGATCTAATGCTAGCGGCCATTGGTCTTGGATTGCTGCTTATGTCCAGTAAATACGTCGACATGGTCCTCGAAGCTCTCAAGGTACCTCCATTCAAATACGGCGCCGCCATTGGCGAAGCCCTCAAATATGGATATAACCAAACAGGAGATTATGACCCTGCTACAGGAAAAGGAAGTGGTTTTAGAATGTCTCCACTTGGAGGTATTGCCAGTGGCGCAGAAGGTCGATACACGGGCACAACAGGAAGAGAGTTTTTTAACGACACCACACCATGGTTTGGTAAACCAAATTCAGGAGGAAAGGCAACTTAGTCTTATTTGGGTATAAATATCGACTTAATTACCCCCAAGATATCCCCTCTTTGACCAGCATCTCTCGCTTCATCATTTCTGGACTTTACCTTAACTGTTTGAGTACTAATTACCAAACGATCTTTCTTAAAAAAACCAGACATCTCTTTTAGACTACTAAAGATACCTTTACCATCAAACACATTACCAGGCATAAATGTTTTTTTTGCAGCTTCACGAACCAAATCAAAACCACCAACTTGGTTGGAAAAATATGTTACACACCCAGCAAACCTATTTCTTAAGTATTCCCTTTCCTTATCTGGAGTATATTTCATATATCCGTGATAAGCTGGAACTACTTTTTCAAAAAAATCATCCAACTTAGGAGGCTTGCCGTTCATAAAATCACTTTCTGCGTTTTTTGCTTCGACGAACCCCTTTAGGGTTCCAAACCAACCAAGAAAATTCTCTTTCCCCAACATCTTATCTCTAATCAAATTTTCTATATCAACAGCGGTTATTGGAGATGATTCCAAAATTTCCTTAGCCTTTTTACCACCAAGGATCTCATCACCTCTCAAATTGTTCCAGAAGGGAACTAATCCCAATTTAATATTTCCCGTCAATCTTTCGTCTGTTCCATATGTTATCAGTGCTTTATTAAAATTTAACAAACCTCTCAAAAAAGACCCTTTAACACTTAAAGCCAACCCACCAGGTTTACCTTTTTCAACATCTACAGGATAACCATATTGAGCATCAACACCCGTAATTCTACAAATATCTCTACCCATCTTTACAAAAACTCTCATTTCCTCATCAGAACCAAACAAATCTTGACCTCTTAGTTTTTCCATTACTTTCATTAGAATTTCACTATTATCTATATCAATTTCTTTCTTTTTTGTTCCATATTCTTCTCGCATAGTATCATCAAATACTTCAATCACCTTTGGAACAAGAGAAACACCATCTTTTTTTATTGTCAGCATCGCAATCATAGCCTCATCTACCGTGTTCAAACGTTCTGATGACATGTTTTCCGGTTTAAACGTCGGAGAATCCATTGTTACAGCAATATCGTGTATTTTTACTATCTGCCTCAACAACTCTTGATTATTTTCCTTAGAAATTTCGATATTTTTATTTCCACCAATAATATCACTCTCTAGATATGCTTTACTTAAAACTTTTACAATTATACCCACATCGCTTTTGTCGTCAGAGGAACCTTCCACAAAACCCAGTCTTCTTGCTAAATACTCCGACACAATAGCAGACCTACCACCCTCCCAATTCCTTCGTTTGGCTATTTCTCTAACATTCTCAGTCAACTGTTTTTTATTAGTGAGTCTCAATAGTCGCAAGCCATTTTTTGATTCATCAGTTTCATACCCTGGTTCATGGTCTATTATGTTTTGATCCCACTCTGCTATTTTTAAAGCTTCGTTCCCAATCTTATTTAAATTGTCTTGGCCAATAATATAGTTTAAGTACACTTCTTGTACCGCCTCAAAAATATCTTCGTCTCGAACCATCAAGTGTCCTCCTACAGCATCCAGGTGATCCCTTATTGCAACAGCATAAGGTGCATCAGATGCCCTCAAAATTTTTTCAACAAACCTATTGTAATTTGTATCAAAATTATTTTGGTCAAAATCAGCAGCCAACAGTCTCACGCAATCCCTTTCATTTGCACCAATTATCGCCTCCAGTCTCTGCTTCTCAGTTTCCACCTCTACCCTTACCACCCTATCAACTTGAATGTTATATTCATTCTCCAAAAAATCAGCTGCTTTTCTAACGGAACCCCATTGATCCGCTGCCGTCACCTCTCCCGCTCCAATCACCTTCACAGCTTCGCCCAGCATTGTCAGTTCCAATTTATCTTTATCAGAAACACCACCATAATCCACAGCATCGTCAAAAGAAATATTTTTATATTTGGCTTTTAGTAAAATAACAGCTGCCCTTCTTACCTCTGGTTCTGTATCCTCATTTGTAATTTCTTTTAGTCCTTCCACCACCTCCTCAAATTTTGGACCCAATCCCGCCTCTACCTCAGTAACAACACCCACCAACTCTGCATGTCTTCGGGCAATCTCAGCATCAGCTTCTCCAGCCTCAGCCGCAGTTACTGTTTCCCCCAAAGCACGAGCCAATTCCGGCAAGCCAAGCTCACCAGGTCTTTCCAAGGCCGTCAAACGAGCATCTGTTTCTGGGTCTAAAGCCATAATTGGTTCGATTTCTGCCATTTTTATAATATATATTTTGCCCTATAACAAGCCAATTATACCATCAAACCAGCTTGGATTCCTCCACACCCAACTGTCTCAGATAAGGAATATACAAAGTTTCCCATCGGCCTCTTGTGTTCACTCGCTCTTCTGGGTGTTCAAGTTGAAAAATTAAAGCTCTTAAGGCTAGTTTGTGTTTCTTTTTTTCTTCCTCAGTTCTCGAGTTTTCAACAATATTCATAACCTGTTGCCACTTGGTCGGATCGCACATCAATTCCAATCTTCTAATAGGATTCCTCTCTACAACCACCGGCCGTACTTCTGGCACCACAACAGGCTCAACAGCTGCTTCAACAAAATCACCTTCGGCCCTTAAAGTATCTTCAGAAAATTCAACTTTCACGTCGCCAGCAACGGTTGGTTTTACCACCCCAAAGGATTTCAGTATATAATCCCCAGCTTCCTTTTTTGATTTAAATTTTCCATAAAACCTATCTCCATATTTTACCCTCGAATCGAAAGCCTCCTTCAGTCTTTTCCAACTTTTATGTTTACTCAAATCAATTCCGTGACCTAACAACCTCTTTACAGCTTTCTGTTTTTTGACACTATCGACACCATCTTCGTCCAAAGTTCCAATGTCCAAATCATCCAAAACTTCTGGATACCACACCGGCTGTTCCGCCTCAACTTGCCCAGAATCTTTTGTTTTTTCTGTCTCACCACTCAAACCTCCCATCTTAATATGCGCCTTAAAATATTCCCAAGCTTTTTCAGAAGTCGGGAATTCTTCATTTAGTTTTCCTCCAGTCATTATCCCCACTGCCCAGTTAAATAACTTTTCGTCTGTACCCCCAGCCATCATTTCTGATAATCCAAACCTATCTTTCTTATCAACCAAATCTTTTATCTTTTTCTCCAAATTTTCCTTGTTTTCATCCCTCTCCCCCTCCACCACCCCAAAATATTCTTTTAGATAGGCCAATGCCACTGTCGGATTCTTATGCTTTTCGTTACCCTTATTTAACAGGCAAGCGTCTATTGCCGCATATAGTTTTTCATCCTCCTCTGGATTTTTCTCTTTAAACACAAAACCTTTTACCTTTAATTTTTTTTCAAACGCAGATTTTTTTTCTCGACTATTTTTATCTTTGGTCGCCTCATCCAAAAATTTCAAGACTTCATCATCCCAAACCGGCACCTTTTCTACCTTTTCCACATTTATAACCTTAATATCACTCTCTGCCTTCTCCGCAATTCCAACCAAACCCTTTATCTTGTTTTTTACCTCTTCTTCCCCACCTCTCCAACTTCTATAATTTTTATTTTTAATGCAGTCTAGAGCGTATTGATAATCAGCTTTCTCGGAACTTTCGCTATCCAAAAACGTTTTTACCTTAATTCCGTTATTTTTCAATCTCTCCATCGCAATTACTTTTTCCTCATCACTACCGTTCTCAACCACCCACAAATCCTCAAAAACCTCTTGGTACATTATAGTTTTTTCTCTCTCAACATCTTCACCTGCAGAGTCAATCAAATCCGCATATTTTTGCTTAAACTCCTCACTATTATTCAACTTGTGACTTTTTATTATTTGCCACTCCAATTTTCTTTTGTTTTCAGTTCCATCAACAATACTTTTTAAAATTTCCAAGTATCTCAGTCTACTTTCTTCACTATTTTTATCGTATTGCTTTGGTTTTATTCCATGTTCTCTCAGTCTATCAATAGCCTCTTGTTTGCTTTCAACATCCCCTAACAAAACAGACAAATACAAATCTTCAAACATGTTGTCATAAAAAGAGACTTCCCCCAGCTCCATTATCTTCTTTTCTTCCTCAACCCTTTCTTTTTTTAACCTCTCTGCATTTACTCCCATAAATTCGGACAAAACCCCATTAGACTTTACCCAACTTTCAACATAAATACTCAAAAGACTATTTATTTCAGCTGCAATTCTTAACGCCAAATCTCTTTTAGCTTCGATACCATTTTCTTCAACAATAGACAGATTATATTCATTTTCTTCAAGTCTTTTTCTAGCCTCATCTTTAATGCTACTATCTTTTGTAATTTCGCCAAGCGCAACAAAACCGTTTCCATCTTCTACCAAATCATAAGCAATTTTCAAATCATCTATAGGATTATAAAAGCTCTTATTATCTTCAACAAATTCACGGTTAATCCCATACGCAATTTCTTTTTTACTTCTCCGATAAAGCTCCTCTTCTTCTTCAAACAATTGGGGATATTTTTCATCCACACTATCTTTAATACTCTTTAATCTAACCTCATCAACTCCAATTCCTTCTAACCACTCCTTAGCCTTAGGTTCAATTGTTTTATCCGTACCTAAAACATAAGCTCTTAAATCCAATATTTTGCTTTTTGTCTCCTCTTTTATTTCTTCATCTTCCCCTGTCATCGTTGTAGATAGTTTCATCTCTGTATCTACTCCATGCTGAACCAATGCCTCCACGCAAAAGTCCAATTTTTCCACCCTGCTTAAACCCTCTCCCCTTACCAAAAATCTCTCCAAAAAGGGAACCTCTCCCAGCATTAACAACGCTCTATAAATTTCTATACTTGCACGTTTATACTCCTCAGATTCAGTATCAATATTTTTTTCTATTTTCTCTACAGAAACGACAGGCAGCAATTCTCCAGCTATTGTTTTTTCTACAGCAGTAAGTTTTTCTTTAGTTGTTTTTATACTCTCAACGTCATCTTCTGTTTCAACACTCTCATCTTCAATCTCAACTTGTTTATTTCTTTTTTTCTTGTCCTTCTTCCTTTTTTTTTCTTTTTCCGCAGCAGGTACTTGAGCCACCAAATTTTCTTTTTTTGTTTCTTTACTAACCACTGATTTTACATCTATACCGGCAGCATCAAGCACGCCAGGTTTAAACTGTTTATAAAAATCAATTAATTCATTACTTATATTACCACCAGCACCCATACTCCATCTTACCGCAAAAACCCGTCCGCCTCTATATCGACAATTTTATTTTATCCGTCACATAGTGATGAATTAGTGTCGAAAGTAAGGTTTGATAAGGTAATCCAGAAATTGCCGCCTTACTCTTTATTTTCCTTAAATCATCAGAATTAAGACGAATACTCACAGCAGTATCTTTCTTAAAATTTTGTTTAAATATTTCTCTATATCTGGCTATTTCCTCTTGCATATTGGGAACCTCCTCCAACTCACCAGCCTCAAGCTTCTCCAGTATATATTTTTCTTCTTTATCTAGTTTTAATTTATTCATTTTTGTTTTTTTGTTAAATAATCTCTGGTAGCTTTTCTACTTGGTATGATAGTTTTTAAAAATATTTTTTCTTCATCTTCTACAAACGGTATTGTATAAATATAATTTTTAATGTTTATTAAAAACATCTTCTGGTTTGGATATTTTTTCTGGTTTGGATGCTTAATAACAGCTACAATGTCTTTGTTTGTAATAATTTCAGCGACATACTTGAAACTAATTTTTCTCCCTTCAACTAGGATTTTATCCTTATCTTTGTTCCATTCTATTCGCTTCACCATACCAATAATATCACAATGTATATACAGTGTCAACAGTATGGCTCGTTTACTCATATTTACCACCAACCCTCAAACACGATATACTAAATTAGATCTATGGCCATCCAACAACACCCCATTCCCCAGGACATCAGCAACTACAAGTTTAGGCTGATTGGTGACATGACCATTAAGCAATTTGCTTCTCTTGGTATTTCCATAATTCTCGCCGTCATCATTTATTCTTCCCCTATCCCTTTCTTTTTTAAATATCCCTTTTCTTTTGTTTTTCTCGCTCTTGGTGTTGGTATGGCCTTTGTCCCAGTTCAAGGTAGAACTTTAGATGTTTGGATCATCGCTTTTATCAAGTCCATTTATTCTCCCACTCAATACATCTGGAAGCACGGCCAAGAAGCCACCTCAAACATTTCACCAGCCGTTTCAACTACAATCCCCCAAACCACAATCGATCCTCAGATGTCAGTTCCCAACACTCCTATTGTTGATATTCTTCCTCCCACTGCCGAAAAATCTCCTCCAGATGAGATTGCACCAATTCCAGAACAACAAACACCTCCAACTCCCAAACTAGAAACAATAGCAGAAAAAATTATCGACATCCCCGAAACAGAACTAAAAAATGATTCTCAATCAGAGATTGTTCCTCCAATCCCAAATACCTCTCCAATACCGGCCTCTCCTTCTCCCGAAATTCAAAACCTCCCCATCCCTTTTACTCCCACCACCCCCAACACCTTAGTTGGTTTAACTCTCACCCCCGACGGCCACATTTTAGATGGTGTTTTGGTTGAAATAAAAAACCAAGGCCTTACTCTTCGCGCGACCAAGAGTAACAAGTTAGGCCAATTTCTTTTTGCACGTCCTTTAGAAAACGGGCTGTATCAAATTCTCGCCGAAAAAGAAGACTATACCTTTAGCGAGTACAGTATTGAGCTGGCCGGCGCCATTATGAACCCTCTAAAAATTCAAGCCCTCAAATAATATGCCTACCGAAGTAATAAAATCCTCCACCCAAGAACATCTCGATATTTATACTATCAAAAACCACCTTGTCTTTTTAAAGGACGGTTCGTGTTCTCTCGTCCTCAAAACGACTGCCTTAAACTTTAATCTTCTCTCCGAAGAAGAACAAGACGCTACTATTTATACTTACGCCGGACTTCTGAACTCTCTTTCTTTCTCTATTCAAATTCTTATTCGCTCCCAAAGAAAAAATATTTCTGATTATATAAATTTATTAGATACCAGCATTCAAGATACTTCCTCTCAAAAGGTCAAAGAATCTCTCCTTTCCTATCGCCAATTTGTTAAATCTCTCGTCAAAGAAAACCGTGTTCTCGAAAAAAAGTTTTATATTGTCTTAACCTTTTCCGCTATAGAACTCGGAATTACTAAGTCTAGTTTTAATCCCTTTAGTAAAGATCCTCAAAAACCACCCTTTGATTTAGACTACATCGAAGAAAAAGCCTCTATGGCTCTCTACCCCCGAAGAGACCACGTCATTCGCCAGTTCGCCCGTATCGGTCTCAAGGCAAGCCAGCTAACCACCACCGAACTAGTTACTCTTTTTTACGCTATTTATAACCAAAGCAGCAGCAGTCCCTTAATTTCCGATCAAGTTTCCTTCAACCAACACCAATAAATTCTGACTTCAGTTATACTTAAACTATGGCTTTTAACTTATTTAATTTGGGTAAAAAACAAGACCCAGCCACAACGCCAACAGATTCTTCTTCTGTCATTCCTGCGGAGGAAGGAATCCATCAAATAAATTCAACTCCATCCCCAGACCCAAACAAAACTCTCGACAAAAATCTCACCCCCCAAGACAACAATATTCAAGACACCATCGCCCCTTCAGCCATCGAAGTCGATTTTTCTTTTATCAAAATCGACGGCACTTACGTCCGCACCCTTTTTGTTACTGGCTATCCTCGTTATGTTACCGCCAACTGGCTCTCTCCTCTTATAAACTTTAATCACTCTTTGGATGTTTCTATGTTTGTTTACCCAAGTGATTCCAAAGATACCTTAGAGAGTCTTCGCCACCGCATCGCCGAAATGGAAGCCGAAATTAATACCGATATTCAAAGAGGTCGAGTTCCCCGGGCTGCTACCGAAGCGGGGCTGGAAGACGCTAAGGTTCTTCAATCTCAATTAGTTAAGGGAGCCGAAAGATTTTTTCAGTTTTCTCTTTATTTAAGCATCTCCGCTGAAACCGAAAAAGAACTCAACACTACCACCGCTCAAGTTCAATCCATGCTTGCATCTCTTCTCATCATCAGCAAAACTGCCTCTTTAACTATGGAAGAAGCCTTCAAAAGTACTCTTCCTTATGCCAAAGATAAGCTGATGATAACGAGAAACATGGACACCACCTCTCTCTCTACCACATTTCCTTTTACCAGCTCCGAACTTTCTGACAACAAAGGCATTCTTTACGGTGTTAACGCCCACAACGACTCTCTTGTTATTTTCGACCGCTTCTCTCTCGAAAACGCCAACATGCTTATTCTTGCTACTTCTGGCGCCGGAAAAAGTTACACCGTTAAACTCGAAATTCTTAGATCTCTCATGTTTGACACTCGTGTCATTATTCTCGACCCTGAAAATGAATACGAAATGGTTACCAAGTCTGTTGGTGGTAACTACATTTCTTTTTCTACCAGCTCTCAACACAAAATTAACCCATTTCAAATTGCCAAACCTCAAGAAAGTAACGAAGATGAAATGGGCTACAAATATTTATTTTTAATGTCTCTTCTCAAAATCATGATCGGTGAAATGAACCCCATAGAAGAAGCCACCATGAACCGCGCCCTTGTTCTCACCTATCGCCAAAAAGGAATTACCGAAGATCCCTCAACCCACGTCTTGGAACCGCCACGCATGGAAGATTTATATCGCTCTCTAATTGGTATGGAAGAAGCTGTTAGTAAAACCCTATCAGCCAGGCTTGAAAGATTTGTCATGGGTTCTATCAAAGGTGTTTTTGATCAGCAAAGCAATATCAACATCGATGCTCCTATTACCGTCTTTTCCCTAAGAGATATAGCTGACGAAATTCGTCCCATTGTCATGTTTAACATTTTGGATTTTGTTTGGACAGAGGTTAGAAAAGACCTTCGCAAAAGAATGCTTGTTGTCGACGAAGCCTGGTATCTAATGCGATATGAAGACTCCGCCAAAATTCTTCAAGGTTTTGTCAAAAGAGCGCGCAAATATTACCTTGGTGTCTCCATTATTTCCCAAAACGTTGACGACTTTTTGGGTTCTCCTTACGGTAAGGCTATAATCACCAACACCGCTCTAAAAATGCTTCTCAAACAGTCATCGGCCGCCATAAACCAAATTTCCGAAGTATTCTTTCTTTCCCAAGGTGAAAAACAGCTCCTCCTTTCTGCCGGAGTCGGTGAAGGAATCTTTTTTGCCGGCATGAATCACGTTGCTATTCGCATCATCGCTTCGCCAGACGAACATGCTCTGGCCAGCACCAAACCCACCGAAGTTCTCGCTCGTCAAAAAGAAGCCGCCGCCCAAAAACTCGCCGAAGACAATCTCACATCGTCATTACAATCCTCCACTGGCGAAGAAACAACTTCACAATCTGTCATTGCGAGTCTCGTATCCGAGCCGAAGCAATCTCCGCCACCAGAATCAACACCAGCCATCTAAACCATGGATAAGACTCTCGCCGCCCAAGATCTATATATTCTAGAAATAGCTAGGGCAATTTGTTTTAATCGCCAAAGTTTTGACAAACTAAAACCTCATGAAATCTCCTTTGTTGTCCAAGCTTATGATATTTACCTAAGCAATCCCGAACTAAACGTTGGAGCCATAACTGACCTAGATTCTTTCTGCCACTTTTATGGTTTCAGCAACTCTCTTAGCGACAATCTTACATCAAAACTAAAAAAAGAAGCCGGAATAAAAGAAGAAGGTGCCACAAAAGAAATCTCCAACATCGATCCCAACATTGGTGCCAAGGTCGCTCTCAACAAAGATAATCTCGCTAGTCGTCTAGATACAGACAACCCCCACTCTGTAACCGAACTGGTCAAAAGAGCTCGCAAAACCTGGCTCGAGAAAGAAAAGGTAAGACTAATTTACAAAAACGCTGACAAAGAAAGACAAAAGGAATTAGAGGAAAAAAGCGAGGAACGATATCGTCAATCCATAAACCCAAAGGCTGAATCACGAAGTGATATTCTGAAAAATACATATAAATTTGCAGAAATTGCTCTCCTGGCCCAAGGAGGAAAAGATCTCACTACAGACCAATTTAACGAAGCACTAGAAAATATTGTTTATCTAGCCGAAACAGGAGCGATAGAAATAGATAATTACAACGATCTTAATACTGTTAGTTCTCTTGCCATCAAAGAACAGACAGGCAGAAAAACCGCTTACGACGAGATAGATCGTCTTGTCCAAGAAAAACTGATAGCTGAAGAAACAGATCCCTACTCCGACAAAGCAGATGAAATAAACTCCAAAATCAACCGTTTAGATTTTGACAATACTCAATCCAACAAAGAGTTTGTTCACAGCTTGTATGTTCAAAACGAAGATTACGACGTCTTTGCTGGTGAGGCCCAAAAAAAAGAAATTAGCTTGGTTATAAACAAGCTTAGTGAGTCTTTCCCAAAATCAAAATTACTTTTTCAACAAAAAGATCCTCTTGCTCAAAAAGCTCAAGAGCTTGAAAAAATTATTCGTCAAGACTACCCCTCCTTAAACGTAAATCCTAGTGGCCTTGGGGCTAGAGTCTCTGAAACAGTCAAAACAACTGGAGGTAAAAACGCCACAGCCATAGATCTTTATAGCAAAGGAGTTAGCCCCGACAAGCTTAAGGAGATTTTAGACAAAAGGGATTCCAAAACCTCTCAATTCCTCAAAAGCAATCGCACCCTCCAAAAACAAATCGAGTTTCAACTCAAGCAAATCAAAAACTCCAAACTCGGAAAAGAACTGGATGGTGCCTACAAAAAAGTCAACTATCTTCTCGACCCCATAGGCTCAGGCCGCACTTATCTCAACAAGCAAATCGGTAAATACGCCGGTAACCAAATTAAAAATCAGTTTGGCGAAGCTGTCAGTAAAAGGTTTGAAAAATATCTTCTTGATGACGGCCTAAAAGCAGGAGCCAAAAAATTTGCCGACGAAGTTACCAAAAAACTAATTGTTGCCGCTGCCAAAAAAGCTGGAGTTGAAGCCGGAAAAGTTGCTGCTATGGCAGCTGGAGAGTCAGCTCTGGCCGCCGCGTCCGTTGCCCTTGGTATTTCCACCGCCGGATTAAGTTTAATTATCGAAGCCGGCATTCTTCTAATTTCTGTTGGTTTTTCTGTTATCAAAAAGGGTTATCAAGAAATAAAAAATGCCTTTGGTATCACCGAAGAAGATGACAAAGAGAACAAAAAGGCTCTCCTTTTAGGTCTCGGTGCCCTTGCTGCTACGGCTTTTGCTGTCAATCGTGGCGCCAAGATGTTTGGCACTGCCACCAAGGCTGCTGTTATTTCCGCCGTTGGTATTATTTGGCTTTCTCTCGCCACCATTGCCGTTTTCCTCACTCTCACTTTTCTTACCGCCCCCATTCTCTCCACTCTCGTCCAGTTTGACTCCGTCGAAAAAGTAAAATACGGCGAACTCGCCGCTACTCCTAGCGGTGACTGTGCCTGGCCAATTGCCGGCAAGTATCAAGTTATAGAAGGACCCTTGGGAGGAACACATTCAAGAAGTAGTCTTCAAGCCATTGATATCTGGGGACCTGATATTAACGGAAAACCACTGCTTTCACCAGTTGACGGCAACATTTCTTTTGTTGGTGACTATAGCAATTACGGAAATTCCGTAAAGATAGAGGCTTCAAATACTGCTGGTAAGTTTACAGTCATTTTTGGCCACATGTCAGGAATAAGTGTTAAAGTTGGTCAAAGCGTAAAGCAAGGGCAAAAAATTGGACTTGTTGATTCATCTCTTCTTTTTAATTCGCCACATATCCACATGGAATATGTTGGTATCGATTACAACAAGTGTCCCGCTGGTGGAAAAAGGATAAAAGAACACTGTGTAGATTTTGTCGGCTGTGGAAGCATTTATACAAACTAAACTATGAATTTAAAAAAAATCACATCAAGCCCAAAGTTTAAATATCTATATTATTTTGTCCTAGCTTTGCCAGTAATAATTATTATCCTCTTAACCCCTCGAACAAAAGTAAACAATAAGGAAACAGAAACAGTTCCCCTTATTTCGCCAAATATTTCTAAAGCACTAACCACAGATTCATCCAAGCAAAAAAATATTTTTAACGCTGATCAATTAATAAATTTTATTTGGACAAATAACACTCCAAGCCTACCTCAGTCGATGGAAGAATATTATATCTCCACTCCACTTGTTAACACAGCAAATATTCTAAGTCTAGCTAATAAGTTTAATTTTTTAAGTGAAGATAATATTTCCGAAACAGAACCTGGCACATATCTCTGGATAAACAAATCAGGCATGTTATTTGGTTCGATTGATCAAAATCAAATAGGATACAGTTTTACGGGTAACATCCCTCAACACCAAAATGACATTTCTTACAACGAAGCAATAGAAATATCAAAAAAAATAATAGCTGAGAAGATAAATAGCGATTTAGTCAATTCCTTGGATGAAAATCCGGGGGTAGTTTACCTAACAAAAAAGCCCGAATCAGTAGAAGAAGAACCGCTAATCTCAAATCCAAAAGACAACAATCTTATTTCTGTTAGCTATCGACAAAAAATAAGCAACTTCCCTCTTGTTACCAGATCTAGATTTGGTGAAGTAATAACAATCACAATTGACACTACCAAAAATTTATTCTTGATTAATATTTATGGAGGATTTCAAGCTGTTTCCCAAAAAAGTTCGACTAAGATTCCTGATTATGAAAAACTAAAAGAATTTGCTGGGAAAGAGGCAATAAGAATAACTTACGCTAAAGATCTCGGATCAGAAAAAGAACTATCCTCGGCAAAAACAGTAGACGTCAAGGTCAAAAATGTCAGTGTCGGATACTATCAAGAAAACAATGCTTCCATAATTCCTGTCTTTATAATAGACGGAACAGTGGCGACAAAAGGAGTTGTTGAATACCCTGCTAAATATGTTGTTTCAGTCAAACAAAAGACTACCCCTGCACCCTAATCGGCATTATCACTTGTAGCCAACTAATATTTTTTGTATCCCTAAACACGCTCGGCTTAAGCTCCCCTTCCGTTTCCCACTCCACAAACCCACCCTCTACAACCGATAAATAATCTACCAAGTATTTGGCATTAAACGCCATGGTCAAACCATCCCCTTCCACCTCGCCCTCAACCGTAGTTACATTACTTCCAATTTGGCTATTCTCCGCCGAAACTTGCAAACCATCACTACTCACAAAAACCTTAATGACATTAGCATTATCTCGAGCAAAAAGACTTGCTCTTTTAACAGCAGAAAGAAGTTCCTCTTTTGAAATATTAATTTTTGTTTTATAAGTATTTGGAATGATTTGCTGATAAGGCGGAAACTCGCCTTCCAACAATCTACTACTAATCTCCAACAAGCCCAAAGAAAAAATTACCTGCTTTCCTTTTTCATCAAATTCAATACCAAAATCCTCCACCCCAAACTCTGCAATCGACCTCGAAATTTCCAACAAGGAACGAGAAGGAATAATGTATTTCTTTCCTAGCAAGCTCTCAGATACTTTTTTGGTAGTAAGGGACTCAATACCCAGACGAAAGCCATCAGTGGCCACCAACAGAGTCTCACCTTCTCTAAATTCCCATAAAACTCCAGTCAAAATAGGCCGAGTATCTTCTTTGGCTGTCGACACGTTTACCTTTTCCATTCTTTGCTTAAATTCAGAAGACTCAATTTTTATTACTGAAGACTTAAATCGAGGAATTACCGGAAAATCCTCTACACTTTGGCAAACAAGCTCCGATGAGACCCCTTTAGATTTAACCTTCAATCTATGGTCGGCCGTTTCCAACTCCACTCTCTCTCCCGAAAAACTCGAAACCAAATCCACAAACAGTTTTGCTGGAACCACCATTTCACCTTCCTCTTCTATGCTCGCCGCCACGCTTACCCAAAAACTAATTTCCAAGTCCGTTGACTCAATGCTTACTTGTCCGTCTTTTACCTTAAGCAACATTCCCGACAGAATAGGTAAATGGGGTTTACTGCTGATGCCTCGAAAAACTACATTTAAAGCCTTTTTTAAGTCTGTGGATAAAACACTGATTTTCATGAGTTTATTCTAGCATTGCCCTCTCTTTAATAATATTTAATTTATATAAAAAATAGTAATAGTTAGTAGAGTCTGTGGATATGTGAACATCGTGCCTACCTCGAGCCTAACCCCGCTGTTAACAACTATTTTTTAATCCATTCACCAACCCTTTTAACCTACAACCTACTGTCTACGATCTCAAAACGTTTCTGATATCTGTTAAATTCTATGGAAACGTTTTGTAAACAACTTCTGTGTTTCTCCCCAATTCTCAGACTTATCCCCATCCAGTGAACAACTTTCTAATAACTATGTGAATAACGCTTGCTTTATTGCCATTACTTTTCGCCTTGTATCTGCATTATTGGCTTTTATTTCGGCATCAATTTTTTCTACAGCATGTATTACTGTCGTATGGTCTCTCCCCCCCATTATCTCTCCAATTTTAGCTTGTTGTATTCCCAGGGTATCTCTTAATATATACATGGCAATGTGCCTCGCTACTACCAAGTCAGCCTTTCTACTTGAGCCAAGCAATTCTTTATTTTTAAAGTCAAAATATTTTGCTACTGTAGATATTACTTTTACGGGTCGCACCTTTATCGATTTAATTGAGTTTGCTGGTAAACCCATTTCTTGTTGAACAATCTCCTTAGATAAAGGTTTTTTGTCTGCTTCTGCCGCATTCATAAGTCGCATAAATGTTCCCTCTAGTTCCCTGCCGTTTGTTTCTATTCTATTTGCCATCAGCTCATATGCCGATTCTTCCACCAAAGCGCCAGACTCTGAAGCTTTTTGTTTAAGAATGGCAAGTCTCATTTCATAATCAGGTAAGCCTATGTCTACCATCATTCCTCCCAAAAACCTGCTTTTTAATCTATCTTCTAACCCTACTATCTCTTGTGGTTTTCGATCACTTGTCATTACTATCTGTGCCGACTTACTGGTTAGTTCGTTAAAAGTATGAAAAAATTCTTCTTGCGTCGAATCCTTTCCTCCAAAAAACTGAACATCGTCAATAAGCAAAGCTCCCACTTGGCGATATTTCTTTTTAAATGCCTCTGTCATTTTGGATTTAAAGGAGGCTACTAAATCATTTGTAAACTGCTCACTTGTTATACAGACCACTTTTCCTACCCCTTTTTTAACTAACTCGTGTCCCACAGCGTGCATCAAGTGGGTTTTTCCTACCCCAACCCCACCATATATAAATAGTGGGTTGTGTCGCGATCCTGGGAAATCAACTACTGATTTTGCTGCTGCAAAAGCCAGCCTGTTGGAACTACCCACCATGTATGAATCAAAGGTATATTTTGAACTAAGATTTGTCCCTGCTTCAAAGTCTTTACTTATTGGCTTAAAAAGCTCCAGCTTTAATTCTTCCTCTCCCGGTTTAGTGTTTTCATTTTTTTCTGCAGTCTTCTCTTTTTTTTCTCCAACGATAAAAGCCACGTCGCACCTCTTCTTTGTTATTTTTTCTGCGGCCTCTTTTAGGTTAATATAAAATTTGTCTTCTATTGTTCGCACGTGGTAAGACGATGGTGTTTCTACCTCAATAAGGATTCTTGTCTCGTCAATCTGGCTAATCGCTTTTATAAAACAAGGCCTTATCCACGCGCTAAAATTGGCGCTAGATAGCACTACTCCCAGTTCTCCACATATCGATTGCCAAAGTGATTCATTGTCCATAATCAAGTTCCATTCTCATTACTTATCCACATTTTTACAACCCCCAAATTACCCAAAACCCTCCTCGTCATTGCGAATTTTGTACTCAAACTGAAGCAATCTCCGCCTGCAAGTTCAAACTTGCTACTTTTAAGATATAATACCCTCATGCCAAAACGTGTATATCAACCAAAGAAAGTCAAAAGAATCCGTAAACACGGCTTCAGAGCCAAAATGGCTACCCACGATGGTCAAAATGTAATCAAACGTCGCCGCGCCAAAGGTAGATTACATTTAGCTGTCGAATAATATGGCCTTATCTAAACAAAACAGGCTCTCCCTTAAAGACTCCAGGGGGAGATTTTTTGATGCCGGTATAAGCATCCACACCCCCTACTTTCAGGTTATTGTTCTTAAGGAAATACAAGGATTTGCTCTCTTTGCTGTCAGTGTCAGCAAAAAAGTAGCCAAAAAAGCCCACGATCGAAATCTTATTCGTCGCCAGCTTCTCCAGCTAATTCAAGAGAATCTCTCCTCTTTCCCACCTTACCAATATCTCTTTCTTCCCAAAAAAACTACAGCTCCAATCATGCCATCAGAACTTCGTGCATCCTTCTCCCTCCTCCTCTCCAAACTCAAACTATAAATTAATTCATTATTTTGAGTTCTTGATTCCTTGAGTTTTCGAGTTTTTAAGTTCTAGAACAAAATGTTCAACATCTACCAACAATATCTCTCCCCCATCTACCACTCCCTAGGCAAAGCCATCTTTGGTAATTCCTTCGGTTGTCGTTTTACTCCCACTTGTTCTGAATATTTTAAACTTGCTGTTTACAAACATGGTATTATTCAAGGTAGTCTTTTGGGACTGGGTCGCTTTTTAAGATGCAATCCTCTATTCAAAGGCGGACACGACCCCGTACCTGATAAAATCAACTAATATGCTTCAACCCTTAATTAATGCCCTCTACTTATTACTCTCCTTTTTTTATAAAATCTTCGGCGGAAACTTGGGTCTTTCCATAATCTCAGTTACTATCCTCATAAAGATTTTGGTTCTCCCCCTAATGATTCCTTCAATGAAATCCGCCAAGCAAATGCAGCTTCTTAAGCCAGAACTTGACAAGTTAAAAGGTAAACATGCCGACAAAAAGGCACTTCAAGAAGCCCAAATGGCCCTCTATAAAGAAAAAGGTATCAATCCCATGGCTGGCTGTTTACCACAAATAATTCAAATCCTTGTTCTTATTTCTCTCTACAATGTTTTTATTAATTTTCTCAAACAACCTTCAATTTCAGGTTTGGCAATGAACCCATACTTTTTATATCTTGATCTCACAAAAAAAGCCTCTGAGACGCATTTATGGTATTACTACCTTCTTCCGATTTTATCTGGATTAACCCAGTTTATTTTTTCGCTCATGATGCAATCCGGTGTCGAGTCTCACGTTGAGGCCCCTAAACAAAAAGATGAGAAGAAAAAAGAAGAGGACAACTTAGAAATGGCTCAAACTATGCAACAGCAAATGCTTTATATGATGCCATTGATGACGCTTGTCATTTCATTTAATTTTGAAACAGGACTCGTTCTTTATTGGGTTGTTTCTACACTGTTTTCAATTGTTCAGCAGTATTATTTTTCAGGTTGGGGAGGTGTCAAGCCGTTTCTTATTAAATTGCGTCTATTAAATAATAAATAATATGGATCAATCAAAAGTTACCGAAATCCTTACCAACATCCTCACTCAGCTATCTCTCACAGAAGATCAAATAGTTGTCTCTTGTGAAGAAGGCGACAATGTTAATGTTTCTTTAAGCCTTCCTACTGAGTCAGCTGGAGTTTTTGTTGGTCACCACGGTGAGGGTCTTACAGCAATCAGAATGATTTTTTCTTTGATCCTCTTTCAAAGGTTCGGCATTTGGCCCAAAATTCACCTTAACGTAAACGACTATCAAGAGCGTCGAGAAGAAGCTCTTAAGGAATTGGCTTATGGTGCCGCCGAGAGAGCTGTCTCTCTTAACAAAGAAATTATCCTCCCCAACCTAAGTTCTTACGAAAGGAGAATTGTTCACATGTATCTCTCCGAAAACCCTCAAGTAAAAACTGAATCTCGTGGTGTTCCTCCCCTTCGTCAAATGGTCATCATCCCCGTCTCCTCCTAAAACACTCCACAATCTATGATCTAAGATCTACAATCTACTTGTGGTTCAAGATATTCTCCTAAAAATCATTGTTTTTCTACTTCCTACTCAACTGGGTCTTCATTTTTGGCCAAACTTCGCCAGGCTAAATGGTATCCGGTATGACTACTATTCCCCCACCCTATATTTAACAGATATTTTTATCTTTGTTTACCTGTTTTTAAATTATCGCTTACTTCAAAAAGTATTTCAAAGCAATATCAATAGTTTTTTCTTGTTTCTTGCTGCAGCCTCCCTTAATACTTACATGTCTCTTAATTTTCCCAACACCTTCCTTCAATTTCTAAGGCTCTTTGAGTATGTTTCTCTTTATATAATTTTGTCCAAAACTCCAAATCTTTGGAAAAAGATTTCCTCTCCATTTATTTATAGCTTCTTTTTGGTTGTATTTATTCAGCTAGCTCAGTTTATTCTTCAAAGGTCTTTAGGTGGTTTTTTCTATTATTTTGGCGAGCGTTATTTTTCGGCCACAACCCCTAATTTACCAAAATTAAACATAAACAACATTCCCCTTATTCGACCTTCCTCAATTTTTTCACACCCCAACTCACTTGCCGGATACTTGATTTTGACCTATTTAATTTTAGACAGATATCTCTCTCCTTTGTTTATAAAAATTATTAACCTTCTATCTCTAGTTCTTACCTTTTCCAAATCAGCGCTTTTTTCCCTTATCTTCTCTCTAGCTAGGTTCAAAATTGATAATAAAATCTACCTAATTTTTGTTGCCTTGTCCATTTTTCAACTTTTTATTCCTGTTCTTCATACCGGGCTCTATAGTTTTGATTCTCGCTCCACAATGATTTCAAACTATCTTAAAATCCCTTCTCATTATTTTATCTATGGCTCTGGCTTTGGAAACTACCCCACCGTGCTTAAAAATCTACTACCAGGGTCAATGAGCACCCTAAGTTATCTCCAGCCAATTCACAACCTCCTCCTCTTACTTGCTGTTGAGATTGGAATTCCCTTTGTTTGTTGTTTACTTTATTTTTTAATCAAAAAATTTAGTCAAAAAAAATTACCCGTCATTTTGGCTGTTCTTGTCATTAGTCTTTTTGACCATTATTGGCTAACTATTCCCCAAAACAAACTAATTCTCCTTCTCTCTCTCGCCCTCTTCAAATAGTTGACAACTCATACAAAAAACTCAATATCTTAAATTCTTGATTCCTTGGGTTTTTGAGTTCTTCGTTAATGTAAAATATCCTCATGCAAACAATTGATGTTCTTCAAATTAACACCGACGGAGGTTCCAGAAACAATCCTGGGCCTTCTGCCATTGGAGTCTATGCCACCTCTACTGGCCAGGAAGTCTTCACTATTTCACAATATCTTGGTGTAGCCACTAACAACGAAGCTGAGTATCAAGCCGTTATCTATGCCTTAAAATATTTAAAAGAAAATGAAATATTTTCGCCAAACATTACTTTTGTATTGGACTCTGAACTAATCGTTAAGCAGATAACCGGCATTTACAAAGTTAAACAACCCCATTTACAGGCTTTAAAAACTCAAGTTTTGGATTTAATTGGTCAACTAAATTTGAGCAAACAAATTTTAGATCTAAAATTTGTCAATGTTCTTCGAGAAAAAAACAAAGATGCTGACCGACTAGTTAATCTTGCTCTCGACTCCCTACCCGCCTAACCAACATAGTTGTTGGCGCGCCAACAATCCGTCATTGCGAGTTTTGGTACTTCAAACCGTGGCAATCCATCCCCGTATCTATAACAAATAACTCCAATTTTAATTGTGGATAACATATATTAATCTTGAACCTAAATTTTCATGTGTGAGAAGTTATAACAGAAACAACAAAAATTTAAGGCTACGCAAAAAAATTTTTGAGGCTGAGATTTGGTATAAAAAGAGTAATAACAAAAATAGTTTTGTATTTTTTTAAGAATCAAAAAAACTTAGAATATACTAAACTAATGAGTTCAGGGAAAATATTACTTTCCATATGGTCAAACAATTCAGATTTTGAAAAATATCTTTGTGAAAAAAAACACTTGTCTGATCTTGTTTTTCAAAAATACAAAGAAAGTTCTTTTTCTGACTATCTTTGTATGTTTCTTGATTTAGAAAAATATCAAGACGATCTAACCAATGACATATATCAAATATATTTAAGCGCAAAAGAAAACAATCAAAAAATAGCCGTAGTTTTACTATTACACTCCCCCGAAACAGACGAAAGACAAATAATATTTCAAAAGCTATTTTCAGAAATTGATACCAGTCGCTTATCTCACCGTTTAATAGTCTGTCAGGATCTCTATACCTTAAATGAAAGCAAACCAATTACCTTCCTAGATAATTATGTCGATAAAGTAATAAACGAAAACTTCATCGACGTCTCTCAAAAAGGAAATTTTCTCTACTACCCTCTCTCAATTGTCGATTTATTTGACCTAATAAAAAAAACCCTTTTTCTTTCAAACACCAACGGTAAAGAATTTTTTGCTCAAGGAGATGAATTAAAAGATTTATCACTTGCCTACCTGCTAAAAAATAGCTTGTTGGAAATATTTGACAAAGAGTTTGAAATCAATAACAACGTTGCTTTGTTAGGCTCAAAATCAAATTTCCAAAAGAGTTGTTATGAAACAAAAGCTCAAGTAAATTGGGATCCAAAAGAAGAATTTGAAACAAATCTTAGTTCGTATTTAAAATTAAAAAAAGAAAAATCAGAAAATTTAAATGACTATTCTTTGTCTTTAAAAAATTCTCATAAAAAAACCATTTTTTCAAAGCTAATTCATCACTCCAAGTCCACTATTAATGAAATAAATCCTGGTAATCTAAGGTCAAAGTTGCTCAAAAAGATTGAAATTTTTGTTGAAAAATTAGTTGTTTTTATCTGTCTGGTCTGTTTTATTTGTTCAATGGTTTTTGTGGGATCCTCATTTTTTTCTCTAAAAACTCTTGAAAAAACAGTTTTTTACTTTAAAAAGGGGAATCTTGTTGAGTCTGTAAGTAGCTTAAACAAATTTAACTTTTATAAGGAAATTTCCGAAGCCAATTACAGCCTAATATCTCCTTTTTTAAAAATTTTTTTTCCAAAGCTAGATGCCACAAATCAAAACTTTTTAAACTTTCTAAATTTTTCCCAATCTACTGCCACAAATCTTCAGCAGACTTACTCCATGGCGGAAACAATTTATGAATCAATAAACAGACAAGATTCACCAGAAAACTATACCAATCTGACACTGGCCTTAAAATCTAATCTTCAGCAGATCTACGAGTCAATTAGCCAGCTTGAAATAATTTTAAACCAAAGTAATTTGCCTAAACCGCTAATCCAAAAAGTAAAACAAAATCTTGAATATAAACAGCTTAGTGCCGTACAAGGTGAGATAGGGGAAGTTATTAAAATAATAGATTTTTTACCTTTATTTCTTGGTGATAAGCAAAATAACAATATTTTTGTCCTGATTCAAAACGTTTCAGAGCAAAGAGCTACTGGTGGAGCCATAGACTTTATTTATCAGTTGAGTTTTGATAGGGGAAGATTAATCTTTCAAAAAATGTATCAGCCTCAAGAAATCGATCTCATTGACACATTCACCTTAATACCACCGCCATTAGTAGAAAAATTGACTGGACAGCCAATCTGGAAGTTAAGGGATATGAACTATAATCCCGATTACCCTCAAACCGCAACAAATATAGCCTGGTATTTGGAAAAAAAATTAAAAATTAAACCGGATGTTATTTTGGCTTTAAATACTTCACTTTTAGAAAAAATTCTTCAAAATAATCAAAACCTCTCGAGCCAAATTTCTCAAATTAGCGTCGACGAATACAAAATAAAACAGCAAAATGGAACATCTGGAGATGCTACTAAAGAAATAATTACAAATATTGTTTCCTTAATTTTAAAACATCAAATAAGTATGCAAGATGTCTTAAAATTAGCCTCAGAATCACTCAAAAGCAATGACTTTTTGCTTTGGTCAAGCCACTCTGATGTAGAAAAAAACATTTTATCTCAAAATTTCTCTGGTTCTGTTCGTAAGTATGATTGTCATCCTGCCATGAGTTCGTCGCGTCTTTGTCTTCCACAGACAAGTCACCTTAACTTTTCCAATTTTTCTCTTATTCCTCTAAATGGTTATTTACAAAAAACCACAACTCACACAATAACGCCTCTCGTTTTAAGTGTGGATCATCAAATAAATGTTAATTATATATATCAAAAAAACACCCCACTTATCAATCGAAATTTAATGGAAATTGTTCAATTTTTTATCCCCAAAAACTCTATCGTTACCGAGCTAAAAATAAACGACGGAATACTTCCCTTATCCACCCTAACAGCTCAAGAAGAGGCCACTCTAACCAGATATCAGTTTGTTCTCTCCACAGATCTCAATAAAAATCAAACCTTGCAAATAAAATATAGCGTTCCGTTGTCCGAAAGAACTCTTTTGCCCGTAGCTTATTCGATAACAGACATCAAACAACCCGGTCAAAACGAAGGGGATTCTTCCTTGATAATCAACATACCAGAACAATCACGGCCATCAGCAATCACTTCAGAAGTAACTAGTCAGCCAGACAAAATAACTTATCTCCAAGGCATAAAAACATCAACTTTTGGGGTAAACTTTGTTCCCAAGCAGCCATAAACGTGGGGGAGTCTCTTCAGGCTAGAGTTTTTGGGGCATTTAAGTTACAATACCTCCATGAATAAATACTCATTAAAGGCTGATAATAGAGATATTGTAGGCAGTAAAGTAAAAAGTCTACGCAACAAAGGCTTAATTCCTGTTACTATTTTTGGTAAGACTATTGACAGTATCTCTGCCCAGGTTTCAGCAGTTGAGTTCAAAAGGATCTATAAGCAGGCAGGAGAGACCAGCCTTGTTTGGATTTCAATCCCAGGGGAGGCCAAAGAAAGGCCTACTTTGGTAAAAGGCTTCACCACAGATCCTATTAAAGGAAATCTCTATCACATTGATTTTCACCAAGTAAACTTGAAGGAAAAGGTTACTGCCAACGTTCCTGTTGAATTTGAAGGTGAATCTCAACTTGTTAAAGATGGCCTGGCTGTTTTAGACACCCATCTCGACGAAATCGAAGTCGAAGCCTTACCTACCGATATTCCAGAAAAATTTGTTTTTGATATTTCTAACCTTAAAGAGGTAGGCGACAATCTCAAAGTTTCCTCTCTTGTCATTCCTCAAGAGGTTACCTTGCTAACCGACCCAGAAACAATTGTTGTTGCTCTCGGCGATCTTCAAAAAGAAGAAGAACCACTAGACACTACTGTAGTTGAAGCCGAAGTCGAAGGTTCTGCCACAGAAGAAAAGAAGGATGGTGAAGAACCAGCTACCGACTCCAAACCAAAAGAATAAAATTTTTATTTTTAAAAAACTCCACAAACGGGGAGTTTTTTAAATTCAAGCGCTTGTCATTTCCGCGACCCGTTCCGGATGTCACATCGGGAAGATGGCAATCCTTCAAATAAACACCTCTGTCATTCCGGGCTTGACCCGGAATCCAGTTCTGGCCATATCTGAGAAATCAACAATCCTTCACCAGGGAAAATTTCCTGCCACACCGCCTCAGTAACAAACGGCACAAATGGATGCAGTAGTTTTAAGAAAGTTTTCAGCCCTCCGGTCAAAACCGTACTTGAAATCTCTCCTTTTTTGCTTAATTCTATTTGTTCGTCGCAGTACCAATGCCAAAACTCATTGTAAACAGTCTCCGCCGCCAAACCAATTTTGTTTTCATTCAGCAACCTCGTCATCTCATCTGCAATTTCCTTCATCTTCTTCTCAAACTCTTCGTCTTTTGAGTTTTTGATTTCTTGAGTTTTTGAGTTTTTGAGCTCGCTTGAATAGCGAGCGCTATTCCAAATCTTATTTGCAAAGTTCCTCATTCCTCTTACTTTATTCTCTCCAGTATTTGAGTCCACTCCTGGGGCTGTACTCATTACCAAGGCCATTCTGAGGGCGTCAGTACCGTATTTTTCCGACAACTCCAGGGGATTAACCGCGTTACCCTTGCTCTTGCTCATTTTTTGCCCCTTTTCATCTCTTACCAGTCCGTGCAAAAATACAGTTTTAAAAGGCACTTGTCCCGTCATTTCAATGCCCAACATCAACATTCTCATTACCCAAAAGGGGAGGATGTCGTACGCTGTTTCCATTACCGAGGTATTGTCTTTGTTGCTTTGATAATATTTTTCAAAATCTTCTTCTTTGGCTGTTTTAAGTGTTACCACCGGCCATTGACCCGAGCTAAACCACGTGTCAAAAGTGTCCGTCTCTTGCACCCATCCTTCCCCCGGCCTCTCCTTCTGTATCAAATACTCCACATTTTGATTTTTTGAGTTTTCGAGTTTTTGAGTTTTATACCATACAGGTAATCTTATTCCCCAAACAATTTGTCTGCTTACATTCCAATCCCTTAGGTTTTCTAGCCAGTGTCGGAGAATTTTGTCATGTCCCGACCCCAGTATTTCTATTTCACCTTTATCTAGTGCGGCCAAGACCTTATCCGCCATACCGCGAACTTTGATAAAGAACTGGGACTTTGGCATCGGCTCAATTATTCTATGGCACCTGTAACAAGTTCCCACGTTATGAACAATATCTTTTGTCTCTATTAGTTTTTCTCCTAAATCTTTCAGTATTGCTTCTCGAGCGTTTACGAGAGACAACCCCGCGTACTTACCAGCATTTTCATTCATCTTTCCGTTTTCCCCAATTACTGTGTATTTGCTACAAATCTCAACCAGGTTCATCTCTGCTCTTTCGGCCGTTTCCCAGTCCGCCTTATCGTGAGAGGGGGTTATTTTTACCGCCCCTGTTCCAAATTCCATATCAACCATCTCGTCAGCAATTACTGGAATTTTCCTCTCGGTTAGTGGCAAATTTATTTCTTTACCAACCAAGTCTTTATACCTAGAGTCATTTGGATTAACGGCAACAGCTACATCTCCAAGCATTGTTTCAGGCCGAGTTGTGGCTACTTTAATACCGTCTCCGTAATCAATTGTGTAGATCTTGTCTTGTTTTTCCTCATACTCTACTTCCAGTTCAGAATATGCCGTCCCACATTTTGTGCAGAAATTAACCAATCTTTCTGCTTTATAAACCAAACCCTTCTCGTTCAGTTTTATAAAAGTCTCCAAAACTAAATCAACAATGTCCTTGTCCAAAGTAAACTTTTGTCTTGTCCAGTCAGCACTTGCTCCCAGTTTTTTCATCTGATTTATCGATACAGCCGAATTTTCTTGGACATAATCCCAAATCATTTTGTAAAGAGTCTCTCTGTCGTAATCAAACCGACTCTTACCCTCTTTGGCTAGTTTTTTTTCAAACATGTACTGAGTCTCAATTCCGGCATGATCAGTTCCAGGGAGCCACAAGGTCGACTCGCCTAGCATTCTGTGGAAGCGAACCATGATATCTTCAACAGTAACAAACATCGCGTGGCCTACGTGTAGGGGATCGTTGGCATTTGGTGGTGGCATAACAATCGTAAAGGTTTTTTCTCCCTCGCTCAAATCTTTCCCCGCAGGGGGGCTAAAAACTCCAGATTCTTCCCACTTTTTGTAAATTTTATCCTCAACTTCTGTGTGGTTATAGTTTTTATCCATGTTATTTCGTCATAGCGAGCGAAGCGTGGCAATCCATCCCCTTGCTCAATATCGATATCCAATTTTACCTCACCCTGGCCTTTTGTTATACAACACTCATTCCCGGGTCAGGGGATTCCTCGAAATTAGCTATATCAGGTCTCAGAATAGCACTCGTCCCCACCATGGCGGCATTGTCTCCACAATACTTCAATTCAGGCACAAAAAACTTCAAGCCTCTCTTTTCAACCATAGCTCTTAATCCTTCTCTAATTTTTGTGTTTGCCGCCACCCCTCCAGCCAGTAAAACACTTTTAACTTCATACTTGTCTATTGCGAGTTTTGTCTTGGCCACCAAAATTTCCGTTACCGCCTCGCTAAAATCCCTAACGTAAATTTTTAATCTGTCATCTGTCATCTGTAATCTGTTATCTGTGATTCTGGTCACCGCCGCCTTAAGCCCAGAAAAACTCATGTCCAAAGTTTCACTATTAATTAACGGTCTCGGCAATCTTTCTTTTTTTAAAAGTTTTTTATATTCTTCATCAGAAATATTTTTTGTTATTTTATCTATTTCTGGTCCACCCGGATAGGGAAGTCCAAAAGCTCTTGCCGCCTTGTCAAAAGCTTCTCCTGTGGCATCGTCCCTTGTTCCTCCAACCCACTCCCATTCAGTTATCGACTTCATATATACAAACCCCGTATGCCCCCCACTGGCTATTAAACCAATTGCGGGCAATTCTGGAACTTCAAAATTTTGAGTTTTTGAGTTTTTGATTTTTTGATTTTTTTCTATTATCCAATTTGCCATCAAATGAGCCTCTACGTGATTTACTCTTAACAGGGGCTTACTGTGAGTCCAAGCCAACACCTTTGCCGTTTCTACTCCAATTAGTAAACTTCCCATCAGGCCCGGCCCAAAACTTACCGCGATAGCCTCTACTTCATTAATAGTTTCTTCTCCCAGCGCCTCAATAATTACCGGTGTTATGCTTTTTACTTGTTCTCGAGAAGCAATTTCTGGAATAATTCCTCCATATTTTTCATGCATTTTCACCGAGCTTGCTATAACTGAGCTCAAAACTCTCACCCCACCACCAAAGCTCTCCACCACAGCCGCGGCGGTCTCATCACAAGTAGATTCTATAGCCAAAACTTTCATGGGCTAATTTTACCTCATAATCAGTGTATTGACATTGTCATACATCACCTCTATACTATATCTTGGTGAAGAGAATTGAGTGGAACAAAGAAAAGGATCGTTTATTAATTAAAAGTCGATCAGTTTCTTTCTCTATGGTTGCTGACAAGCTTATCTCAGGAGATATCTTGGATGTAATAGATAATCCAGGATATAAAAATCAAAAAATCTTCATTATTAAAATCAATGGGTATATACACTGTGTACCTTTTGTTGAAGACGAAGAAAAAATATTTTTGAAGACAATCTACGCAAATAGAAAAATAAATAAAAAATTAAATAAATAAAATGATCAAAAATCATAAACTTACAGCAGAAGAAAAAAAACAGGTAAAGGAGATTCTTGCTGGGGAATGGAAATCTGTCAAAAACCTAGAATCAGAGATAAAAAGATATAAGTCAATTGCCCAAAATCAATTTAAGGACAAAATGGTTTCATTCAGAATTTCTAGTCTTCATATTCAAGAGTTCAAGAAGAAAGCCGCTGAAGTTGGGGTTCCATACCAAACCCTCATCGCTGCCTTTATCAAACAATATCCCAAAGGCAAAGCCACCCTCACCATCTAAGAACACACCATCTATCGAGATTTGTCATCTAACATCTGTGATCTGCGGTCTATTGGCCAGTCCCCACCAAGTACACCGCTCTCCAGGGCTGATAGCTACTTACAAATCTTTTTTCAAACAGACTTTCCCCACCTCTCTCAACTTTATAATCAAAGGCTACTCTTGCCCCAGCCGCGGCAAAGTCAATCTGTTTTGTTGTTCCTTTTGGTAAGTTTGGATCATCAATATAGCTAGTTGGGGGAGCACCTACTTGGCCGGATACTACGGGCTTGGATATGCTCGACACCCTTCCATCATTTGTTCCATATATTTCAACTTTCATGGTTAGATTCTTTGTATCTACCTTTGCCTGAATTAATATGTGGTGTCCCGTATCATTCAAAAATTTTAGGTCCGTGGTTGGTGCGTAAACCGTCGCATCTAGCCCGGGGGAACTGTCTTGTTCATAGTATCCCACTCTATAAGCGTGAGCCTTTCTTTCAGTAATTGGAAACCCAAAATTCATAGCTGCTCTAAAAACAGTTGTTGATACTTGACACACACCTCCGCCATCACCCAAAACAGTTTTTCCTTCGCTAATTACATAAGCTGCTTGGTATCCAGTTTGTCTATTTATATCCCCAACGGCCTTAACAAACGAAAATTCTTCACCTGGTGCAATTACCACTCCGTTTATTCTCGATGCTGCCAAATTAACATTAAACACTCTGTTGGGTATGGAATGACTAAAGCTCGACTTTCCGACTCCAATAAGTTCTTTAATCCCCATGTTGTTAACATCACCAGCCAATACTTTTGGATACTCCAAAATAACCGGGATATCTATTGATTTTGTTTTGCCATCAGTCAACGCTTCACTTAATATTTTTTCGAATTTAGGTTTGTCCATTGTTACCCCAATCACTTCTGCCTTGAATTCTTTAACCCTGCCGTTCTCAAATTCAAAGACTGCGTCTTTAGGATCTGTCTCAATTTTTTCTGAAAGTTCTCTTACTAATATTTGAAAATTATCTGAGTTTAAAACATTTCCTGTCAGACCAAAAAGGGGAGCTATTTCTTCAACCGTCAATTTTTTGTTGTACTCCCTATATTTTATTAGTAAGGTTTGATCCCCCCAAGAATTTAAAAATTCCATTGCTCTGGTCGCCGCTTCTTTATTTATAGAAGTATCAACCACTTCTGTTTCTAGTACCAACTGCTGCCTTCCGGTCAACCCAAGCTTTTGTCTAACTTCAGCTTTAATTTTCTCTTTATTTAAAACCAGCCCGCTGTTCCCCTCAATTATTTGAAAAGATTTATCCTTCTTGGCTATTATTGGCCACTTTGGTTCGACTTGAACCTCTTGAATAAGTGCCTCCAAATAATTATCCATTTCGTTTTCATCAAAAATAAGTGGTATTTCAAGCCTCATTGGTTTATAGATAAGATCAATCCTTGTTTTAATATCTACTAGCAAATTTCCTGTTCTACCTATTTTTATTGCCTGATCGCTAACCCATTTAAAATTTCTCTCTACTTCAAATTTTCCCACCTTTCCCAAATCTGTACCGTCACTTTTTAAAAAGACAATGGTGTTTGGCTTATTATCAAATTCCATCTTAATTTTCTTTTCAGCCACAAAAGAGTCCAAGCCTCCCAAATCAACATCCGAGACAAAAACATTAGGTAGTATTAAGCCTCTATAACTTAGCGAAAACCCCAAAAAACCGGCAATAAACACAAAAAGCACAAACAGCACTCCTAACAGTAGATTCTTTATTTTATTCATTCTTGTTATACTAATAATAGTACAACGATATTTTTATTTTTTATATGGACAACCAATTTTTACCACCAGGACCAGCTCAACCACCAACACCTCAATCCCCGGTGTCCAAAAGCTCCGCTCCACCACCTA
>CAZPFY010000002.1:0-5822 GCA_964586045.1 uncultured Pseudomonadales bacterium | reverse complement strand
TCTCCTCATTTGATGTTCCACCGCCCCCAAGCCCCTCTCTTTCTCCCGCAAGTGCCAAATCTGTAATTCGCCCCAATCCTCTTAAAACCCTACTTTTTGTAGCCTTCGGAATAATTGCCTTAATTTTAATTATTATTACTGTCTCTAAGCTTCTTGGTGGAAAAACTAGTACCACCTCAGGAGGCGTCTCCACCAAGACAACCGCCGCTATCAAAACAGTTACCATAAACTATTATGGATTGTGGGAGCCAGCTCAAGTAATGAAGCCTGTCATCGACGCCTTCGAAAAACAAAATCCAGGTATCAAGGTAAACTATCAACCCCAATCCTCTCAGGACTATCAAGACCGACTCAAAACTAATCTAGAGAGTCAAACTCCTCCGGATGTTTTTCGTTTGCACACCACCTGGCTACCCCTTTTTGCAAAGTATATTTTACCTGCTCCAGCCAACACCATTTCTTCAACAGAACTATCTACCAACTTTTATCCCATTGTTTCCAAATTGCTAGTTTCTAACAATCAAGTTTATGGTGTTCCTGTAACAGTCGAAGGACTTGCTTTGTTTGTAAATACCGCAATGCTTCAGCAGAAACAAATAAAAACCCCCAAAACTTGGGAAGACCTTGTTACGGCAGCTAAGCTCTTAAAAGAGGAGGATCCACTAACAGGAAAGCTAACTAGAGCCGGCGTTGCCTTGGGAAATACTTCAAACGTTGAACATTGGCCCGACATTGTTTCTTTGATGTTACTACAAGCAGGGGCAAAATTAACAAACATGAAAAGCCCAGAGGTTTTAAGCACCTTAGATTATTATTCCAAGTTTGTAACCAAACTTCATGTTTGGGATGACACTTTGCCACCATCTACAGTAGCCTTTGCAAACGAGAAAGTTGGTATGATTATCGCTCCGAGCTGGAGAGCCAGAGAAATAAAAGCCATGAACCCCGCTCTTTCCTGGGAGGCTGTTCCCGTTCCTCAACTTCCTGATGTCGACCCTCTTAACTGGGCCTCAATTTGGTTTGAAACAGTCGCCAAAGACAGTAAACACCCACAGGAAGCTTGGAAATTCGTGAGTTTCTTGGCTTCCGCTAACGCCCAGCAAATTCTCTTTGACTCGGCTACTGCGGAAAGATCCTTTCCTCAAGCTCCAGCTAATAAGGCCGTTGCCACCACAGCCTTAAAAAATCCAGTTGTTGCCCCCTTTGTAAGCAGTATGGATACGGCTACCAGCTTTTATACAGCCTCAATGACCCGAGACGCAAAAACAGCCCTAAATTCCAGGCTCATAAAATATTTGGAAGACGCCATAAATTCTTTCGCTCTTAGTCAGGATGGAGCCAAAACAATTGAAACTCTCGATAGTGGTTTTACTCAGGTTCTTTCCGAGTATGGTTTAGTTCCCAAAACAACCCAGCCAGCAGCAATCCAAAAATGACCCTTAGTGAGTCAATAAAAAAAACTCTGGCCTATGGTCAAATTTTTGATCGCCCACAAACACCAGACGAAATAGCTCTTTGGTTAATTAGTAAGAAAAAAATAAGTCACACCGAGATCAAAAAACAAAATTTTACTCCTCTTACAAAATCTGAGATATCAAAAAGAGAAGAAAGGATAATGTTTTCTTTTCAAAAAAAGAAAATTGCTCAGAACACAATCTCGGGTCTAAAAATTTTCCCCTTTGTTTGGTTTGTCGGCTTAACAGGTTCTGTTGCAAGTAATAATTCAAGGCAAAACGATGATCTCGATATCTTTATCATTACCGCACCCTCAACTCTCTGGTTTATTCGTCCTTTTGTTCTCTTGTTTTTATCTCTGAAGGGGGTCAGAAGATCCAGAAATACTCCTCAAAACATGACAAATAATCTAATTTGTCCCAATTTGTGGCTCGATGTAACAGCCTTAACTCTTGAAAAAAATAAACAAAATATCTATACGGCCCATGAAGTCCTCCAGGTTGTTCCTCTCATAAACAAAAAACATACCCATGAGAGATTTATCCTTCAAAACACCTGGGTCAAAAAATACCTCGCCAATGCCTACCAATTCACATTGCGTACCGTTAAAGGGGTGGGTCGTGTCTCACCAAAACCTTCCGTCATTGCGAGTTTTGGTACCCCGAACCGTGGCAATCCATTCCCTTATTCATATTATATTTACTATCTTTTCGCTCCTCTTAATCTTCTTCTTTTTCTTTTTCAATATCTAATAATGCTTCCTTACAAAAAGGGGGAGTCCGTTAGTTTTAGAAAGGCCTTCTTCCACAACCCCGACTTCCAAGGTAAGGTGCTCAAAAAGTTTTCTCAAATTAGTTATAATCAGTAAGTCATGGATTTTTTCACCCTCTATATCTACCAACCCTTTTTTAACATTTTAGTTGGGATTTATTGGCTAACTGGTAAATTCTTAGAGATTCCTGATATGGGGATTGCTGTCATTTTTTTTGCCATCGCCGTTCGCTTAATTTTACTACCCTTCGATCTTATCGCCGATCGTTCTGACGAGGAAAAATTTCAAGTTTCAGAAAAAATAAAACAGCTAAAAAAAGAACATTCAGATAACCCTATGCGCCTTAAAGAGGAGATTCGAAGAGTAATGAGACAGAGTCCTGGCGCAATTTTTTCTGAAATTTTTAGCGTTGTAGTTCAGCTAACTATTATTGTTGTTTTGTATCGAATTTTTACCACCGGATTAGAAGGTGAAGACCTGCACCTTCTGTACTCGTTTATGCCCTCAATTGACTTACCAATCAACCTTCTGTTTTTAGGAAAATACGATTTATCTCACACAAACTCAACCCTAAATCTCATTCAGTCTCTGATGATAGCATCTAGCGAATTTATTCATTTAAAAATATCCCCTATAAAATCTAGTCGTCGTGAATTTTTATCGCTAGTTGTTATTTTTCCCATGGTTTGTTTCCTTGTTTTTATATTTCTACCTGCCGGGAAAAAAGTTTTTATTATTTCCTCCTTAGCCTTTACTATCATTGTTCGTCTCTTTAAGCACGCCTCATATCTCTTCTTTACCTCCAGGGTTGAAAAAAGGGTATAATAAGACATGGCTGATTTCGACAAATTAGTGGTCTCTTTCCTTGTAGATGAGGTCGTAGGTGGTTTTTTTATCTCAGTTCCCCCTGGCCACGTTGCTTGTGTCTACGATCGTGGTTTGGGTGTTCTCAAACGAGTGTGGGGTCCTGGTTTGCATCTCAAAATTCCCTTTTGGCAAATTGCTAAGCTCTTTAATGCCCAGGTGCTGGAGTATACAATTAGGCACGGATTTGACTTAAGTCTCAAAGAGTCTCTTGGGGACGAGCCTGTAACAGCAACCACCAAAGATGGAAAACATATTGCCATTGAAGGTTCAATCCTCTTTAAACTTGACAAGGCTAATGCCCCGGAACTCTGGGAAAATATTGGCGATAATTTTGTTTCCAAAGTAATTCGTCCTTATTCCAGAAGTCGAATTGCATCCGCCTTTGGTCAGTATAACTACGCAGAAATCGGCACAGAAAGAGCCGGTCTTGAGCTTCAAATAAAGCAAGAACTAAATGAACTTTTTCACGACAAGGCGTTAATTATCGAAAATGTTCTTTTTTCCAATGTTAACTCAAGTTCCGGCTCCGGTCGCTCTCAGTCTTGATATACTGAATCTATGGCTCTGCCCAAGTACTCCGTTCTTCAAATTAGACCCGCCAAGGACTCTCTAGCTGGACAAACAGCCTTTGTTGAGTTTTTGGCCTCCTTAAAGTCATCACTAAAAGATAGCTTTTGGGACAGACTTCTTGGAACCTTTGATACTATTTGTTTGGAAATTGTAAATCTAAACCAAACCACCTTTTTTGTTATCTCTTGCCCAGAGAGGCTAGAACACTTAGTAAAGTCTCAAATAGCAGCTCAATATCCTACGGCTCTTATTACTCCCATGCAAGATTATCTTCCGGACTGGATAGGTCACGGCGAACCTGCTGTAGGGCAACTTTGTTTGACAGGGCCCTCTCATCTCTCTATAAATAGTACTCTGGACGATAAGGTTGACCAGCTTGCCTCAATATTAGGAAGCTTGGCAAGAATTCCCGAAGGCCAGGCCGCAGTTGTCCAAATTTGCCTTTTTGCTCCACCAAAAAACTGGCAAAAATCCGTGCGAGCCTCTCTTGAAACGGTTACCCCTGCTACAGCAACCGATCCCGCCAAGAGCAAGCCCAGCCCATACAAATCTATTATTGAGAAAAAATTATTATTTCAAGCTTTTGCTTGTGATATTCGACTTGTGGGCATAACCACTGACAAAGCAAGCTCAAAGCAATTAATCTCCCAGCTGGCGGCCGCTTTTGGCACCTACTCTCTGTCTGAAGGGAACAGTTTGGCACTAAAAGTTCCCAAAAACCAATCTTCAGTTGATAAGTTAAAACAAATGATATTAGATCGCTCTGCTAAATATTCAAACCAGTTTCAGTACTTAAACTACGGGGAAATAACCTCTATTTACCACCTTCCGGGTGTTTTATTGGCTCCAATTCGGGGGATTGCTTGGGGAAAAACTCTAAAAGGAGAAGCTCCAATTAATCTCGTCGTTGACGAAGGAATCCCTGAAAACGAAAAAATAAAATACAATTTTTTTGCCAAAACGGAATATAAAAACCATATGGCTGTTTTTGGTATGAAAAAGGGGATCGATCGTTTGCGCCACACTTACATACTAGGGAAATCTGGTACCGGAAAATCTACCTTAATTGGCCGAATGGCAATAAATGATATCCAGCATGGCGAAGGAGTTGCCTTTGTCGACCCTCACGGTGATGCGGCTGAAACTCTTTTAAACTACGTCCCCGCGGACCGAATAGATGATGTTGCCTATTTGGATCCATCCGTTCCAGGAATCTCTTTTTGGATGAACCCTTTGTACGTAAAAAATCCTGCTCAGGGGGAGATGATTGCTTCTAGTATTGTTTCTATTTTTAGTAAGCTATATGGCAACTCCTGGGGCCCCCGTTTGGAATATATTTTAAGAAATACTCTTCTAACCTTGGTATATAAACCAGAAACTACCTTGGCCGACGTTCCTCGCATTCTCACAAACAAGGAATTCAGAGAAAAAGAGTGTCTCGTCCATGTTACCGACCCAATTCTCGTTAATTTTTGGCGCGATGAATACGATAAGTATTCAGAGAAATTTCAAACCGAAGCCATTGCCCCAATTTTAAACAAGGTAGGTCAGTTTGTTACCTCGCCCACCATTCGCGACATTATTAACCATCCCAAGAGTACTGTCGATTTTGAGGATATGATGAACACTGGCAAAATTGTCATTCTAAATCTCCCACAAGGCAAGATAGGTGAAGACAACGCCGCCCTACTTGGAGCCATGTTTATTTCTCAAATTCAAATTGCTGCTATGAACAGAGCGAACATGGCCGAAGAAAAACGCAAAGACTTTTTCTTGTATGTCGACGAGTTTCAAAATTTTGCTACCAGCTCTTTCGTCAAAATCCTCTCAGAAGCTCGTAAATATCGCCTTGGGCTTATTCTTGCTAATCAATATATTGCCCAACTCCCCGAAGACATTCAAAATGCCATCTTTGGCAATGTGGGTACTGTTATGAGTTACGTCGTTGGTGCTTCTGATGCTGACAGAATAATGAAAGAGTTAAATAATTTGTACACAGCTGACGACTTAGTTGGGTTAGGTAAGTATCAGCTTGCTATGAAAATGTCGGTTGATTCTCAAATGACGCAACCTTTTTCTTCATATGCTCTACCTTTGCCTGACACCTATACTCACCAAAAAGAAAATGTTCTCGAAGCAACTTACGCAAAATACTACA
>CAZPFY010000001.1:0-64635 GCA_964586045.1 uncultured Pseudomonadales bacterium | reverse complement strand
TGTCGAGAGGAATCTCCAAATCAAACCCATCAGCATCCCAATAGCCTTCACAAACCAAATAACCCTTGAGATCATTTGCTGCCACTTTCGCCAATTCAATGGCAACAAAAGTGGCCATATCGTTATTCAAAAGATCTTTGCGATCATTGTTAAAAAAATTTGATCGCGATCCATCAAGACGCATGTGATAAAACGTATAACCTCTATCCATTTTCTTCTCCTTTTTATCTTTCTTTTATCGTCAAAACAAAATCGCTTTCGACAACCTCGTAACGATCTTTTTCGAGGGTCTTCAGTCGAATCCCTTCCCAGGTGCCATCCCTAAGATTCATCACACCTTTCAAGGTTTCAATTATCGAACCCTCTGTCACTATTGTTTGGCAATACACCATTTTTTTGAGACTACCAACATAAACACACATTGTCTCGTAAGCCAAATAATACTTAAAACAGGTGACACAAATTATTTCGCCATTTGGTATCTGGTACATTGCATAAACCTTACGCGTTTTTGGTAACGGAATAAAAATAGTTGGCTGGTTAGGAACTGGCTGAGACCGATAAATTGGTCTACCATGTACAGAATGGTTTATTCCAAAAGTCAACTCACCCTTATCCCATTTCTCAACCCCAATCTCGCCTTTCCACATATCTAGTGGATGTTTAACTGACATAATACCATTTCCCCAACCAGTCGATTCCAGTTGATAAAAAGTAATTCCGTCGGGACTCCACCAGGCCTCACTCGTCAACTTGTCAGAATTCAAAACAATCCACTGACCCAAATATGATTTGTAGTACAACAAATTCTCGGGTTTATCTCCCATTTCCTCTTCTCCTTTACTCTTTACTCACCAAACTGATTTTTAAACCATCAATTTTGAGCTCAAACCTTTTTTCGTTTAGCTTTGTCAAGGTGTAGCCACCAAATCGGCGCAAGCCAAACTCCAAAACGCCAATCGCCGTATGAATACCACCTGCGCTTACCTTTTCTACCTTGAATTCATTTAGACTCTCAGCTTTCCCAAAGTACAAGTGAACATCAGTATACGGACGATCATATTTGGACTGAGTCCAAAGTACACACAAACCATTTGGCAAAGTAAAAACTTCCATCAATTGCATAACTACCGGCTTGGAAAAAAACTCGTACCCCAACTCCGGCGGCTCACTCAACAGGAAATAAGGCAAACTGCAAGATTGTGGAATACTCAAAACAAAGCCACCATCCTGTCTAACAATTTTACCTTCCCATTCACAACCAGGGTGTGGATTGGTAACGCTGTAACTAGTCATCACCCCATTGTTGCTACTGTAACCACCAACATAAAGCTGCAAAAACCTGACACCATCGGGGCTATAGTAAACCTCGTACTCGGGTTCCCTAAAATCAATGGCCAGCCACTCATTCAAGACCGTTTTGTAAAACAACAAACCAGACCAATCTTCCATTTCGCCTCCAAAAAAGATTAAATTGTCAAAAAGCACAATATAGGCTGTATTTTATCACAATACCCGTCATTGCGAGTCTAGGATCCCGAGTATCTACTCGGGAGAGCAAAACGACGAAGCAATCCCCGCCTGCTAAATTTCACTCAACCTCGGAGATTGCCACAGCTCGAGTACGAGATTCGCAATGACGAACTAAAACACCCTCTCCCGGTACTGCAGCGCCTCCCCCAAATGCGAGCTCAAAATCTTCTCACTATTCTCCAAATCCGCTATCGTCCTGGCCACCTTTAAAATCCGAAAGTAGCCCCTGGCCGACAGATCGTACTTTTCCATGGCTAATTTCAGGATTTTTAACCCCTCCTCATCCAGATCGCAAAACTCCTTCACTTGCTTGTTTTTCATCTGGGCATTGCAATAAATTTTCCCTTTACCAAACCTTGTGCTTTGAATTTGTCGCGCTTTGACAATTTTTTGTCTAATCACCAGAGAGCTTTCTCCCTTTTCTACATTCCCCACGATCTTTTCTGTCTCCACCGCCGGGACATTGATATGCAAATCTATTCTATCCAAAATAGGCCCACTTATCCTTCTTTTATACTTCTCAACCTCTCTACTCGTACACTTACATTCTTTAGTTGGGTGCCCCAAATAGCCACAAGGGCACGGGTTCACCGCAGCAATGAGCTGAAAATACGCAGGATAGCTAATTCTCCCGGCTACTCTTGATATCTCCACCTTCCCATCCTCCATTGGTTGCCTCATGGCCTCCAACACGCTCCGGGGAAACTCCGCCATCTCATCCAAAAACAATACCCCCAAGTGAGCGAGGCTCACTTCCCCAGGCATAGGCCTACTGCCACCTCCTATTAAGCCAGCAAGGCTCGTCGAGTGATGAGGCGACCGAAATGGCCTTCTGCGCACAATCGCTTCTCCCGCTTCCATCAATCCCGAAGCCGAGTAAACCCTAGTAACCTCCATACTCTCCTCCTCGGTCATCGGGGGCATTATTCCAGGTAAAGCCCTGGAGAGCATGGTTTTACCCGATCCTGGTGGCCCAGACATGAGCATATTGTGTCCCCCAGCCGCCGCTACCATCAAGGCTCGCTTCGCCGATTCCTGGCCTACAATATCCGCCATGTCAAAGTCTGGCATCGCCGTTTCCACCAAGCTTTTTATTTCAATTGTTCTCAGAGGTTTTATCTTCTTATCTCCCAAAAAGTGAACTATTAGTTCTTTTAAGTTCCTCACCGGCATTACCTCTACTCCAGGCACTACCGCCGCCTCATTCGCCGACAATACCGGCACAAACACTCTCCTCCTCTTCTCTTTTTTGGCAAAAAGAGCTACCAAAAGTGCCCCTTTGGTGTGTCGCAAACTCCCATCGAGCGACAACTCCCCAAAAAATATATCGCTACTTTCCACGTCGTCATTGCGAGTTTCGGTATTCCGAACCGAAGCAATCTCCGAGTTTTGAGCGATATTTTGAGTTTTTGAGTTTTCGATTTTTTGAGTTTTTATCTCGATATCCCCATTAGCCACCAAAATCCCCATAGCAATCGCCAAATCAAACGCCGATCCCTCCTTAGGCAGATCGGCCGGTGCCAAATTGACGATTATTTTCTTCTGTGGAAACTCAAAACCACTATTAATCAAGGCTGTTTTTACTCTCTCTTTTGCCTCACCCACCGCTTTGTCAGCCAGCCCCACAATACTAAACCCGGGGAAGCCCTTCTCCGCCACATCCACTTCTACCTCCACCAAAAAACTCTCTAGTCCCACACAAGCCACGCTCTCAATTCGTGCCAACATGATTTTATTGTATCTCAATAAATATCACCCGCCAAACTGCGCCCGCCCGTCAAACTGCTTTAGCTGTTGTCGGGTAGCTGTTGGCTGGGTACTTTGGATACTATAACCCATATTATATGCCAAAAAAAATGACCTCGAGAATCTCGAAGCCATTTTGCAAAGCTTACTTAACTGAAATATCCACACACCTCAAAGTGTTACCAAAGGTTGCATTATCACTAAACTGATCTGTGGTCAGATAATGCGGTCCATCCGCCTCATACCAAGTATAGGCATAAGGCTGATCATCCCCCGTTGGATTAATCCACACCCTCTGTGTGGTCATTCCGTCGATGGTAGTCGTGCGTAGTATTTCAACCCCATCTTGAGTACAAACCATTTCTGAGGGTTGAAGGGGTTCAGACGGTGCTATCACATCAGAATAGCTCAAGCCTTCCTGCGCGCAAGAAAGCTCTCCATTGTCCACCGGCCGAGACTTAAAACCGCCTTCATCTTCCCACATCCAGTACAGGTCTCGAAGACCGCCGATCGTTTCACGATCGTAACTGGCACCATGCAAGGTATTTGTATCAATCACCTTCTCACCGTGCAAAAAACAAACGAAGGAGGTGGGTTTTTCTGAAACAGGCTCCAAATCGGCTTTTGTGGGAGCGCACGCTCCAAGAAAAAGCACTACGAAAAATACAATTAAATTATTTTTTAACTTCATGTCAGCCTCCAGACCAACTTTTTGATTTATATTGAAATGTATAACCTAATTGCCCTATAATATCACACCTAGCTTCTCAAGTCAACTAACCCGTACACATCCTCTACGCATACCCTATATACTTGCATTTTGACCTCAAATGTGCTATACTCGCCCAACTAGCTTTGCACCATAAAAACCAAATCTATAAGGAGGTACCATGTCCGTTACCACGCTATATCTCGTTCGGCATGGCCGAACTCCAGAAAAAGATGAAAAGCACGACTGGGATGAAAGTCTCAGTAAAGAAGGTTTTCGGCAAGCTTCAAAAGTCGCTATGTACTTCAAAAATGACCCACCCGACTTGGTATTTTCTGGTACCTACAGACGCGCAGAAGAAATGGCCAAAGAGCTAAAAAACACGCTACACAAAAAAAGGTATTGTGTTATTACCGATTCCCTACTAAATGAAATTAGCCGACCATTAGCGGATGGCAGACCCTACACTGACGATACTTTGCAAAAATATTTTCAGTGGCGTAGAAATGTCGTCTACTATCCAAATGAAGATAACATCCGTTCTCGCTTCATGAATCGGGGTGAATCCTACTGGCAATTTCATCAGCGAGGTGGTCAAATACTTCAGGCTTTTAGCCACTCTCAGTTCGCTAACAAAAAAATTGCAGTTTATACCCATAGCCAAGTAAAGGTAACACTAAAAACTTTTATCGAGCGTGGACCAAACCCAACCCCGCACCAACTAATGGACCCCTTTAGGGACAAAGAAAATTTCCCCCCCTTTGGCTCCATCACAACTGTTCAGTTCGATTCTGAAACTGGTATGTGGACAATTCTCGAGTCCAACTACACCGATCACCTCAAGTAATCCCGCTATAACCAAGAGCGGGATTTTTTTATGCAAAAAAAAGCGTCATTGCGAGTTTCGGTATTCCGAACCGAAGCAATCTCCGAGCTTTGAGTGATATCTTGTGTAGCGGGGATCGCCACAGCTCGAGTACGAGATTCGCGATGACAAGGCTAACTCACAATAAAATATTTTCCGTTGGATTCACTCACCAACCCCCTCAAACTCAAATAGCTAAGTTTAATAAGCACCTCGTTCACCGGCTGTCGCAAAATTCGCGCTAGCTCGTCCACACTTTTACTTTCATTTTCCAAAATTTCCAAAATAGGATCCAAAATTTTTACTTCTCCCAACAAACTCATCTGCCCCTCCTCCAACCCCATCCCCCTCAAAACGTCCTCCGCACTCGTTACCATTTTTGCCTCTCCTCTTTTGATTAAATTATTTGTTCCCTCGGCTACCTTACTCGTTACCGGGCCAGGTAAGGATAAAAGGACTTTGTCAAACTGTTTTGCCAACCTTGCAGTTATCATACTGCCACTTTTTTCTGCTCCCTCTATTACCAAAACAGCGTCGCAAATTCCTGCCACTATTCTATTTCTTTGAGGGAATTTCCACAACTCTGGTATCGCCCTCCCTTCATATTCTGACAATATCAATCCACCTTTTTCTAATATTTTTTCATACATTTCTACATCATCATCCATCACCTGCCAATCTATTCCCCACCCCAAAACCGCAACCGTTTTCCCTCCATTATTTATACATTCCGTATGAGCTTTTTGGTCTACTCCATACATAAAACCAGAAACAATTATTATTCCTCTGTCAACAAATTTTGACATCCATTTTTCAATTATTTTTGCGCCATACTCCGTCATCCTTCTCGATCCCACAATTGCCAACCTTGGTTTCTCGTCCATCAACAGCTTTACATCCCCCTTATAAAAAATATTTTTTATTGCCGGCTTTACCCTCTCCCATTCTTTTTTATACTTATCCCTTTCCAAAGTCTCATACATAAAACATATTAAACATTAATGACAAGCCAAACTTACTTTCGATTATTTGTTTTTCTTAATTTTCCCAGCTCTTTAATCAGATCCGTATCGAATCTTATTTTCATTTTTCATTAGCAAAATATTCTTCCAAACTTCCCTCAACTAGCTCAGAATTTTTTTTGTTCTTCATAGCTTTTTTGTATGCCTTTTCCACTTTCTCACTGGCCTGATAAATAGGGTATTCTTTGTCTTCAATATCTTTTGCAATCAAATGCTTAATGTATGCGCCAGTCGTCATACCAAACTTACTCGCCCTCGTATCCACATGAACCTTCATGGGCAAAGGCAAATTCAACTTTAGTTGAGATTGTATAATTTCCATACGACTATTATACACCAATTTCAGGACCTTTACGTTAATAAATTACTAAAGTACATTTCAAATTAATATTTTCATTTGCCAAAATCTGCTAAAATAAAATCGTGACTATCGAATTTACCAACGCCACCCCAGCCAAGTCCCAATCCACCCTTTCCGTGGCTCTTTTGGTCGCCTCCTGTCTCTTCTTCTTTGTCCCCGCCACCTTAATTGTCTTAGGCTACTACTCCAGCCTGCCCACAGGATCTCTTATCTCTCCTCTTCCCCAAGGCATAATCTCAAATTCCGACAAGCCCGAAGGGCGCGCTGACGTAGCCGAATCATTCACCAAACCCATCATCGCCGCCCCAGACACCACAAACGATGCCAGTTCATCCGCTAACACCCAAAGCAACGCTACCCAAAAATCATTTATTCTCCCTGCTGGCCAACAAGAAATATCCATTTCAGATCCCGCCGTTTTAGAAAACAGTCAAATATATTTAATCAGCAAAGAAGGCGATAAATCTCTCTACACCGTCAAAAGTAAAACCATTGGCCAATTTATCGTAAGTGCCAACGCCGCCACCGACACCGACCGCCCCATTGACTATCAAACCGTAAATCCATAGAATGGTTTAATGCGCAATTCCTTAGAAAAAACCGTTTACTTCGCCCTCCAAAACATCCCCACTCTCGTCTTTTTTTTAATCCCTCTTTTTTTCTTAACTAACACCGTCGACTACTTCGCTTTTAACAAATTTTATCTTCTAAACGCCATTGGCAGCGCCTCCTTAATTTTGTGGTGTCTTCAAAATATTCTTAGCAACAAAATAAACATTACTCTTTCTCCTAGCTTAAAAATCATTTTTGTTTTAGTCCTCGCCCACATCGCGTCTGCCTTTTTTATCAGCCCTACCAAAATTTTAAGCCTCACAGGTCTTACCACTCTTTTTACCTCTCTCTTTTTCATCACTTTGGCCTATACCTCCACCAAGCCCAGTCTGCGCCAAGTCAAAAGACATCTTTTTACCCTCCTACTTTCCCTGCTCATCATAAGTCTTATCACCATCCTTCACTTTTTCGGCCTTACCAAATATCTTTTTGGCGCCGAAATCACCCAAGGCAACTTTTTTAACTTAACAGGCGGCGTTATCCCCGCGCTATCTCTTACCATCCCCTTGCTTCTTGGCACCATCTACTACACTTTTCTCGAATCAAACTCCAAAACCAAAATCTTTTTATTCTTCATTTCCGTTTTTGCCATCTCCGCCGCCATTATCGACATCAGTTTGCTTCTTCCAAAAAATAATGTTTCCCCCATCACTCTTTTACCACTTAAAGCCAGCTGGTCTATAGCTCTCGATATCTTCAAAAATCCCAAAACTGCTTTTTTGGGCACCGGACCAGAAAACTATTTTTCCACTTTTACTCAACTTCGTCCTGCCTATTTAAACAACACCAAAATCTGGAACATTCGGTTTAGTGAATCTGGATCCTTTCTTCTCACTATTCTTACTACTTCCGGCCTTATCGGTGGCCTCAGCTTTTTGGTTCTATTTACAAAAAATATTTCTAAGGCTATCAAGAGTTTTAAAAACTCCGAATCCAAACCAATTCTTGGCTTTATCATTGTTTCCCTTATTGGCTTTTTAATCTCCTTCGTTATTACTCCTACCGGCATTACCAGTATTGTGATCGCCACCACCCTTTTGGGAACTCTAACCCAAATTTACAAAAAAAATGACGATTCCCAAATCAAAGATCTTCACTTTAACATTAGTAGCGAAGGCCAACAAAACAAAGTTCTTACCCACTTTTTACCCATTGTTTCTCTCATTATTTCCACGATCGCTGTTTACACTTACTGGTCATTTGGTCTTCCTTTTTACAGAGCTTCACAATCACTCTATCAAGCTAGCCAAAAAATAAATACAGACATCACCGGCTCTTTCCTCAAACAAGTTGAGGCCCAAAAACTAAACCCCTATTACTCTACTTACCCCATGGTTCTTTCTCAAACTTACCAACAAGTCGCTACCTACTATCTTCAAAAACAAGACCCCACCGAAGAAGACAAAAAAAATACCATTCAGACCATGCAACGCGCCATCGACTCTGGCCGTATCGCCGCCAAAATTGACCCCGTCAACGTTCTTGTTTGGGAAAATCTCTCCGGAATTTACCAAGCCTTTATTGGCGTCGCCGAAGGCGCTCCAGACCTGGCCATCTCTCACTTGGCTCAAGCCATTTCCCTGGACCCCACAAACCCCAAACTAAGGCTTCAGTTAGGTATTTTGTACTACAACCTCCAAGACAAAGACCAAGCTATAAAACTCATCAACCAAAGTCTTGACCTTAAATCAAACTGGGAAATTCCCTATCTCAACCTTTACCAAATTTATCTTCAAAACCAGGATTACGCCAAAGCTCAAGCCAATCTCAAGCAAGCTCTCACTCTTATCTCTCCCCAAACTCCAAACTACGACAAACTCCAAAAAGAGCTCACTGATCTTACGGAAAATCTCAAATCGGTTGTAACCCCAACCCCCACACCCACACCCACAAAATAAGTGGACCCTTATTCTGAGCATCATAACGAAGTTGTGGACCCTATCGGACTCGAACCGACTACCTTCTCTATGCCATAGAGACGCTCTACCAGGTGAGCTAAGGGCCCAACAAAGGTAATTATACCAACTAATCTCTCTTGACAACACTATCAAGTGGTATAATATAGGTTGAAATCTATCCCACTTTGAAAAAGAAGGAAGGTAAAAATGGAAAATTCAAAACTGATTGCAGCACTTATCGTGGCAGCCATTTTGGTTGCAGTTGGACTAATCATTTGGCTATTCACCACCATCGAGAATCGTAAGGCTCAAAAAGCAAAGGACCAAATCGAAACAGCCAACCAGGAATGGTTAAGGAAAAAAAATCTCCCCAATCGCAGCAACAGATCAATAATTGAAATCTTGTTTGGTGTTCGAAGCTGGTATGTTATTGGCATTCCCAAAGTCGACTGGGAGGATAGAGACATTACTCTGTCTGTACAAGTGGGTCGCACTATTGTAGGCATCAAAGTTGATCTCAATACCGTTAATTGGATTATTAATCCATACGCAGACAAGCCCAACGCGCATTTCATTTACGACGAATCTTTACTCCAAAACGATTTCAGTTGCGGCTATTACTCCGACGGCGATCTCGAAGCAGCAATGAAAAACGTCACCATCGAAAAAATATTCAAGATGGCGTCAAATATCGAAGTTAGCGTAACTCAAGCACAGTACGACGCTGTTTTCGAAAGCCTCACAAATCCCAACCACGCATAAATCGAGGAGATCATTCATGTTCTGCGAAAAATATGCATTCATCTGTACCACCTGGCCCTGCCTTATTTTGGCCGCCATCTTCATCTTTGCCTTGGTCCGATTTGTCAACCACCTCATTGCCAAAGAAGACAAACTCCCCACTCGTCGAGAAGTGCTATTAACCAACCTTCAATTCCTCTTTCAAAAGGGAATTGAAGTCGTAAGCATTATAAGAGAAAGTGAATATCAATTTAGTGTTTACTTGAGAAACCCAAAGGATGGACAGGCGGTTCCCTTTAGAATATACCGCGACAAAATCAAATTTTTTATCGATCCCGAGCACAGTGCCCTCCTTCCAACCGTCCCCGATTGCAACATCGAGTTTTGTGATAATTACTTGGACGAAAAAGCTTATGGCCCTATGGACTGGGACGACCTAGTCTATAGCGGCATTAAACATCTCAACATCCACTGTACAAAAACTCAGTTCGAAAAATACAACGCCGGCCTTAAGTTTCAATAACCAATCGCCTCCCGATCCGTCGAGAGGTTTTTTTATTTCTCCAAACTCTTAATCGCTAACTCAATCGGGCTTAATCCAATTTTTCCACCATTATTTTTTCGTTCCACAAATGGCACAATCTGTTCCTCAAGAGCACTAACCAAAAAATCTATCGATCCAACATCTCCTTTTTTACTCCAAGAACCATAATATATAGCAAGTACCCCCAACCCAATCCTCAAGGTTTGCATCTCCGAAATAGTATCCGCCTGACCAAAAAAGGAAAACATTGGATATTTAACCCCGTCATACACTTTATCGACACTGGTAAACAAATCTCCCACCATAGTAGCAATACCACTTCCGTCCAGTTTTTTTCTTTCGATTATTTCAGCTATTGGTTCATAACTCAAAATCCACTTATCATATGCCTCTACAAAATCTCTCGTTGTTGGCTTCTGGTCAGAACCACTTTTAATCAAGTCCACCCAACCTTTTGCCTCCAAAGCAAACATTTCCCAACGAAACAAAATATCCAATTTTTCTTTATGACCGTCATATTCTCTTGCTTGTGGTAATTCAGCCACAACCAATTTAGCAACAGGAACTTTTTCAACCACCACTCTTTCCTCCACCATCGGCAAATCCAAAAGATCCCAGGCCATCTTAGCCACTTTCGCATTTGCCTCCTTATTCATAAACACCGTATCGTGATGGAGTTTATCAACACCCAGTTCCTCCTCCGAAACTACTTTTACTCCACCCTTTTCCCCAATCATTTTTTTGATAGATTCCAACGCCTTATCCCACGGCGTCAGCCTATCTGCTCTACCACCTACCACCACCATCGGATTCCCTCCATAATTTCTCAAAACATCTGGTCTAATTAATTCTTTTGATTTAGCAATATATGCTTTAAAGTTATTTTTTATCTCCTCACGGTGATTAGCCACTTGAGCATTCATCGCCAAATTATTTGACGCCACCAACATCGCCTCTGTAGCACCAACATTGTATTTGACCACTTTATCAACAAAATAATCTACCGTGCTACTAGTTATCTCAGTACGAAAGAGTTTAGCAATCGAATTAGGAAACTCTAGTCCTCCAAAAACCTTATCTTCCTCTTCGTGCACCGCCGGGTTTAGAGCTACGACTCTCAATCTACTCGACATCCCCAAAGCTTTCTCTCCGCCAGCAGAATGCCCCAAAAGAACACTTTTGCTAACGTTTACACCCAAGGTATCCAACATAAAATTATTTATTTGCAAATACGACTCAATCCCCACATTTTCCTCCGAAACCTCATCATCTTTCAAACTAGATCCGCCAAACCCAGGACAAGAAAAACCCAAAAACATTTTTTTCTTTATTCTTCTTTCATTAGCTTCGTTATTAAGACTTACTACAGTTGAACAGGTCTCGTTATCAAACTGATCAGGGTTCGACGCCAAACCACACTCACCAAAAAAAGCCCCATCTTCTTTCAAAGTTGCAACGACTTCTTCCATACTAGATACTTTTTCAATACTCCAAATACTAAAGGTGTAGTTTTTAAACTTTGCCAAAACCTCACCAGCTCTCTGATACTCCTGGATACTCAAATTTTTCTCATCAATTTTTACTTGAACCTCACTACGATAGTATCTCCATCCTTCATTCTCCACCAAAACATTCTTTTTCCCCTCCACAAAACTTATTTCTACCCCAAGTTGGCGCAAAACCTCACTGTCCTTATTAACATCGTCAAATTCCATAACTATTTATAGCATAATCCAGTAAAATCAAAGTTATTAGGGCTTATAGGTAAGTGGTATACCGCTGCATTCGCATTGCAGAGTCGCCGGTCCGATTCCGGCTAAGTCCACCAAAATGGTATAATAATGCGGTAAGTACGCAAATTTATAACCAGGAGAAAATCTCATGTCATGTGGTCTTGAATCAATCTCATTTTGGTGCACCGGATTTGGTCAGTTCTTAATCCTCGTTTTCGTATTGGCTCTTGTAGGGGTCGCCGTCTGGCAAGGCTATTTAGCCATAAAAAGGTACAATCAACCTCGCGATATGTCCAGCTACGTTCAGGGGTACAACATTCCTTCACCTGTCGTTAATGTAGCTGAAAATGGCACCATTGTGGAAACAGAAGATTTAGAAGAGGTTCTCGAAGAAGAAGTTTTGGAAGAAGATGTACTCACCAGCGACGAAGAAGAGTTTGCCATCAACCTGGAGGAAGAATTTGAAATCTGGTTAAAGGCAAACGGCCTCGAAGACTACACCAACATGTCGATCATCGCAAAGTTCTTCCAGTTCGGCGACAGAAAAGAAATCAGCATCAATGGTTACGACTCAGAGAACGATCTGGTCGAGATCTCCACAACACTCTGCACCGGCGAAATGGTTTCCTTCCGCCTCCGAGTAAAGGACGTTGATTTCTTCAAAGACGACACTCTTCAAAATCCCATTTTGGAAGTTGTTTTTACCGAGGACTATTTGGCGGCAGATTTTGAAACCGATGACAGTCTATATCTCAAAGAAAACCTCTTAGGTATCGATTGGGACGGCGCGGTTTTCGGTGATGAAAACTACGAACGTCTATCCATCTACCTCTCCGAATCAGACTACAAAAAAATGCTTGCCAATCGCATTTAATTTTATAATCACTCCGACCTCTTTGGCCGGAGTTTTTTGTACTCTTCCACCCTTAGCGGATATAATACTCTCATGCAAGACCAACTTCTAAAATGCGAAAACTGTGGCAATCCTTTTGTCTACTCCGTCTACGAGCAACTCCGAAACACCGACAAACCGATCAACCGACAAACTGGTCAACCGACAAACTGGTCAACCGACAAACCAACCCTCTGCCCCATCTGCACCAGCATCAAACAATCCGAGGCCAAACACCCCCCCAAGCCAAAAAAATAAATTCTATTTACTCGCTCTATTAACCATATACTTAACCGCCTCATTCATATTAATAGAGGTAATCAAAATATTTGGATATTTATTTTTAAAAACTCTAAATATCTCGTCTGCAAAAGCTTGTCCGATAGTTGGTACTTTTTCAAAGTTCAAAACAACGTGATTAAACTTCTCAAGACCATATGAAATTCTCCTAGCTTGTGATCGAGATACGTAAACCGTGCCTATTTTATATAGTTTTACGTGAATCTCTGTTTTGTCAAAATCGGGATCTTCGTGATCAGTTTCGTAGTTCATAAAAGTATCTTTCAAGTGTTTATCAGTCTCTCTTCTAATGCAAAAATGCACTCTCGTTCCTTTTTTAATCGGTTTAACTTGCTCAAAAAATATATCAGGAATTATATTATCCACTCTCATCGAGTATCCATAACTTTCCAAAACAAATATGTCAGCCATTTTTGAAGTAAAAAAGATTCCTTCGCCAGAATGTGCATGGGGTTGAGTGGTAGTTTTTCCTTTCAAAATATCCTGCATGGCCTCGAATTCCGACCCCAAACCCCTCTTCTTCATTACATTTTTAAAAACACCAATACCAAGGTCAGACACAGTAAAATTCAGGTATTTAGAATCAACAAATACCTTAATGTCAATATACTTTGATTCAGAATGTTCTAAGGCGTTATTTAACATTTCAGAAAAAGAAAAATCCAAAATGCTTCTCAAGTTTTCATCCAATTTAAACAAAAAAGGCACTTTTCTGTTAAGCACATCCAGTACTTCATGTTCTTTTGTGGTGCTTCTAGCCAAATGCTTTTTAAAGACATTTCCCAGCAAATCTCCATTTTTATACAAAGCATATACAGACTTTGAAGTTGATCCTGTTTTCACTAGCAAACCATCTCTTGTCATTCGAGACATTATTAAACTCAAGTATCCCCTAGTTACCGCAGGCTTTAAACTCTTTAAAACATCAGCGGTCCTAACAGTTCCCTCTTTTGTTGCGATTTTTATTATCTGATCTTGTATGGTCATACTTATACAATACATTTTAACAGTTTAAATATAGTTGTCAAGTACATTTCGTCAGTTGTCATATCAGTTGTCATATTTTAGGCACAAGATATCATAAATATCGCCCCAAGCCACCCAAGTTGACAAATAAACAATTATAGGATAAAATACTCCTACAACTTAACTTTTGCTGGAAATCCAGCCCCGAAAAAGGAGGTTCCCCCTCCTTCCATACCCAAAAGGGTGTGATTAGAGCCCGCTAAGCCCCACTGTTGCGTTTCGACGGTGCGACAACAGACACTTAGGCCAAGCAACCTACTTCACCCCAACCGAACCCCGCTCCAGAGCGGGGATTCTTTTTTTTAAACTAAATTTTGGCACAAAAAAAAGACTGCCTAATCAAAGACAGTCTCAACAAAATTACTCGTATTCCTTCAGAGCATCCAACGTGTACATCATGTCAATAGGACCAACTGTATGCAAACCCGTCAGTCCCGACATCTTGATAATCTTCCACTGCAAAGGATCAACCCACATCATGGATCCGTTCGAGGTCAGTTTTTCGTGAAGTTCGGTACCAACCTGTACGGTCGGCATAATCCAAACGACATTGTTTTTCCAACCACGATCTAAATCCTCAAAAGGCTCTCGCCCTCTTTCGACAGCAAGGGCTAACAGCTCTTGCACGGTTTGGCAGTCATAAATCGCCATCAAGGCTTCGATACTTACATCACTCGCCTTCCCGGCCAGCATCAACAAAATCTTTCCCCAAGATGCTTGCAGGGGCAATCTAACCACCGCTTTCTTGGGTGTATCAGCCATGGTTTCTTGGCCTATTGATAGCAAAATCTTGCCTTCACTGTCACGAATGACCATCAACAGTCCATAAACCGGCACCTCTACCTCTTCACCCCACAACACCACTTTCATGAGCGAATGGATGCTTTCCAGTACCGGCTGTAGCCAAGTAGACTTACCCTTGCGACAAAGTACGCTGATAACTCTAAAAAAAGTACCATCGTATCTCTCAATGCGCAAATGTTTGCCGTCGTCATCGTGAACCACTTTCCAGAGAGCATCTTCCATCGGTGCCTCTTCAATGGTGTAGTCACCCAATTCGTTAAGAACACGGTTATACCAGGCAGCTACACCAAGCAGCGCCTTCGTTCCAACCAACTTTGGGTATTTACGTTCAATATTTTGCTGCCACTGGGCAAGCAACTCCTTCCAATCTGCCATTTTGCCTCCGCAAATTAGCCATCTTTTCTTATCACACGCATTCTTTTAGAAGAGCGTAAACAAGAGAAAATGACAACTAAAACATATTAAATCAATGAACTTCCTCGATTGGGTATTCTATCACACTATGGGTCAAAAGTCAACTCACCTACCCCTTCTGCCAAGCCATCAACTGTCTCTTGTTCGCCCCCACTGGCTCCAGATTTCTAAAGAGATGGCTTTTGTCTTCCAATCCCACCATGCCTGGTCGTAACTTTCTCAGTTCTGGCTCAGCCTGAGGCTTCCCTCTGTAAATTTTGACCTCATCCCAATCAGCCGGCAAACCAATCAAGGGATAATCAGGGTTAACCCCATCAATCAAAACCACTTTTATTCTCTTTCCCAAATACATCGCTAGTTTTGACCTATGAATTCCATCCACTATTGTCGGGACCCGATTACCTTTTTCATCTACTGCCATCTCTACAATTGGCGGAGCAATTTTGCCATATTTCTCTGTTTCGACAATTTGATCCAAATTAAAAATATCGATTCCTTCTTTAAACAAGTCATAGTACATTGCCTCAAGAAACTCTAAGTTAGCTTCCAACATATAAACCGCCGAAGGATGTAAATCTTTGGGGTCAAACTCGCGCAAACTAATTTCAGAATTTTCATATATCGGCTCACCACGCATATTTTTCGTCTCTTTCACTATTCGCAACAGCTCATCTGTTTTCTCACTCTCTTCACTAACAAACATTTCTTGTACTTCAGGCATTTTCGCTTACAAATTTGATAGTTGCCTCCCAGTCAGTAAACCGAATCCCTTTGTCATCAATATAATATTTCGCCGATGGCTTCACCGCCGTTATTTCGTGAAAATGTCGATTCAAAATAATACCATTATCATGTAACCACTTCATCATTTTATTTCTCTCCAGCAAAATATCTTCATTAACTTCTGGATTAAGTCTGGTAGTAAAAATAATTACCTTCCATCCGTCAGCAACCAATTTTTCCAAACTCTCGCTTGCCCCCTCAACCGCAACATCGTAAATACTGCCATCGCCCCAACCCTTAGAATATTTGTGAATTACCCCATCAAAATCAACCGCAACTACTTTCATATTTTTATTTTCCATTTTCTTTCATTAATTTAGTAAACTCAGCGAATGTTGGCGACTTGGTATCTCTTTCCGACCTGGTTATTTTGTCCAAAGACACATATTTGCCCCAATCAATTGCTAGTTCAGAATCCATGGGATTAACCGAGTAAAGTGCTGTCTCAGGCCTCCACAAATCATCAACTACATATTGATAATCCATCTTCTCAGATAAAACCAAAACAGAGTTCGCAATTCCTGGCTCTATAAACAGGGCTCCTCCTTTTACTTCTTCTCCGTCCGGTGCTTTTCCATAACCCAAAAAGATAGTCTCCATCTTGCCATAGGTTCTGGAATGCAAACGGCAATCAAGCAAAACAGAAACCGCAAAACCATGAATCACCGTTACCAGTTTTGCCCAAGGTTCTACGTGCATCCCTCGCAAAATTCCATAGGTGGACATTGAGTGATTTACTTGCTTCCCCACAAAATCATAACCCGTCAAAAGTTCTATTTCCGGCATTCTGGCTACCTCCCGAAAACTTCCCCTCTCGTCGCCTCGCGTCTGCGACATGATATGAAATAAACCACCAATCGATAGTTCTTCTACTTTAGCCGACAAAGTTGCTTTTTGACTTTGTTTTTCCTCTTTTGCTTGTCGCGCTATTTTCTCCACAAACTCACCTGCTTCTTTTTCGAAATCCCTCTGAGTTATTTCCAAAGCCACTTGCTCCAACTCCTCAATTATCCAATTGGGCAAGTAAGATAAATTAAATGTATCTGTTTTAACTCCGCTTATACCTCTCAAAAATCTCTCAAAAACCAATTTATCTTCACCGTTAATACTCAAAATTCCCAACTTCCAAGCCTGAAAAGACCTTTTGTCCTCAACTCGGATGTTCCAAGGCAATTGACCCAACCCATTATCACCACTCCAACCAGCCTTTTCCAAAGCAATCAAAATCGATCTGTCCTTACCATGTCGAATGTCGCAAAAATCTCGCTTAAACCAATACCTGGCACTACTCTTCATTGAAGCTACCTCATAAGCTGCATCGTTTTGTAAATTATTTTTATCCATATCTCAATACAAACTTTTTATAAATTCCTCTTTTGGCAAAACCACTTGGTTATCTCTATGCGAATCGTTGTATGTTGCTCTATCACCAATAACCGGCCAATTAATTCCAAGGTTCTTATCAAACAAGTCAAGTGTCTTCAAAGAATAAAAAGCGTTATAGGGCTGATCTCCAACTCCCAAATGCAATGCATTTTCACTGACCACCACATAAGCATCAATTACCCCCTCTGGAACCAAAACAGATCTTCCCCATGCCTCTTCTATCCCATCACCCAAATAAAACTGCTCCACCTTACCCTGATTTTCTCCTGGTCGCATATCTACCAAAACATAATAAACCAAACCAGACAATATCGTTACCAACTTGGACCTACTCTCCATATGACCACCGCGGACAATTCCCTCAGGCGCCCACGTAGCATACATACTTCTCGGATCAAATTTATATCCCAAATAGTAACTAGCTTCCGAAAAATCCACCGGCTCAATCAACCAACCATCATACTTACCCACGTTTAATTTTGGCCTTATTATTGTTGCTCCAGGAATACTCAAGGGACGATACTCCCTCGGTCCAGTTTTTGTATCACTCATTAGCTCTAATCTATACCTTCATTTTCCAAAATTTGCAACTCCATTCTTACGATTCCCCCAAATAAAAGAGACGCCTTACGGCGTCTCAGTTTCAAACAGATAAACTTATTTTTACTCTTCTTTTTTTGGCTTCCTTATCCGAAACGGTGCATCGTGATCGCCTGATTTCTTGATTCTGTTCCACGGACCAGAATCAATGGCCATGAACACGATACCAAGGAACATCAACCCCAAACCAATGTATCCGGCCCACTGCGGGATATACCCGTAAGGCAAATCAATTGTTTTGGCAAGAAACAGAACGGCCGCCAAAACAAACAGATACAAACCAGTAATACCAAGCTTAATTTTCATTGTTCCTCCAAACTATTAGGATGGCCAATTCTACCATCGTCTTGACAAATTAGCAACTATAGGCTAGAATACTCCCATATTTGGTTTGATAAGGGATGCTCTTGAACGACTATCCCGAACGGAAAATCCGCCAAACTGCACCGTCCACCGATATCCTCGCCCTCCAGGCAGGAACCTGCGTCGATGGACACAAAAAAACAGTCCGGCACGATCGCCGGCAATAACCCGCCCCTGAGCGGAAAAGAAAGGAGAAAAGCCCTCGTGCAGCTCAAAATTGTGATATAGATTCTTATCCCAATTGCGAAACTTCATCTGAAGCACTTCACGGGAATCCCCCGCTGAGTCAATCAATGAGTTTAAAAGCTGCACCGCTAATAACGGTGAATAACCCATTCGTATGGGTTCGCACTCTCTCGGGGGATACTCACGAGAGTCGCCATCAGCCGAAAACCGGCCTGCCAGGTACTGACGATATCAACCATAGTGGCTCAGATTAGTCGAGACACTATCGCGCTTGCATCGCTTACCTGGCATTTTTTTTGCCAAAAAAACTAGTTATTGACACAGATACATTATGAGATATAATAACCTCATCAAGAAGGGCAACCCGCCCCTCTTACAACCCAGGTTCAAAAAAAGCCTTGGTGCACAAAGTCGCGCCTCAATAGCCCGGCCGAGCCGGTGTAAAAAAGGAGCATTAAAAATCAAAATGATATTGTGGCCCCACAGGTAAGGTAAGACGTCCATTGACGAGGCCTGTGGGGCTATGCACCGTAGTCCAGCAAACTTATCACCAAGCGTAAATCTCTATTAAGCGGCCTTAAAAAGGAATCTTAGTGCCCGATTAACCTCGGAGCGTAGAGTAGTTTGGACAAGTTAAAACACCGCTTTTCAGTGGTGATCGGGAGAAATTGACATCTGTTGAGATTCCACATTCATCAGAGTATCCTCTTCCCAGGACACATAGAAGCGATAAAGGACCTAACACGTTGGGACGCCAGAAAGTGGGGAGCGCGGCCGCCAACGTTACGGATACTTAAGCCGAAACCAAAAAAACCTGTAGTCATCAATAGCGAAAGCTGATGGACACAGGTTATTTTTTTGCCAAAAATTCCCCAACTTGACAAATTAGCAACTATAGGTTATAATACTACCTATTAGCACCCTGGTATGGAGCCATTTGCTCCTAACTGATTCAAAAAACCAGGTGGCCGCTTTCCAGCGTAACCGGACTAATTGCCGATAAGGCCGTGCAACGGAGCTTACTCATGAAGTATTGAATACCCTAACCCTTGCAGATTCCCAATCGAAAAGACCTCCCTTATGGGAGGCAATTTTTTGCCTAAAACGGTAACTTCGTATAATCTCCCACCACGGCAATGCTTAAATACTTCTCCTTTAAAAGCTCTCTGGCCAATTCTAATGTCTCCGATAGGTTCACACTCTCAATCTTCTCCAACGTCTCTTCTGGACTCATTATATGACCCCGAAAAGTAACATCATCCAGTGCTTCACCTAGTACATTTTCCGGCTTATCCATCGCCAAAGCCATCCTCCCCCTAAAACACTCTTTTGCTACCTTTAGCTCCTCTTCTTTTATCACCCATTTACTTTTTGGCTCTCCCAATCCGTAACAAATTTCCGTAATCAAGTTAACCGCCTCTTTTAATTTATTCTTTGGCAAACCAGCTCCGATAAATATTTCCCCGGCATCCGTAAACTGATCCACATCCGACCCCAAAGCATAAGCCCAACCCCTTTCCTCTCGCACTTCTCGCATCAATCGAGATGTCCACCCATCCCCCAAAATAATATTAAGAAGTTCTAGCGAATATCGTCGTTCATCATTCATATCAATTCCCCTAAAAGCCATTACTACCGCCGCTTGCTCTACTTTACGACTAACCAACTTTGTCTTTATTGATTCACTCTTTTCCCAAATAAATTTATTTTTCATCGGTAATTTTCTCTTGTCTTCAACCAATTTAACAAATTCTTTTTTGATCAACTCTATTACCCTATTCTCATCACCAAAACTTCCCACCACCCCCACCGTAATATTTTCGGCCACAAACCATTTGTCAAAATAATTTCGCAAATCAGTAACTGACATGGCATTCAAACTTTCCACCGTCCCAATTATTGGTCTTCCCATATTTGTTTTCCCAAAAAGCAATTTGCCACATTCCTCTGCCGCCTTACTACTTGGTCGATCTTCATACATGTGTAGTTCTTCCAATATCGTCCCCCTCTCTTTATCGAAGTGTTCTTCAGGCAAAAGTGGCTCGGTTACTACCTGAGCCACAATACTCATAGCTGTCTCCAAATGATTCTTGGCCATCTTCACCCAAAAGCCCATTTCGTTTTGGCCAGTGTAAGCATTAAAGGCACCGCCTACTTTTTCCACCGCCTCGTTGATGTCATACATTCCTGGAAACTTTTTGGTCCCCTTAAATACAAAGTGTTCCAAAAAATGCGCCGAACCAGCCTCTTTATCCGTCTCCTCTCGGCTTCCCGTCCCAATCATCACCCGAACCGTAACCGACTCTCTATCTTCTGGAACCAGAACGACTTTTAGGTTTCCTATCTTGTGAATTTTTGGCGCAAATCTCATTTGATAATTGTAACCCAACAGATATCAAAAAATAACATTTCGATTTACTCAAAACAAAAATATTGCGCAAAGCCAAAAAGCTGGTTCCCGCTCAGGCGGGATTTTTGGCTGCAAACAAGAACGGATTTCGCGCTGGCGAAATAGCGTTCGGTTTTTGTGTGAGCAAATCAAAATAAAATTACTTTTTTGATACAAAAATCCCGCCTGCAAAATCGCAAGCGGGATATAACCAACTCACCCTGTCTTTTTCGTAGGTAAGCTATAAACATGCCACCAATACAAAAAGCTGCAGATTAAAGACCAAGATATTAATCCATAAAGAAAACTGGAAAAAAATGTGCCAACAACAACACCAATCAACAGAACGGTCGAAATCATTTTCCAGAAGTCTCCCGAAAAAGTTCGGTAATTTTGACCTCTCGGAAACATTCGGAGCACAACCACAAAGGTCAAAAACAATGAGACATACAACAAGGGGTAGGTCTTAGCCAAATCCTTCAAAAAACTAAAAAGGGGCGAAATCGAAACCAATACAATCAACAGAAACACTAAAAGCAACCACGACTTTGTTCTCCTCAAGTTACACCTCCTAATTTATTCAAAGATACGACTGCTTAAGTCATCCTATATTGTATCATATTTCCCCAAACCATGCTAAAATAGCCAAAATTCTTTCACAAAAGGAGCTCTTATGCACACTGGAATGTTATGGTTCGACAATGACCCAAAGACCACTCTTGGACAGAAGATCCAGAATGCGGTCGATTACTACGCCAAAAAGCACGGTTCGAAACCAAATCTCTGCCTTGTCCACCCAAGTATGATCAATGAACCAACTACAATCGACAATATTGTCATTCGCCCCTATCCATCTATTTTACCCGGCCATCTTTGGATAGGCATAGAAGAATATGCTCCCGGGAGCCCTCTCAAATGGATCATGGCTACTGGTCGTTTCGGGCCTTCCGAAATCACCTCAATTCAAGACATTTGGGAAAATCATTTTGACAAGATATTTGATTGGCTACTCGCCTGCGACCCCATCGTCACTCTGCGAGCCATGATTGAAATTATGGCTAACACCGGCTACATTGGTAACGATCCCAAGTTTCGCTCTCTTCTCGAAAACGTAATCCTATCAGAACACTGGGCCAAGTTCCTCACCGACAAAGATATAGAACCTCGTGATCGAGGATATTCTGTAAAACTGCTTGCGCAAATGAGTTACATCTCCACAGAACTCGTCCAAGCCCAAGCCTTACTCCTTTCAAAACGCATGAAATAAAAATCCGACACCCGCAAGGGTGTCTTTTTGTGACTCCGTGTCGCTGTGCCACCGATTACCGATCTGCCGACACACCGACCAACCGACTCCCATCGCTCACAAACTCAATTTCCCCTATTAAATCCGTTCGCAAAACTTTTGTTTTAACAGTGTCTAAACGCATCAAAGTATCACTACTTGGGTGGCCATAACTATTTTTCTTTCCTACCGAGACAATTGCGTACTTAGGCATAACCTTTTCCAAAAACTCAGAGCCACTTGCAAACTTAGAGCCGTGATGCGACACTTTTAACACCTCTGTTTGCCTTAGCACTCCACTAGCAATCAGTGCCAATTCATTCTCCATATCAATATCTCCCGTAAAAAGCACCGACAGCTTACCAAAAGCCATTCTCATCACAATCGACGATTCATTCGATTCACTCGATCCGCTCATGGGTACCAACACATTATTTTGACTCCCTTTTAATATCTCAAAATATAACGTTCCATATCTTATTAAATCATTTTCCTTTGCCTTACTAATTACATTACCAATCTTGTAATGCTTTTTTATCCCCTCCAGAGCTCCGACGTGATCTTTATCCGCATGGCTCAAAAAAACCAGCTCAATTTGTCTGTCCCAAAAAGGAACGTGATCAGCTAGGCACTGCAAAACTTTATCTTCATACGCCCCAGTATCTACCAAAGCTTGAAATCTACCCAAAACAATTAAGGCTGCGTCTCCCTGCCCTACATCACAAAAAACCGCATGCAGTTTATTATCTGGCCACTCAAAATATATCCAAATAGATAAAAGAAGAACAATTACCACCCCCCACTTTTTCCAATCCACAGTTTATTTTGCCACAAAAAATCCCACCTAAATCAGGTGAGATTAAAAAAAGTTTTCTCTATTTCCAAAGAAATATATGGCTCCCCCAATCAAAGCCACAATACCCAGGCAGCATCCAAAAGATAGAACGTACAGCATGCTCATAATCCAGTCTACCAGCTGCCAACCGAACTTAATAATAACAACCACCATTCCCAAAAAAAACAGCGACTCCGCCAAATCTCTCAGCATTTGTACCTCCCAATTTCAATTTACGTTCAATTGTCTAGTATTTTATAGGTTTAAAATATCTATGTCAAGTTCCAAAAAAGTTAATTATCAAAACCATAAGATGGACCAGAGCATAAGTAGGCACAAAAAACAGTCCGGGCATAAGTAGTGTGAAAACTCCAAGAATCATTACTGGAGGGACAAGTGGCAATATAAAAACATTGCTAAATACGCCTATTATACTTATTCTACCAAAATGCCACCAAATAACTGGTGCCGTTGCCAACATAGTGCACACCGTTGTTATTAAGCCGAATTTTTCCAAACCAATTCCTTCCTTCTCCAACCCCTTTATCCTAAATATTTCCTGTACCCAAGGCGCAAACACCATTAACCCTACACTTGCCATAACCGAAAGCTGAAAGCTAACATTCCAAAGCAAATCCATGTCCCAAACCAGCATTACCCAAGCACTAATTATTAAAAACCAAACAGGGGCTGTCTTCCTCCCCAACACTGCGCCAACAAGCAACAAACTCGACATTATCAAAGCTCTCACCACAGGTGGCTCAAACCCCGCCAGAACCGCATAACAAGCCATGGCCAAAACTGCAAAGATCGTAGCTTTTTTCCTTTCAAAAATCCAAAACAACAAATTCAAAATAACTCCCCCCACCAGCATCAAGTTATATCCAGAGGCCACAGCCACATGGATTGTTCCGCTTCTCACCATATTCTGATAAAAATCATAGCCTATACTTTCTTTATCCCCCAAAACTATTCCCGCAAGCAAAGCCGACTCGTTCCTAGGCAACAATCTTTGGTAAACTTCTCTGCAATAATCTCTCAGTCGCCCAAAAGTGGACTGCCAAAAATCAAATCTCATAACAAGTAAATCCTTATTTTCAGAATAATCAAATATCGCCGTGTTCAAGAGTATTTTACCCCCAAGAAGCTCTATCAAACCAGCTGTAGGTCTGCCAACAACCCTCACAAACTCGCCTTTTTTAAAGGCGCATCGGTTCTCCATCTTTGCTCTAAATACTCCCAAATCTATGATGCAGTTATTATCTATCTGAATCACTCTGATCACTTTTCCCGTAACTCTAATTTGTTCAAATTGATAGTATCTGGCATTAATAACAAAACCGATAATAATTCTCAAAACAAGTAACAAGACTAATGCAAAAACCCTTTTTTGCATGTTAATAAACCACTATCATCTCCTTATTTTTTTCCAAAATTTGTTTCGTAAAAACTTTTTTTGTAACGAGCTCTTCGACACTTTGGTATGGTCTATTTTTCACAATATTCTCTATTCTGGACTCACCTATACCCCAAAGGGTATCAAGTTCACTATCAGAAGCGGTGTTCATATTGATCAGTTTTGTAGCTGAATTAGCCTCAGTATACCCTAGCACCTTCGGGGTATCATTAACAAAAGGGATGTAAATTTTTTGAGCGTCTTTTAAGGTTGAAGCCAAATTAATCATTTTTTCGCAGTATGTTCTATCTGCTTTTTCACTATATCCTCCAGCCAAGACCAAAATATCTTTTATCCTAGAATTATTTAAAAGTTCGTACACCCCCGGTTTATTTACTGCCCCCTCTATGTCTACCACTATTTTAATTTCCTCTGTAGTCTTCTTATCTGTGTTTAGGTACTCAATTTGAACCTGACGAGACACTAGAATACCTCTAAAAAGGCCAACAAAGGCAACAAGCACACCCAACAGCGCAAAAACACCCATCCATTTTTCCAAATCTCCAGTTTTTCGATAAACATCTTTAAATTTATCTAACACTTTAATTTATTTTAGCAAAAATCCATGTCAATATTAGAAGTGAGGTCTTATCAATCACCTGACTTCTTCATCCAAAGGCTGATCCATCTCTAAGAAACACATCAGACATCTGATACCTGACATCTGTTATCCAATATCTTATTTATGCCCAAAACAATAATCACTCAAATATATATATTGCCAATTTAATAACAAAATATATCACCAAAGAATCTATAAATTTAAATTTTTAATTTAATATATTTGCTATATTTAATTAATGAAACAAGGTTTTCTTCTCCACACTAGCCTTATTGCCGCTTCCTGCCTACTACCCTTTCTGTGGAGTGAGAATATCTTAACCTCAAACTACACTCTCCAGCTTTGCGGAGCTCTTATAATCCTCTACACCGTCTCCAAAAAAGTTTTGCTTGCAACATATCACAATTTTGACCCAAACATTCTTACCATCCTTGCAACAAACGCTATTACCCAACTCTTGATACTTTCAACTGGCGGTGCGTCTTCTCCACTTTTTTTCTTATACTATTTTTTGATTTTTGCTTTTGCCCTCATATACGAAAGCTACCAAAGTTTCACTATTGCTATCTGTACCGCTACCATCTATTTAGTAAAAACCAATTTTGAGTTTGATATCCTCACTCTCGCCAATTTATTTTCCCTGCTTTTAATTTCCCCCCTCGCCCAATCTTTTGCCAAAATTATGATTAAAAATCTTGAGGCCGAGGGAAAAATTTCTTTGTTAAAAGATAACATCAAGAAAGAAGAAACCGACAGTTTACTCTGGCTCGCCACCGAAGCCAAGCCCACAATCAACACCGTTATCAATTCGGTTACCGATTTAATTATTTTTCTCAACTCCAGCCGCAACAACATTCAGTTTCCCAAAAGCTTTTTGGACAAAATAAAATCGATCCAAATTGACCTTTTAACCCTTTATTCTTCTAGCGAGGACCTAGAAGATACTATAAAAGAATCATCTGATAATAAAAACATATAAATAAAATAATTGTTAATCTCTTCGGGTTATGTATACCCCACCAGGCACAAACACGAAATATATCAAAGTAAAAATGATTAGCTTATCAAAATACATCAGAAAGACACACTCCACGGCTGATGGCACTCCAAATAGCCACCATTTAGCCTTATTTAAGACTTTTTTTAATAAAAATAGTCTTGTAGTAATTACTATTGCAGTGTTTGTTTTTATCGTTTTTTTTCCATCATCAACTTTCGCTGACAACCTCTCTTCCCCAGGTTTTGAAATAAAAATGGGAACTATTAATATTACGGGAGGATCAAAAAGTTCCACGTCGTACAAACTAAATGACACTGTGGGGCAAACAGCTCAAGGCGAATTTAACTCAAGTGGCTATACCATAAAAGCCGGCTTTCAATATCTCGCCAACTCCATTCCCTTCACCTTTACCATCTCTGACATTGACCTGAGCTACGGCACTTTAGTCCCCGGGACCCCAAGCACCCTTACAAATGTTCTTACTGTATCCACCGGCAGCTCATACGGTTTCAACGTCAAAGTAATTCAAGATCACCCCCTAAGACTAACCAACGGCTCAACTACAATTCCCGACACCAGCTGCAATCTTGCCACCCCTTGCACTATCACCGACGCTACGCCCTGGACAGACGATACTCGTTACGGCTTTGGCTATAATGCAACCGGCACCAACGCAGATACAGATTTTGTCAACACAACTTATTTCCGCCCCTTCCCCATTCAAGGAACTGACCAACCCAGTACAGTAATGACCAGAGCTTCAGCCACAGCCACAGACTCCAGTGCTATTGTCACTTACAAACTAAACATTTCCGGATCGCAAACAGCAGGAACTTACCAAAACGGAATTCAGTATTTAGCCATCCCAGCCTTTTAATATGAAGACGAAAAATATTTTATTTGCTAAATTACTAGTCAAGTCAGGCATCGTAATAATATTTTGTTTATTCGCAGTTGCTACTCCCACACAAGCCTCGCCAGTCGGCCTCTCTCTCGATCCACCCCTTGTTCGAGTTCAAATAAAACCTGGTAAATCAATTACCAAAAGTTTTACTATTGAAAACATCGAAAACACTGACAAATATCTTGTTGTTAGAGTCATCCCCTTCAACAAAGCTGACAACAATGGCAATCCCACCATTGACATCAAAGCAAGTGCTTCCTGGTTAAAATACTTCAACCTCTCCAACTCAGAAATAAAGTTTGACGAACCATTTTTACTAAAAGCCAAAAATAAGCAACAAATAGTGGTCAGCCTTTCTGTACCCGAAACCGCTAATGCCGAAGATCTTTACACCACCTTACTATTCTCAACCTACGATAACTCAATAAGCGGAGATCAAAAAAATATTAGTATTGGTTCCTCAATTGGCGCCAATCTTCTTATTTCTATAACTCCAGAAATAAATCCCAACACCATTTTAAAAATTGAAAAAATAACCATCACTTCGGGTAGTTTTGTCAAAATTGGTCGTCGCTATTATGCTGACAACCTTACCCCCATTACTGTAACCGCAATCGCTACCAACGAGGGACCATCCCTAACCGAAACCAAAGGTACCTTTAAATTAACTAACAAAAAAAACTCCGAGGTTCTTTTTCTTCAAGGTATACTTCCTCAATATGTCATTTCCAAGTCTTCTCGAACACTTATCTCTTCCAACGAAAAACCCTTTTTCTTTTCTCCAACGCTAAGAATAGTTGGCTTGCATACACTTAGCTTTAACGTCAAATCAGAAAACACAAATACCAGCAATTCTATTGATATCTTTTTCTTCCCATTCAAATCTGGTGCCACCATTTTTATATCTTTCGTCCTACTGAAAATTATATCTAAAGTTACAAACAAAAATCAGGTAGTTGATAATTAAAGCGATAGTGTAGTAATCTAAATATATAGTGTCCACAAAAAAGAAGTTTTTGCCATTTTTCCTTGGTCTTTCAATAATCTTTTTTGTATCAAACCCTATCGAAACAGACTCATCCAACCTTACCGTCGTCAAAGATACCCTTCAATCCTCCAGAATTTCCATTAATGCCCGCGTCGATTCTTCAGGTACTTTTACCGGAAGCTCGAACGTTATGATCAAAACCGTTGCTTCTGCCCCGGCAAATACCATTTCAACCGCCAATCTTCGAATCGGCGACAGCCTTACCATCGGCACAGGCTCCTACACTGTTGTCGGTATATTAAACTCCAGTGAATTTTCCGTTTCTCCAGTTTTAGCCGCCGGAGATACAGACGATAACGACCCGGTATATTTAAAATCAAAACCTCAACATGTCGTAACTTTCAACACCGCCTCGGCGGTCGCCAATGGTTATTTTCGCGTTCTTTTACCCGCTGACGCTACGACCCCAAACGACGGAAGCCCAGACGACGACGGTTTTGATTTTGGTGGCGGAACGGTTACCGTATCAGGCACCGATACAACCGGATACACCTTTGTTGCTGGCGTTGCAACCACATCAGGTGGGACAGGTTGTACTTCCCCAGCCAACTACCACTGTTTTGAAGTCCATTATTCTGGCGCTGGTGGCGTCTCCACCCCTATCACTATCACTATTGGCAGTGGAGCCAACACCCCAATAGCCCCAGCTCCTGCCACTGGACACACTCAAGCAACAGCTGATACTTATACTTTTCAAGTAAAAAACTACGACGATGTTGATACCGAAATTGACAGCAGTAGTGGCAAAGTCGCTGTTATCGAATCAGTCAGAGTCACCGCTACAGTCGATCCAACTATCACCTTTACTATTGCAGGAGTAGCTTCAGGTGCCAACCCGTGTGGCACAGGCGTTACAAACCAAACAGACGTCGACACTACAACTGGCACAAATGCTCCCCTGGCCGTCCCTTTTGGCACCTTAGCTTTAAATACCTTCAAGGATGCAGCCCACCTCCTCACTGTTTCCACCAACGCCTCTAACGGCTACATTGTAACCGCCCAAGAAAACGATCAACTTGGTAAAAATGGCGGTACCACTCCATTTATTCCCGACACTACAGGAGACGCTGGAACAGCCAGCGAAACAGTTTCCGACACTTGGGACACCGCTACTGCCCATCCTGGCTTTGGCTACACCCTCAAATCCGTTTCTGGAGCTACGGTTCCCTTTACCTCTTCTGGTGCAGCTTTCAACGCACGCAAATTCCCCTCCGTCGCAGATCCAGATGCTCCTCTAGTTGCCACCATTATGTCAAACACCACAGTAGCCAATAGCAACACCGCCAACGTTTGTTACCGTGTTACCGTCGACGCTACTCAAGCCGCTGGAGACTACGAAAACCAAATTACTTATACTGCCACAGCCTCTTTCTAAATGAAAAAAATAAATCTCATCTTAATTTTTTCTCTCTTTTTATTTTTATTTTCCACTCCAACTTTTGCCGAATCAACCATCACCGCCATTCCACCCCGACTTCAAATCGAAGCCAAGCCGGGCGAAACTATAAGAGCTACCCTAAAAGTCAGAAACGACTCCGAAATCTCACAAAACTATACTGTTTTTGTAAATGATTTTATCGTAGATGATCTTAGTGGCACCCCAATTCCAATTTCCGAAAACATCACCAGTAAATGGTCGCTTCGCAAATGGATCAGTGCTCCCAAGCTCATTCCTGTCGACTCAAAAGCCACTCAAAACATCGAAATCATTATTCGAGTACCACACTCTGCATTGCCAGGTGGTCATTATGCCATGGTAACTTACATGCCCAACGCCGAAATAAAACCAGGGGAACTAAAAAAAACAGCTACCATCATCGGTCAACGAGTTGGTAGTCTAATTTATCTCACCATAAAAGGAAAAATAAACGAAAAAGCAACAATCACCTCTTTTACTTCTCCAAAATTCACCGAAAAAGGACCAATCGAGTTTACAGGAACCATCGAAAATACTTCTGATATTCATATTCAACCAAAAGGATCAATAACCATTACCGATTTATTTAACAAAGAAGTATCCAGAATTCCTTTGGACCTCGGAAACATTTTCCCGGACAATACCAAGCTCATTTCCGCCGCCTGGAATCAAAAATGGGGTTATGGAAAATACAAAGCAGAACTCAATCTTATCTACGGCAGTCAAGACAGTGTCTTGAGCGCAACAATTTTCTTTTGGCTTTTTCCAATCCGTCTAGTCATTTACTCACTTGTAGCCCTAATCTCAGCTCTAACAGTCATCATCTTGCTTAACAAACGCAGCAAAAGGCACCAAGACGAACTCGAAAAAGAAGTTCGAGAACTTCAAAAGGAAATCCATATCTTGGAAAGGAAATAACACTCATGGGTCGAAAAATTATCGCCGCCCTATTAGTCATAATTTTTCTAAAGGTTAACTTTGCCAACGCCGCCAACCCTACAAGTAGCAATTCTAAGGTCTCTGCCAGCGTCGCCTCCACCAATTTCTACCCCCCCAGCCTTGTAGCCCCACCAAACAACTTCGCTACAAACAGTGGCCTAATTAAATTCATCTGGCTCAGACCAACCCCCAACCCTCTAAATTTACACCACTATGATTTATATATAGACAACGTAGTTTTTGCGGCCTCAATATCCGACTCTATTGTTTTTCAAGACTATTATTTTTATACCGCTAGTTCATCAGGAAATTACTTCTACGTAACCCTAAAGCAAAGTCCATCGGAGGGTTATCATACCTGGAAAGTTGCTGTATACGACAACGTCGGACAAAACGCAACCACAGGGAATTGGAACTTTTATATCGACACCATTTCCCCCTTTATCTCTCTTACTAAGGTCAACCAAACTGAATACAACTGGGACACTACCAATCCCACCACAATACCAGATGAACCAAACAGATATCTCTTTGTTGATACCGAAAATGCTTTAATTGGTGGCAAAGTAGAAGCTAACTCCAATCTTCAGGTAAGTCTTATTTGTCCCACAAATGCTCCTTCGGAATGCGTTACTCAATCATGGATTACAAACTCCACAGACGGAAACTGGGAAAAGCAGTTTATGAACCTAATTCCAGGGGTTACATACACCATTCAACTCTCGGCAACTGATGCCACAAGCAACTCCACAATATTCCCCCCATTTTACCTGCTGTACACCTCAACACCAGGTGAACCAGGACCATCTCTAGAACCAACAAGTTTACTGACCATTACTCCAACATATATTCCCGAAGCACCCGCCCAAGAATCACAGAGTGATTATATTCTCGTAGAACCAGAAACACTCCCAGAGGGCTACAATCCATATCTTGAAAACACTGCTACGGACTCAGGAGAGTTATTGCCCGTAACCGAAACCCTTAAACCACCCTCAGAGCTCTCTACTCTCATAACCCCCACTCCTTATCTAGCCAAAACCCCACCAGCCCCTTCCCTACCACCACAAAAAATAATTTCTCAAAAGAAAGGTCTCAATGGTGGTATTTACATCCTTCTCTTCTTCCTCTGTCTCGGCCTACCTATACATCTCGTTATTACAAGCATCGCAGTTAACGCAAACTTGAGTAATTTTCTTAGCTTTATCTTTACGCTCGGGTTTCCTTTCTTAAAAAGAAAAAGCGTCTCAACAACACCATTTACTTTTATCGAACTGTATAACCCAGACAAATTAAATAAAAAAGTATATCGCACTGTAAGTGACATTAAGGGAAATATTTTCTTTCCTTCCCGTCTACCAAACAAATCTTTTATCACTTTAAAGAAAACAGGATATACCTGGAAAAATCAAATTCTACCCAGCAATATCTTAAATGATGTCTGTCTATCACCATCTCCCAAAAGGTTTTTAGGGGCAAAAGAAGAGCTTCAAGGTTACTTCTACTCCATCAAACTAATTCCTCTCATTACTGCGATAGTCAGTTCCTCTATTGGCCTATACTTCTTTCCAAACAGCTATCTCCTTGTCTACTTCTACCTCTCGCTTCAATACACCTTTTCCGAATACATTTACCCTAAACTAGGTAGCAAATCCTAAGCAAAAGATTAATCTTCCCGAACCAACAAGGACCAGTCAATATCCAAAAAAATCAGAGTGTATTTTGTAAGCTGTAATGCCTAAGGAAATCATTGTCTATCAATTGATATCTATACGAATCAAAAGATATCATTGAATATTTTCACAGCAGTCATAAGCATAAACAGTATTTCCGCGTATATTTAGTCTATTTTAGCTTCATTAAACGCATGAAAATATTTATTAACGCAATCTAATGCGTCGATAAAATAAACAAATTCCTCTTACCTCTCCTTTTAAAAATAATTTACGCACAAACTTAACAATCAACTAAAGAACAATATTTGGTCTAGCCATTGACATCAGAAATAATCTATTTTATAGTTAATATATAACCGTCTAATATCGTCTAATCTGAACCTAAAGACAAGTTATCAACAATCAAAAAATCATGTTAATAAACGACTACTCCCAACAAGACTTTTTAAGCAGTAGTACTTCCAACAAGGCTCTCTATCTCGAATTAATTACCGCAGGAACAATTTTTGTCATTCCTATTTTATTTTTAATTTTAATAGCCTCTTAAAAGCGTAGTCTGTTCATGAACCTGCCCAACAATACCGAAATCCTAAAGCTCTTCACTTCATTTCTTATTGAGTCTGGGCTTTCAGCTGTTTCCATAAAAAACTACCTTAGTGATGTTAGGCACTTTCTTCGCTTTTTGGAATCTCAAAAGCAGTTTAATCTTACCGAAGTATTTCAAAACCTATCAATATACATCAGCAAATACAGTCAGGAACAATCCTCTACTCTCACACCACCCGCAACCACCAATCGCAGACTTGCTTCCATCAGAAGACTATCCAATTTCTTAAACATCAAGTATCAAATCACCAAAATAGAAACTTTATCCGAACCAACTCCAAATACATCAAACAATGCAAACAACAATAAGGACCTTTCAAGCAAAAAAATTCTTGAACAATTCAAACAACAATTAATAAACGAAAAGAAAACTCATTCTACCGTCAAAAACTATCTTTCAGATCTTTATCACTATTTTTCTTGGATTGCCAATCAAACTCCTTTTAACGCTAGCCACCTCGAACAAGTTTTAAGTACCGAACAATTAGCTAGTTACATTGCTTATCTAAAACTAACCCGCGCCAGCTCTTCTGTTATCAGCAGACGACAATCATCTATTAAAAAGCTTACTCACTTTTGTTTTAACCGCAGTCTAATTCCCAAGGATCCTTTTGAAATTACCGTAACCGAAGCCAAAATTACTCCCTTAGCCTGGCTCAATCGCCTTATTCCCAAACCCAAAAACCCTCAGAATCCCTCCAAAAGCCGTTTGGCAGTTTTTTACCACAAGTACAATGCCCTTCCTTTTACTCCCTACTTCCATCTCGCCTTGCTTGTAATCGCTACCACCACCATGGGCATTTTGGGCTACAACCAAATCATCAAACAAGCCAAACCCAGCTCAGCCGCCACCTCTCTAACCGCCCCCCGCAGACAACTTTCTTTCCAGGGCAGACTCTCCGATTCATCTGGAACTCCAATTAACACTGCCGTCAATGTCAATTTCAAACTTTGGAATCATCTTACCGCCGGCAGCCAACTATATACCACCGGTACTTGTTCTGTTACCCCGGACTCCGACGGTGTTTTTAACAGTCTCATAGGCGACAGCGTTTGTGGCAGTGAAATTCCCCAATCTGTCTTTAGTGATAATCGCGATGTTTACCTAGCAGTTACTGTCGGCGCCGAAACCCTTACCCCCAGACAACAGATTGCCACCGTCGGCTACGCCCTCAATTCCGAAACCCTCCAGGGGTATCCTGCGTCAGCATCTGCAACTATCAACACTGTCCCCGTAATTGACAACTCCGGCAATCTTAATATCGCCGCCAGTTCACCATCCATCGTTTCAACATCAGGAAATTTTAATCTCAAGGGCCAAAGTATTTCTTTAACAACAGCCACCAATTCTGGTGGAGACATTGTTATTCAACCAGACGCTATTGGGTCCGGCCAAATTTTAGCAATTGGCGGCACTACTACCGAAGACACTTTTAGAACTACAAATGCAAATTTGACAACTGGTTCTCTATTGTCAGGATATATTGGTAATGATATCGCCACCGGTAGCGGCAAACTCATTCTACTTTCTTCCGGGGCAACTGAATCTGCAAAGTTTTGGGTTTTAGCAGATGGCCGTACTAGCATCAATACCGCAACCGGTTCTGCTGTTACTTCAGCACTCACTGTAAATCAAAACGGCACAGGATCACTCTTCAGTGCTTCAGCCTCTGGTATCACCAAATTTAATATTAGTAATCTTGGCGCCATTAACATGATCAATGGCGTTGCCCACTCCATTAGCGATGTGGCTGGCAACCTCAGCCTTCAGTCCGCAGGAGGCAACGTATACATATCCAATACCAGCAGCCTTCAAATCAATTCCGCCGCCAATTTAATCTTTGGTGGCACCACCACCCTTGCCGAATCTACTGCCAACAACGACAGTGGTGCTTACTTAATCGGTGTTTTCGATGAATTTTCAAACAGCAACTCTCTCACTGTTCAAGGCGTCCTCAAAGATCTCGACACTGAAATAACTAACCAAAACATTGCCGAAAATTGGCTTTCAAGCAACGGGGCCATCTACCCCAAAAACTCTACCCTTGATTTACTCGTCGGTGGCCAGTCAACACTCAGTGCCAACTTTTCTTTTCTAAACAACAATCTTGGCACCCCAGTTGCCAGTATCGCCGGAACAACCTACCTCACCGGCAATGGAACTTTGGGAACAACCCGCCGCCAAACTTTAACTCTCGGAAATTCCAGCACCTACAATACCACCGGTAACATTCTCCTCAACCCCAATGGCACCGGCAACATTGGAATAGGTACAACCACCCCAACCTCAAAACTTGATGTAGCCGGAGATGCTTCCACTTCAGGATCTCTTACTTTCCGAGGAGCAAGTCCAACCATTAACGTTCTCAACGGAGCTGATTTATCTTTTGCCACTTCTCAGGGTGGTGATGCTGGCTTATTAACTTTTCTTAAAATCCTAAACAGTGGCGATCTGGTTCCAGGAGCAAACGATGAAACAACTTTGGGCATTAGTGGCACAGCTTGGAAAAATCTATTTCTAAGCCAAGGTATCAACAACCACTTGGGTGTCGAACAAATTAGTATTGCCAATCGCCAACTTACAGGAACCGCAGGGACCCAATGGAATGTAACTAGTAATCTAAGAGTTGGAGATTCAACCAATTCGATGCCATCCAATATGGAATTTTATGTCAATGGAGACGCTAAAATTTCTAGTACCCTAACCATAGATGGTACCGCCAACCCAGCCTTGACAATTGGTAATGGTACTACCGGTACAGCTTTAATTGGCTCATCAACAATCAGTGACGCTGGAACTACGTATCTCTCATTTAATACGAATTCAACTGGTGGCGACGAATTCCGCATCAATGACTCCGGCACTATTACCCTCCAAAGTTTAACCGCTATCCCCACCGGCGTTGCTGGATCTATTTACTACAACAGCGCCACCATTTCTGGAAATCTAAACAACGTTCACACCATTGGCAACACCGGCAGTCTCTTCATGTATGGCCAAGACTCTGTCTGGCACCGCCTTGCCATGGATATGACCGCTTACTCCACTCAATCGGCAACTTTAAGTGGTGGTTACGTTGAAATTGCTCACAATCAAAACACAAATGACCTTTCTCTTACCGGTTGGTTCTACGATACAGTGACTTCACTTTGGAAAAAAATCTCTGACTGGACTACAACCACCAACCAGGATCTGGCTATGGTAAATACCACTTCGTCATCAACCAACAAACTCAAAACTACCAATATTGCCCTCAGTAGCACTTATGTTTATGGTACCGGTTCTGATGGTGCCATCGCTATCACTACTGACACCAACATCAATACCGCCAATTCGATTACTGGTCGCTCTTGCGCCGATGGTGGAGACGCTGTCAATTATTCAGTAACCGCTCTCACTCCCACGACTGCTACCCTTTCCACTACCCCATCCACCGGCTGTTTATCCGCCGGCGATGAAGTCCTTCTTATCAATCTTCAGGGTACTTCTACAAAATATTTAAATGTTGGCAACTACGAAACTTTAAGAATTGCTTCTGTCTCTACCTCAACCATTACTTTTACAACAGCCAAAAATAAAACCTACGGCGATGATCCAGGCAACGACACCAATCTTGGTACCGCCACCACCAATCAACGTGTCATGCTCCAACGTGTTCCCAATTACACCGACGTTACTCTCTCCAATGCCGGAACTGACTTTACCGCCTCAGTCTGGACCGCTCCCAAAGGTGGTGTTATGTTCTTCCGCGCTAGCGGCACCGTAACTGTTCCCACCGGAACTACTGTCAACACAAACTCTGCCGGCTACAACGGTGGCACGGGCGGAATAAGCAACAATCCTAGCGATGGAGGTGAGTCATACTGCAACGCAAATGGTGGCGGTGGCGGTGCAGATTACGACAATAATCCAGTTGGTTCAGTCGGTATCTGTGGTGGCGGTGGTGGTGGAGGTGTAAATGCCGCAACTCTTTACAATGCCAATATTGCCGGCTCTTCCATTGGTGGCGCTGGTGGTGGTGGTGGTAGTGCCGGAGCCGCAACCGGAGCTTCGGGTTATGGGTATGGTGGTGGTGGTGCTGGTGGTGGTTACGGAACAATTGGAAATGGAGGAAAATCTGGCAACACTCCAACTAGCGATGGTGTCAATGGAAGCGGGGTAACCAGTGGAAACGGTGGTACTTCTGCCTGGACCACCACCACTGGCCCTGCTTACGCTGGTGGTGGTGGTGGTGGTGGAACCTACGGTGACACCTACTTAGACAAAGCATATTTTGGCTCTGGTGGCTCTGGTGGTGGTGCCGGAGATACGGGAACTACTACATACGTTGCAAGCAACGGAGGTGCTGGTGGTAAAGGTGGTGGAATTCTCATGATCTCAGCCGCCACTCTTTCGGTTACCAGCACAGGCGGAATCCAAAGTAATGGAGGCGCTGGTAGCGCCGCCGCCACAGCAACCTATCCAGGATCGGGTGGTGGTGGTGCCGGAGGATCCGTAAAAATTGTGGCAGACACAGTAACCACCAGTACCACCGACTTAATTACTGCAGCAGGCGGTGCTGGCGACACTACAGCTGTTGATGGTGGTACTGGTGGCGTCGGCCGTATCGCTGTCTCTTACAAAAACACTTTAACTGCAAACTCTTCGGAACCAGACTTCCCCACCTCGCCATATCTTCACCAGTCTGGCTACTATGGCATCTACGTCTCTAAGGAGATCAACACCACCGGCGCCGTTAACTTAAATAGTTTTGCTTACACCGAAACCCTAAATACTTATGGCCAAGTCGAAGCCCAAACCAGAACAGGCAACACCCCCGACTCTACTGATGGTAGCTGGGAAGCTTGGAAACCAGTTGTCACCACTACGAATATCAAAAATCTAAATGCGATGGATGCAACGGCCGACTGGACAGCTACAAATTTAAATGCCGTTGCCGATGGCACCTTAGCTCGCAACGTCAATTACTTCGAAGACGAAGATATCACCAATGCTGCAAACAAAAGTATTAAACTTGGATCCGTCGGAGCTGAAAATGGTTACGCCGAAGACACTATTACTAGTACAGATCTTACCAATTTCGACCTTATCTCCGCTTGGGTGTACGCTACTGCTTCCGGACAAATCAAACTTGGCATCGGCGAATCCGCTGCTACCGAACAAGAAGAAATAATTCAAATCGACGCTACTGGTACTTGGCAAAAAGTTTATTGGGACATCAGTGATGTTGCCAGTGCTTCAAAAAACGCAATTACAAAGCTAAGAATCACTCTCTTGTCTCCAAACCAAACTGTCTATGTCGACAGCTTACAGTCCGAAGAGCTCATTGTCGCCTCTGGCACCGCCCCCACCTCTACTCCCAAAAATTATTTCCAATACCGCTTCATCCTCACAAGCTCCAATGGCCAAGCCACCCCCAGTATTTCAAATATCTCACTCACCTACTCCGACGGTGCTTCCCATACCATCGACGCCAGCAGTATTCGCCTTGCTAATTCCACCGACTATTATTCTTCTTCTCACCTCACTGTTTCCGAAACCGCTTTGTCTGCTTTATCAAATAGCGGTATTACCAGTAATGCCACCGGTGTTACCCAAGCTGGCGACTATGACCCAGGCAATGGTGCCGATGGTGCGGGTACGGTTACTAGTGGCACCAAAGTCTTGAGCACAGACTCAATTGTTGGCCGCACCTGTGCTGATGCTATCAACTACTCAGTTAACACTCTCACCTCAACCACGGCAACGCTTTCCACCATTCCCTCTACACCCAGTTGTCTTAAAACAGGCGACGAAATACTACTTATAAATCTACAAGGAACCCAAGGGTCGATCGTCAATGTTGGCAACTACGAAACCCTCAGAATTAGTAGTCTTGCCGGCAACGTAATCACTTTTACCACTAGTAAGGGTAAGTACTATGGAGACGGCGCAGGCGACGACACCAATCTCGGCATCGGCGTCAACAATCAAAAAGTTATGCTCCAAAGAGTCCCCAACTACACAAGCGTCACTGTAGATTCTAGTGCCACCCTCTCCCCAAGCGCTTATGACTACACAACTGGTTTAGGTGGTGTCCTCTTTTTTCGGGCTATTAGCGCCGTCTCTGTCGCCGGCTCTATCAATGCTACAGGCAAAGGATATCCCGGTGGCACCGGCGCAATAAGTACAACCACCAGATCCATCCCTGGTCATAGTCTTTTCTATACATCTGGAGTCGACGGAGATGGTGGCACACCATTAACACCCAACAATCTAGGCCAAAACGGTGTTTATAGTGGTGGTGGTGGTGGAGGGAGACATTTGACGGATGGTATCGGCACTGGTGGAGTAGGAACATCAACTACTGGGGCGGGAGGTGGTGGTGGTGCAGGAAGCGCGAGCAGCAACGGCTCTTCCTACAATGGTTATGGTGGAGGTGGGGGTGGGGGTGGCTACGCTGCTGGGGGAAGTGGCGGAACCGGTCCAACTATCGCTAGCAATGGTGATACCAACCAAAGTGGCAGCGGTACGAGTGGTGGAAGTGTGGGTAGTGGTTTCGGTGGTGGTGGTGGTGGTGGTGGAGCTGGTAATTACGGGGAATCCAGCTTAGGCAAGCTCTACCTGGGTTCGGGCGGAGGCGGTGGTGGAGCTGGTCAAGCCACTACCGGTACATACTACTCAGGACTAGCGGGCGGAGGCGGTGGTGGCATAGTCATTATCAATAGCGATACTATTTCTGTTTCGGGCTCAATTCTCAGTAAAGGTGACGATAGCCTTACTGGCACTGCTGCTAGTACCCAGGGTGGAGGCGGTGCAGGTGCGGGTGGCTCTATCAAAATTCTCGGAAATACACTAAGTTTAGGTTCCAGCCTTGTCAGTAGCAATGGCGGTGCACAAATAGCGGGTCTTTCCAATTTCGAAGGGGGTAGTGGTGGAGATGGCAGGGTAGCCATTTACTACGCCTCTACCCTAACGGGAACGACCAGCCCGGCCGCAGCCGTCGCCCAAACCCCATCCTACAACTACTCCATGTACATCTCCGAAGAAATGCCAACTCCAAACTCGACGGGCTACAACAAAATCAAGTGGCTTGCCGACCTCGACACTTACGGCATGATAGAGCTCCAAACTCGCTCTGGAAAATCTGCCAATTCTATAGATGGCACCTGGGAAGCTTGGAAACCAGTCGTGGCAAATACCAACAAACTCGACGTCATAGATATGAACACCGACACTCTCTGGGGTATGGTTGACTTAACCAGAGCAGATGGTGGCGTAGCTCGCAACGTAGACTATTTCGAAGATGAAGATGAGGCAACCGTTGGCAACATGACCAAGTTTTCTTCAGTCGGCAGCCCCAATGGTTATTCCGAAACTACAGTTACCGCCAAAGACCTTACCAACTACGACTACCTCACTGCTTGGGTCTACGCCACTAGCTCCGGCAATCTTGTCAAATTTGGTTTTGGCGAATCCACCGGCACCGAACAAGAAAAAACTTTCTACATCCAAGCCGCCAACACTTGGCAAAAAATCTACTGGGATCTCACCGACATCAATACGACCAATCGCAACGCGGTTACCAAACTTCGCATCTCCCTTCCTTCAACAAACACTACTTTATACGTCGACAATATTACCGCCGACAGATACTTAACAAATGCCGATGGCTCCACAGTAAGCTCTACCCCCAACGAATACTTCCAATATCGTGCCATCCTCACTACTACCAATCCGGCCTACCATCCCACTCTCCGCAGTGTTCAGCTCGATTGGAGCAATGGTTTCAAAATTGTTCAGACCGACATGAACACCGTCCGCCTTTACAACAAAACCGGAGAAACAATTCAAATCAGATTAGACGCCGTTGTCTACGGAGCTGATCTCGCTGAGTGGTACACCGTCGAAGATCCAAGTATTGAAGCCGGCGATTTAGTCGCTATTACGGGAAAAACTGATCCGTTTGGAGTGCCAATTCTTCGCAAAACAAGCTCTCCGAATGATCAATATTTAGTCGGTGCAATTTCCACTAAAGCAGGACAAGAGCTAGGAATCACCGCCGAAAACCGCCGACTTCTTGGTTTGGCAGGAAGAATACCTGTAAAAATTGATCCTTCCTCACAAGATATCAAAGCTGGCGACAGCCTCACTTCTTCACCTCTTCCTGGTTTTGCCACCAAAGCTATGCCAAACGACAAAGTAATTGGTACCGCCTTTGAAGACTGGATTCCCAACATTGGCAAAGGCGTTGTTCTCATTCACATTAACAATGGTATCGCCCCCAACCCAACCACTTTTAGCAGTCGGGTTTATCGCCTAATTTCCAACACCAACGAACTATTCGACGAAACTGCAGGCAGATTTGTAAACACCGTTGGCTCTTTTGCCAAAGTCATCACCGGTTCAATCTCTACCAATCAGCTAGTTTCTCCCACCATCGAAACCAGTTTCCTTACTCCCATGGCCTCTACTGCTTCTATAACCATTTCTCCCAACTTACTTTCCGACAACACCCAACCCCTACTCATAGTAGAAGGACAAATCAAGGCCTCTACCGTTTTTGCCAAGCAAGGTAATTTTGACGAATTAAATACAAACAGTATTGTCACCAACACAATCACCGCAGACAAAATTTACGCCAACCAAATAGAAGGCTTAGATGCCAAAATCGCTTCTCTTTCTTCAAGCTTCAATAACGAAGAGATTACGATTCTTACCAATCAAATATCTTTAAAATTAAATCAGAACCATGCAACTAGCTCATCATCAATTGCTAGCGAAATTATTAACAATCTCAAGCTCGGCTCCAACATTGTTATGAATTTGTTAATCGACAATCTTACTGTTCAACAAAAACTAATAACTCCAATCGCCGACATCGATCAGCTAAAGGTTAATATCGCCACCGTCTCAGGAACTTTGTACGCTAACAATATAAAGAGTGAAACCATCGACAAACTAAAAGCTCAACTTGACGTTTTAAACGAAAAATATTCCACCGCCTCATCAATTTTTGCCTCTATTCAAGAAAAATATTCCCAATACGACAGTCTTTTTAGCGCCCTGGATAGTGAAACAAATCCAACCAACGATCCCCTTCAGCTTTCATCTCTGGCAACCGAATCAGCTTCTTTGCCAACCGACATGGCATTTAAAAATTTAAACATCGAAGTTTTGACCACAAACGACATCCTGGCTAACGGCTCCATCTTCAGCCAATCTATTAGCTCCTTCGGCACCGATCTTTTTATCCAACCAAGCGGGGACAAACCAGTCCACTTACTTGCAAATCTCATGACCCTCTACCCCAATGGTCAAATTGTAGTAGATGGAGACTTAATCGTTACGGGAAATATTTTTGCCAACAACCTCGACACTCGTACCGCTACTGTCTCTGGCACCCTCGCTGTCGGTAAAGGTGAACTCGCTACCGATTCAGCAAAAATCCTAGCACTTTTCAATCAGGATGGTAACGTTGTCGGCTCTGTCGACGCTTCTGGTTCAGCTAACTTTGACAAGCTTACCACTTACGGATTAGTCATCGCTTCCGGAAATAATTTAGACTCCACTATCTCCGGTCAAACATCCTCCAACTCCACCATTGGCACCGCCTCTATTGCAACAGGTTCTTCCGAAATTTTTATAAATAGTTCCAAAATAAACGATGATACTTTGGTTTACATCACCCCAATTTCCGACACCAACAATCAAGTCTTATTCGTAAAATCCAAACAAAGCCATGTTGGCTTCACCATCGCCATTCCGCAACCAATAGAAGACGAAATCTCATTCAATTTCTGGCTGGTCCAAACCAAATAAACTAAATATGTATACAATAAAAATATAAAATGAAAAACTCAAAACCAAAAACACCCAACGGCTTCACTCTTGGTGAAATTTTGGTTGTGGTTACCTTAATTGTTATTTTGGGACTTGCCTCATTAATAGGTCTCAATCCTCATGCTCAATTTTTACGCGGCCACGATACAGTTCGAAGAGACAATTTGGCAAAACTAAAAACCGCCCTTGAAAATTACTACAACGATCATAGCTGCTACCCCGAAAAAAGCGTACTTACTCAATGCGGATCAAACGCTCTACAACCTTATCTCGACAAAGTTTTATGCGACCCTGCTACAAAGGAACCGTATACTGTTTACACAACCCCCATCGATTCCAGTTGTCCCCAAAAATACGCCATATATACAACGCTATCAATGACCAACGACCCAAAATCTAACAATATCTACTACTGCCCAAACACCATTGCAGTCTCTTCTACCGACATGAGTTATATCGACCTAGTTAAAGGTTGTAGTGGTAAACAGCTTTGCGAAGTATCTTATGGTTGCAAAAACGGAGCTTGTGTTATTGTTGCCCAGGACAGCATTCCTACCTGTGGACCAAGTTTTTGTCCTCCTAGCACCTGCCCGGACTGCACCCTCAAAAACCGAAGAGGTGTTTATCTCAACGAATGTCGAGCATTCTAGTTTTTAGCTCTGCAACACCTTTTCCATTCGCCACCGATAAAGCAGAAACAGACACCTTCTTTTTCTTAAAGTAACCAATCATTTCTTTTAGTTTTATTTCCTCGACCAAATCAATTTTACTCAAAACCACTATTTCTTGCTTGTCTATCAATATTTCTCCAAAACTTTCCAATTCCCTTCTTATTGCCACATAATCTCCATAGGCCTCTTCGGGGCTTTTTTCAAAAACAGAAACCAAATGAACAAGCAATTTTGTTCTTTCTATGTGTTTCAAAAATTGAATCCCCAAACCCTTTCCTTCACTTGCCCCTTCAATTATTCCTGGAATGTCAGCTATCACCAAAGATTTTTCTCCAACTTTCATCACCCCCAAATTTGGCTCCAAAGTCGTAAATTCATAATCTGCCACTTTTGGTCTAGCGTTAGACAAAGCCGAAAGCAAGGTCGACTTCCCCACGTTAGGCAAGCCCACCAAACCCACATCTGCCAACAGCTTTAGTTCCATCTCTACCTCAAAGCTCTCACTTGGCCCACCATCCTCAGCCGTTACCGGGGTCGTATTTCTAGCACTTTTAAAGTGAACATTACCTCTCCCCCCCTTACCACCTTTTGCTACCAAAACCTTCATCCCCAGCTTATCAAAATCCAAAATTTTCTCTTCCAATGCAAGGGTTTCCCCATCTATGATCTGAGATCTGTCAACTGATATCTGTGGTTTCATTCTCAAAACCGTACCAACAGGAACCTTGATAACAAGGTCCTTTCCCTTCAATCCAAACATCTTTTTTCCTCTTCCGTTCTGACCATTATCCGCCCACAGTTTTTGGTTGTGATTAAAGACATCTAGGGTATTTAAATTGGCATCTGTCTCTACATAAACATCTCCGCCCTTACTCCCATCTCCACCGTCTGGTCCACCTTTAGGAATAAATCTTTCCCGACGAAAACTCACCGAGCCATTACCCCCTTTTCCCGATCTTATCGATACTTTTACAAAATCTATCATGGGAGTATTTTAACATCAAAGGCAGATCCCCGGGTTTTACCAAAGATAATAGACCACCGACACCGCCTTAGCCACTTCAAAGCTAGAACCAACAACTCCATTGTTATCCGACGAAATCTTTGTCGAAGTCGAGGTGTTCCCCGAAGAAGCCTGTTGCACCGAAACAACCTTTTTAAACATTTTCCATTTTAACTTGGCCAAGTACTTGGCATTTTTATCTGCTTCCACCAGAGCCATTTTTAAAGCAGAATTTTCGAGTTCTTGTTGATTGCTTACTTGCACCACAGGTTGAGAAACAATAGAGGCTCCAGCTTGGTAAACCTTAACAATTAAAATATTAAGGTTGGCTACATCTTTCGATTGTCCCGAAACCTGTACTGTGGCCGAGTATCCTTTTGCTCCGCTAACAACCGCCGCCAAAGGCGTTATCGTAACCTGGGATTGACTCAAACTTTTTTCATCCACTCCCCCGTTTACCATCGCTAGGCGGACAGCTCCGATTTTTGTTTTCAAATTTTTCTCCACCAAGTCCACCGAATCAGCCGTTTCTACCACCGTCGCCGCCACCAAAGCCTCAGTAGCCGGCACCGCAACTTTTCCACTACCCGAAACAGTAACTACCAAAGGATTTGTAATATGTCTCCAAACAAAAAATAAAATCACTACTCCCAAAAATCCATAAACATACTTCTTTGTGTTTTCCATATATTCATCATAAATACCTCTTCTAATATAGTCAACAAAATGCTTAAATGAAATTGTGCAAACTCGCTTTTTACGAGCCATTTTAGCTGTTGTTTTTATCTCCGGTGTCGCAGGCACATCTTTTTATGTTTCCCAAAAAATTTCAGACACCAAAGGCATAACCCCCAATGCTCCAGGTAGCACCCCCTACGCCATGACTGTACCAGAAGATAGAGCTGTCCCCGTTAAAAAAGCAACACCACCAAAAACTACTGCCACCCCCACCAAAAAAGCTGATAAAAACAATCCTGCCACTAGCGCAACAAAAAACTCAGTCTCTCCAACAACATCACCTTCCCCAACCCAACAAAAGATTATCGTAACTCCCACCCCTATTGCTGCCTATCGCTTTGGTTACGTTCCCAAAAAAGGTGAATATGGTTACGACACCGATAAAGAATGTGGCGGTTTTGTTTCCGGCACATATTGTCAAAACGGCAAAAGATACGTAGTCAATTTACCCGACACCAAAAAAGCCGCCGTCGAATACGTCAACAGTGTTCAAACCCGAGTCGCAAATCTCACCTCCTCCGAAATTCTTACCCAAACTAATCTCACAACACAGTATGCTGCATGTGGAACCAACCTCGACTGCCAAACAAAAACCCTCGCCGACGCAGGCAAGGCCTTAATATCTCTCAACAACATCCCCCTCGAATATGAAAAAAATATCACCGAACAAGCCAATCAAACTTTTATCAACGATCTAACCAGATCAATCATTACCGATACCGAAATCCAAACCAAAGCCGACATCAAGGGCAAGCTCCAAGCCCTTGGCTATCCTCCCGAAAGTCTCGAAAAAACTGTCCAAAAAATCGACGCCCAACAGAGATCATTTAGTAAATTTTTTGATTTAAATATTAGCACCGCCACTCTCGCCAAAGAAGCCTGCAGCAAATCTTCCGGAAAAGATATCTGCCTCAAAGAGTTTCAACGCGAAGATTACCTCAAAAATGCTGGTTTCGAAGACATCGAGGTCACAAGTTTCAAAAAATCTTTACGAGAACAACAAACTCAAATTGCCACTATCAAATTGGTTACTGACAAATTTCTCACCAAAACTGATGCCGAACTAAAAAAAGAATACTGCAAAAGCAACATCGCTTGCGAAAATACTTTCAAACCTCAAATGTATCTCGACACCATCGCCCTAAAAGATACCGATCCAAATTATTACAAGCAAGTAGTAAAGGCTCGCCAGGACCAAATCAATAATATTTTCTTCGCCAATATCTACGCCGACCCAAACAAAACAAGTAGTGATATGGCCGTCGCTGCCGGTGTCTGCAAAAAAGGTGAAACCGATTGTCTTCGCAACTTTGAACGAACAGATATTCTCAAACAAATAACTAACGACCAAATCAAACAGGATGCTCAAGCCAAACGCTTTGTAGCTCTCGAAAATCTCATCCCCAAAGTCATTCCCAATTTTAAAGAAGGCAAACAAGTCAGTGGCATCAATAACAATGTCAAAAACGAAGTCGTGCTTTTGGACCAAGCTATAACTCAAGCCACCTGGGCCTATCTAAAAGACAAAATGCCAAATTGTGATGCCACCTGTCTCCTCTCAAAACAATCCATCGAACAAAGAGACGCGTATGCTCTCAAATTCCGAGAAGATATTTCCAAAGATTTTACTGTTTATCAAACCTATTCCGACAAGTACAACAAAAATCCCAAAGCCTTTGCCGATATCCAAAAAGCTTCGGCTTACAAAGTTGGTCAAGATATGAATCCTATTATTCTTTCTCTGTCCAACAAGCTAACCCAAGAGCAAACCATCAAAGGTCTTAGCGACAACGGAAAACCAGTAAAATGGGAAAACGCCGATACAAAATATCAAAATCTAGCAATCAAAAAAGCTTGTGAAATCAACAAAGGTCTCGACAGTCTCTGCCAAAAAGCTTTAAGTACCGTCGGTGGTGGCGCGTCAAGCAATGATTATATTAAGGCCAGAAAAAATGCTCTAACAGAGTTAACAAAAATCGTTAGTCAAAATTCAGACACCTATCTAGCCGAAGTTTTTAACGATCAAATCCAAAAAGACGCCCTCCCCGATGCTTTCCAAAGCAACATTGCCACCATCGATAACGCTGCGGTGTCTGATGAAGCTCGAAAAAAAGCAGTTAACTCTGCCGAAGCTCATGATCGCCTTCAGTTTTTTGATCCGAAATATGGTTTTGGTAATATGTCCGGAACTTCTATCAGCGTTCCCGCTTCAGTCAGAAATCAGCTCGAAGCAAACAAACCGCTTACTGAACAACAAAAAACCAATTTAGCCAACGAAATGCTAGATCGCTACTACGTTACCGAAACCTACACCAGGGGTACAGGGGTTGTCGGTGCTGTTGGCACCGCGATCCTTGCCACAGCCCTTTGTGCCGAGCTTGGACCAGGCGCACTTGCATGTGGCGCCATCGGCGGAACAGCTGCTGCAATTTCCAACTTGGTTCCAGTTCTTGGGACAGCCACTGCCCAAGAAATAGAAGCTGAAAGACAAGGCATTGCCAAAGTTGTCGGAAACGACAAAGCCGCCACCCTCATTCAAGCTATCTATAGCAACCAAGGTGCCGCTTGCGACACCGCTGAAGGTGTCAAAATCGGTGCTTCTTGTACCACCAAAGATAATCAATTTGCAAATTATCAAGCGATTACCAATACCTACCAACAGTACAATGCCGATCTCAATGCCGTCGTAAACAACTCAGAAATAACAGCCCAAGCTTCCATGCAAACTCTCATCAACGAACAATTTGATGCTCTTCAAAAAGAAAACCAGCGTCAAGCCGTCATCAACCTCGCCATCGCCCCTGTCATGGGCGCCATCTCTGCTGGTACTGGTTCCTACGTCGCCAATCTCAAACTACCAAACCCAACAACTTTACTCCAAAAAGCCGGGGTTACTGGTATCAACTTAGCATCAAGCCTCGGCAATTCACTAATAGGCGGCACTCAAGCCGACTATCAATTCAAAAGCACTGTTGGTTTTATCGACACCCAATCTGAAATAGAACTAACTAGTTGCGAAAGAAAAAATGGTATTGGCTCTGGTGCCTGTAAAGAAATTGCCCAAACAGTTACCAAAGAAAATAATGATGCTGCCAAAAGCAATTTAATCATGGCTATTGTTTTCGACCAAGCTGTCGATAAAGCCATCAACTTCACCTCTTTTGCTATAACCAAAGCCACAAATTTAGCTACAAATAATTCAACAAACTCCCCCACTGGAACAACCCACAAGTCACTCGACAACACCACCGACTCAATTCTCTACAATCAAGTCCCCGGACTCACCGAAAAACTCGCCAGTCTCGGTATCAGTGAAGACATTCTCTTCAATCGAAAAATTCCTACCCAAACTACCGACGACATCACCCTCGCCAACCTCATAAAATCAAAAACCATCGACACCACAACAAATAACAGTAGAAATTTTCGAGAAACAGCATCTAACCTTGAAAACCTGACAAGGTCTCCTACCGCAGACTCCTCCATAGTCCGAGCTGTTATCACTTACAGGGATCTATCCGATGCAAATTTTAGAGCAAAACTCATCGAGCGAGGCTTTTCTAACTCCGATCTAGAAATCGCTGCAAAGATAAGAGAGTCTGGATCAGACCAATTATTAACAAATGCACTAGAAGAAAGAGGAATCGCAAATGAACGCATCGCAAAAGAGCTCTTAAGTGATCCAAACGACGAGTCAGAAAACAGAATCGCCACAGTTGACGAGATGCGTTATTCAGATGAAATAGATTTTATAAATGCTGAAAGTAAAAAAATTGTTGCCGGCGCCAAAAACGCCATAAGTGAAGAGAATCTCCAGCCAAAACCAGACGCAACACCCCCAATCCCCACCACCCCAACCGCTCCCCCAACTCTAACCAAGTCTCAAAAAAATCGCCTTGCTGAAATGTTCGTCGGTGAATTAGACGAAATTAATGTTAAGACATACACCAATGACGAAGATCGAATGATAGCCATCGAAAACTTAACTAGTAAATACGAAAAATACACTTTGAAGTTTGAAAAACCAATCGGAACTAAACCTGGAAATCCCAAACCATTGGGATATAACAATCTAACAATTGCTTTGGTTAAAATTAAAAACGTATTTTTATCACCCGGAACTCCAGAATCGTCATACAACAGCCTCGTTACCCTCGGACAAACAACAAACACAACCCAACCCCAAAACCGATTTCTAAAACTACTTTCCGATATTTGGTATGGAAGAATAGGTGGCGAATCCGGTGGCGTCGGCGACAAAATAAATCCAAATTATCCCATGACCAAAGTGTTTGGAGGCTTGGGAATAATCCAAAATCCAGTTTACAGCACCAAAAATATTCGCAAGATGGAACTAGCTTTTGGTGCTACAAAAACCGAGCTCGCAGAAATCATAAAAGATCTAGGCGTAGCTGAAATGACCAATCTGTCTGCTGCAGCCAACCGAATGTCCGATCCAACTATCGTGATTTTGTCAACAGAAAAAGCAACAGGAAAGATAACCTATCTAACCAAACGATATAGCGAAATATTAGGAAAAGATATATCAGGAACGATGATTATCGCAGGCGACCAACCAGACGCGATCTTTATAAAAAAAGTGCTTGAAAGTGGAGCCAAAGTCGAAGGCTTAACTCCCGACATGATCAAACGCGAAAATCCACCCAATCACAATTTTAGTTTTATAACCGAAGCAAACTTGAAAGGAAAAGACCCAGTCACTCAAGTACCTGGCATTTTTTTCAATGACACAGCCTACAGAAGTCCCAGAAGTCTCGACCCAGAATCGCTAAAGACCGCCTCCACCCCAAACTCCAAATTACCCGTAGCTACAGAATTAAGCGAAAACCAAATTATTGGTATCTCTATGGCAGCTGAAAGATATCACTACGAAGCAGTAGAGAATCTAGACGCTTTTAGAAGCCACTTAAAAAAACTAGCCTTTAATGACCAAGAGGTAGATATTGCTCTCAAACTTAGCTTTGATCAAGAATATATTTTAAGTTTACAAAAACAAGCGAGAAACGATACTGACGTTAAAAACCTCACCATTGAGGCCATTAATCAAATTCCACAAACAGAAAAAAAGCTGGCAGAAATTGCCGCAGCCAATCCAACAAGACTCGAAGCTGTACTCAAAAACATCTATAGCAAATTCAGCATCACAACAGACACAACCAAAATAGTCGACACGCCATTTATTAAATCACCAGCAGATTCATCTCCAGCAAACACGAAAAGAAATGTCACCATCGCCCAAGCAACAGAAAAGTATCACCAAAAATTAACTAGCGAACCACTCTATACATATCGCCTACTACAAGACGAAGGTTTTACTCCTGCCGAAATTGAAACGGTTAGGATGCTTTCAAAAGATCCAAACTATATTTCCGAAATTACAAAAACCCAAAATATCTTTAACGAGGTAGAAGCCGACTTTAGTAACCCCAAAAACGGGTACAGCGAAGCAGATATTGCCACTGCGAAATCACAAATTCAAGAACAAACAGATAAACAAATAAGTGGTTTAACTTCACTCGCCACAAAAAGATATTTAAACAGAAATCAAAATGATTCTGGCAATACAATTGCTAACACCAACAACCCCAGGAATCTTGAAATAGCAAAAATTGTGGAAGAGCGAAATGGGATTGCCTCAGAAAATGAGTCTTTTTTTACTGAAACTCTAAAAAATAATTTTAATGATGAAGAAATAAAAATAATTCGTGCACTAAGTTTAGACCAAAATTATCTATCAGAAATGGCAAGATACCATCGAGACCTAGACACTGCCCAAAGAGACTTCATCTCTAAAGCCAATTCACCTCTCGATAACACCGATGTCATTGAACTAGCCACCACAGTTTTCGAGTCCAAAGTCGACGAACTAACTAGTAGGGCAATTGTTAGGGCAAGAGAGAGAGGACAAATCGATCCCAACGACACCAACCCCAGTACCGGATTATACACAGACAACAAATCAGTCAGAGACAGACTTGACTTATCTTCACAACAAGTTTTAGAAAAAGTGAGAGGCATGCGAGAAAAAAGCCTAATGACATTTTTAGGAGCAGATAAAAGAATCACTGATAAAAATGTCACCATTCTCAAAATAGACCAAGATACGGGAGAAGTCACTTATACACTCAAACACAGATCAAATCTTATCTCACCACTCACCACCACCGAAATGCTCATCCCTGCAAACCAACCAGACACAATTATAATCAAAATCGCTTCTGATAACGGCATAGATATAATCAACAAATCTGTAGCTGAAGTCATAAATCTGATAGACCAGAAAAATCCAAAACTAATCGACCTACAAAAAATTATCAATCAGTCAAACCTCATAGCAGATATCAACGACTTTCCGGGATACCCAGGAAACAAAAACTACAAAAACAATCCTACCACAAAATCCCAAAACTGGTTCCTAAAAACACTTTCCAAAATCTGGAAAGGAGAATTAATCCGCGAGTCTGGCGGAGTAAAAATTGGAAGTGAATCTACCAAAGACTTTGTTGCAGTAGCTGGCGGACTAATATATGTACCAAAAGACGCAATCAATTCACCAGCACACACAACGAGAAGTATCGGCATGCAGGTCGCCGAATTCCTCAACGAAAATATTTCCAAAGCCATTCCCCTACGCGATCTTAATGTTCGCACCCAAACACAACCATCTCCATCAACTCAAACAGCAACAAAATACATCTTCGACAATCGTAATGAAAAAACTGAGTATTTAATTATCGATAATCTAGTTAAAGAATTTAATCTATCTAGAACAGAAGCCGAAAGAATCGTTGCTGAAAACTACTACACCCAAAATCCAAATAGCACCAACAACACCCCCACATCTCTCGAATCAATCACCGGCCTCTCCTCCAAAGTCCTTCCTCCTGCCGACTCACCAACCAGAGACTACCTTCAGAAATTTATCGACAAATACAACGACCCCAACACCAGCGCCACCGACAAAGCCGACCTTGCTGCAATAATCAAAGAACAAGCCAATATCTACCTCCAAAAATCGATCCCAGATCCAAAAGCTGCCAACACAAGAGTAAACAGTGCAGAAGAATTAGCACGACTCGCCAACACCAGCGCTCCAAAAAACGCTGCAACCTATCAATCTCCAGAACAAATAACAAACAATAAAACTTTCGAAGCCATGATTGCGTTTCGAGAAAAATACGGTCACAATCCAAACGCAGAAGAACTTACCAATTATCTAGCAGAAAAAAAAACTAGTTCTCTTTCCACTCCTTCAGTTCCACTCCGCTCCTCTCGCACAGCCCCTGCGACAGACGCGACCACTACCACGACAAATACAAACGACAAAGGAGTTATTATTTTAGCAAGAGAAATCCTTACTGGCAGAACCGAAACTAGACAATCAACATCTTCTATCATTCCTCTCGAAAATGGTAAATCGTTTAATATAGGAAGATACACCAAAGCGGACGATAGCAACAATCCATATCAAGCCATCCACGATATCGAGGTTTCTCGTAACCCCATCACCCTCACCAAAGAAAGTGATGGATCAATACTCGTCTCGATTCCAAAAGCAAACAACAACTCCACCGTTTCTATCAACGGTCAACGCATCCGTGCCGGCGGACAAGCCAGCGCCCAAGCAGGTGACTATATTATTCTCTCCAAAAACACCAAACTCTACTTCTCCCCCGACGGAAATCCCTACCAAATAAATTCTGCTCTCCAACCAAGAAAATTGTTCAAATCAAACAAAACCACCACCAGTTTAAGCAAGCCGACAGGAAACGTCGCTATCTACCCAGGTGATGAATACCGAGTCGGAGGTACCAAACAAGGCACAATCCCTCCCAGCAAAATCAACGGTCAACAGGTTTACATTGCCCTCACCTCAACCAATGACAATCTTCAGCTACGCACCCCAAGAGTCATTTATTCACTAGAAGAAGGACCAAACTATCTACCCGCTTTTGAAAGCCTGCCCAGAGGCGCTTTTGTTGAATTTGGTCATCTCGATGCCAATGGAAAATTCACCCCAATCACCGATACCAACTACACAAAAATGATTATGTACTACACGGATCTCCAAAATTACAACATTGTTCACACCGTCCCGAGCATCATCGACGATATCAAATCTCAAATAAAAATCATCTCTCGGCAAAAACTTACTCCAAAAGTCAAGACTGAGACAACAGAATCAACACCAACGCCAACCTCACCAATAAGCGAATTACCAAAAGCAATTACCAGCACCGAAAAACAAACGTTTGTCAAACTAAAAACCGAACACCCACAAGAGTACTTCAAAAAAATTGTTGCTGACGATACCTATTTACCAACCAAATTTGTCGAAATAGACGGAAAAAAATTCTACATTTCCGACTCTTTTAACTCCATCACACCCAGAGGAAGTAACTACGAAATGGTCATCATTTACACCACCCTACCAAATGGTACTTACGTCGCTCGTGTCGCTTGGAAGTCTGGAGCTGATGGTAGCTGGAAAGTCACCCCAGGAACTTTTGGAAACACCTTTAGTAAAGGTAGAGATATTCACTACACCCAAGAAACAAAACCCCATCACCTTATTAACGAAGCTTTGGTAGCAAACAGCAAGTCAGGCAAAACCCATACCGGCAACTTCGTCACCGACTTTATTCCCGCCGATGGCATACCCCATCCTTCAAACACCTACACCAAAGAGGTCATTGGCCATACAGATATTCCAGGGCTCGAAAATGTTGAATATTTTAGACCAGGAACCTATTCTCCAGAGTACGACGCATACTACAACAGGGATTACTCCAAAACCGACTTCACGGCAACTTTTAGAAATTTTAAATATCCGGATGGCTTTATTCCTGACTTTACCAAACAACCAATTCGAAGATACGCGATCAATGACTCTATCTTGGGCAAGATAGAAATAGAAATTCATCAAGGAGTACTCGAAGGAAGAACTGTAGAGTGGGCTATGGCTTCTACTGCCACGGGTGAAAAAGTCTGGATCGATTCAATTTACTACCCAGATAGCAAGATAACCAGTTATGGAACAAGAGCCGAAGTCATCGATAGTGGTGCCCTAACCAATAAACCTCTTGAATTCAAACAACAGGCAATGTATCTAAAGGAAGGCACCGAAAAAAACAGCTTTAGCACTCAGTTGGACGACATTACTCCTCTACTCAACAATCTCGAACCAATCAGAATGTATCGTGACTCCCTCATCACCCGCAGCAAAAATGTAGAAAGCATATCAGCACCAGACACCATCCCACTCACCAAAACAAAAAACATCGGCAAAACCGCGGGCGAAATAGTAAGAGTAACCATCATCTCCGCCGTCAGCTCCCTGAGCCTTATCTTCTTCCTCCCCTGGATGGATAGCCAGCTCTATACCACCGCTGCCCCAATTACACCTACCCCCACCGAAATTATCACCACTACCCCCACACCCACAATCCAACCGACAATTACACCTACCCCCACCGAAATTATCACCACTACCCCCACCCCAAGATATAACTACTCAGAAGCCGACTCCATTTACCCAAACAACACGGAACTAAATAAAGACCTTCAAGGTCACGGCGTATTACTCAATCCACAAAGTTTCGACCCAAACTCTACCGACCCCACCATAGTCCAACTCCAAAAAATTACCTATATCGCCAAAATAGTCAGAGAATACGATGGCATTCTTTATAACGACTCTGAACATGTAACTGCTTTCAATAATTACATGGAAAAAAATCTACAAGGAATTATTTCTAGCAGCGATTACAAAAAATATTACCAAAACTATATTGGCTTAACTTTTGGCCTAAAAGAAAGAGAAATTGTCCAATGTCTTATGTGGGCCTACAGCACCGGGATTTACTCAAGCAGAAATGGCGAAAAACCCTTGTATCCTGACTACAATGTTTCCAAAGGCAACCAGGCCATCGTCTATCCATCAGACCAGCTTACCAATCCCGACTTTCTCAGAAATGTAGATATCGTCGAAAATCCTAAACCTTCCAATTTTCAAAAAGGAGACTACTTTACAAACAACGGCGACAAACACACCGGAGCAATTGTTGAAACATATATCTTGAATAATAAGTGGTATGCCGTAGTTACAGAAGCCAACTCAGTCAAGGAGACTGGCGACAACAAACCACTCGGCAATCCGTATGTTTATATTGTTGACGAAGACGGTTTCAAAGCTCTGGTTGGGCAAGAAGGGACCAAGTTAATTCGCAACAAAAACCAGGACACCTTCGCTCCCCAAACAGACTCACAAATTCCTCAAGATATCAAAAATGCTATAACGGCCATTAACAACGCAAAATAAAATATCAATTACAATAAATTTATGTACAACCCATCAGCCCCAATTCAAACATCTCCCTCAACCAACACCAACTCCCAACTACCCATATCAAAACACAAAAAAATCAACCTCAAACCCTTAGGTAAAGTCCTAGGAATTATCGCCACCACCACAATTCTCGGTCTTGTCTGTGTTTTTCTTTCTGGCTTTCTCTCTGCCTTTAGCGCCAACCTTAGTATCCAAAACGGTCTCACCTACTTCGACCCGCTCATTACCATCGCTTACATCTTAGTTTTTTATTCCGTCTCCCACTATTATTCTCTTACCAAAAAACAGGCCTACAACTACCTACTCCTTGCTCTCTTTCTTTCCTTCACCATCAACTTTGTCGAAGGTTCTCTCATTTTGGTTTTCCTTGCTCCCATTCTTCGCAAACTAAAGCTCATCGAAAACCCTGTAATTTAGTTACTCACCTCAGGGCGCTCGCAGGATCAGAGTTGCCTTTACTGGTGCGGATCTCAAAGTGAAGGTGAGTTCCTGTTGAGCGTCCCGTGCTTCCCATCATTCCCACCATATCTCCCCGCTTAACAGTCTGACCTACCGTAACTGCTATCTTGCTCAAATGGGCATAGAGCGTCTTGTAGCCATTTCCGTGATCTATCATGACCCTATTTCCGTAGCCCGTGTTATCCGGCCAGCCCGCCACAACTATAGTTCCAGAATCAGCGGCCAAAATAGCTCCGCCAGAATGGTTCGCAATATCCAAACCCTTATGCCACGGCTTAAAGTACTGAGTAATCGAACCAGCCGCTGGCCATAGCCATTTTCCCGTCGCCGAAATATTCCCTGCATTGGGTGTAAGAATACCAGCGAGATTGCCTCTTGGCGACATAATTGGCTCATCCGGCATCTCTCCATCTGGCACAATTATTTGCTGGCCAATAGCTAAAGCAAAAGTCTCATCGTTACTAAATTCATTAAACGGAAAATCAACAATCGACTGAGCCGAGACATTATATTTTTTGGCAATCGAATAAATTGTTTCTCCCGCTTTTACTCCGTGCACCACTCCCGTTACTGGTGGAATTTTCAAAGCAGTTCCCGGTTTTATTTTCTTTTCGTTGACATCTTTATTCAGCCACTTAATCGAATCCGTATCTACTCCAAATTTTTTCGCTATGGCGGCCAAGGTATCCCCATCTTCTATTGTATATTCCAAAACTTCCGCTCTTGGTTTGTCCGAAACCTGAGTCAAAGGATCTACTTGCGCACTTCCATCCAGCGCCATCTCATCTACCGCTCCACCAGTTCCCTCTTGGGCAAAAGCAAATTTAGCGCCAAGTCCCAAGGACATTACCGATTGGGCCTGCAAATCATTAACTACCAGCGACGGCCCAAAAACGACACTCAAAACCATCACCGTAATCATGGTCAAATTTACAATCATCTGAGAATTTTTCCCTCTTTGCGCGTAAAGTTTTCCTACCAAAGTCGATTTAATCGACTCAAAATAATCAAACTTAGGGCTCAAATAAACTTCCAAGATATGTAAAAAAAATAACCTCAAAAAAACTCCAAAATCTCTAATCCAATAATTAAAAAAATGTTTTATCTTCATTTAGTCCAACACCAATTCTATCATCTCTCCACACCGACTCTGCTGACTCTTGCCGACAGCGCGTAGTGCGTGCTGACTCAGCCGATTCTAAAAATCATCGAATACCCCGTCATCCCTACCAATCTATACCCCTTCCCAACCAAATAACCAACAACACTATCATTCGTCATTGCGAGTTTCGTACTCGAACCGTGGCAATCCATCCCCTTTCTGGATCGCCACAGCATTTCACGCTTCGCGATGACGCCGGTCATATCTTCCGCAATCACCACCTTCGGTCGATATTTTTTCCAATCATTACTTTTCAATACTTCCAAATCCATCCCTTCCACATCCACACTCATCAAATCAATCTTTTGCCCTTTTGGCACATTCTCATCCAAAATCTCCTTCAAGGTTTTCACCGGAATCTTTTTAACTTCAAGGAGTCTCCTTGAAGATCGTATATTTTCATTTCTTTGTTTTTTCGAAAATGTATTTGTCGCCCCCTCCCCAAAAACATAATATTCCATCACATTATTTTGAGTTTTTGAGTTTTTGAGTTTTTGAGTTTTTTCCCCCACCCCGCACCCCACAAACCTATCTCTCAGTCTCACAATCTCAAAAAGTATTTTTGCCCCCGGGTTTGGCTCAACACAAACCCCTTTCCATCCCCGTTTATAAAACAAATAAGTATTCGAAAAAACTTTGGGGTGATATGCCCCCACGTCTACATAAAAGCCTCTCTTCTGTCGATTCAAAATAGCATCCACCACCACATCCTCCCCGCTCTGGGCATACGACCGCTTCCCCAACAAATCATATATTGGTGTCAGCTTCCCCCACTTAATTATTTCTTCAATAAACTTCATCATGATTACCTATCTCAATTAAACGAATCATATTGCTATCTTTTTCATAGAGTATTCTAATCTTCATGTCTACAGACACAGAATAGTAGTCTACTCCTTTTATTTTGTGAATTCTTAAAGAAGGATGTCTAAGGTCAAAATCCATTAACTTCAATATCCTTGCCACCTTAATTTTATATTTATTATTTTTCCGAATCAAATCAGCTAGTTGCCTTATAAATGGTTTTGTTGAAACGATAATCACTTTCCAAATTTACTCATAAATTCGTCAATATCTTTTGGGCCATTCAAAACAGTTGCTGTTCCAAGTGCCTCCTCCCTCTTCGATTCCTCAATAATTGCTTTATATTTACGATCCAAGACAGCCTCCCGTATCGCTGATCTGGCCAAATCACTAAAAGATGCGTACTCCCCGTCAGCGACTAGAGCATCGGCCGCCTCCTTGAGTTTCTTGGGTAAAGAGATGTTTATTGTTGTAACCATGTATGAATATTACCATTATCCATACAACCAGTCAACTATTCTAAGCCTAACTGATATAATATAGGTATATCCATCACTTTAAAAAAGGAGCCTGTACTGTATGGAACCCTATCTTCTTCGTCCCAATCTAGATCACAAAGTTACATTAGCTCGCGCCCCACGCCAATGCATCACCCTAACCACTTTCGAACCAAGGGAAGGCGACATAATCTTGGACGGCCTTCTCGCACTTGCCGAACTTCGCTTAAACATCTCTATGACCAACGCCAGCGGCCCAAACCTCCTCAAAATCATGAACTGGAGCCAGACCACGGTAACACTGGTCGAAATCAGTCGCACCTCGCGTATCCCCAAGCCAGTTCTAACCGAAATCCGGCCCGGTGGAAGTATCGATCTCCAACCTTATGTCGATTTTACTTACCGCTACTTCACCTTTATAGCGTACTCCAACATCCACAGTGGCTTCAAAATCGTCAAGCTTGGCATCAATACCACTACCGACGACAGAACCCTCTACCTCGAATACAAAATTGTTTAAAGTAGGCGGAAAAAATGAAAACGAGTCAGCCAAACAAACCAGACAAAAAACTGGTAAATTTGTTTTTTATCTCCTTACTGTCTCAACTGTGGTGGCTCATTATTTTAGTCGCTCTAGCCGCCGTTGGCATCTACACACTAATAAAGCCATTTGTCGGTGAACTCAGCTCCATAATCGTCTCTGCTCTCTTGGCACTTGTCTCTGAATACTTTATCCTCAAAAAAATCATCTAAGGAGTATCTGTGAATCATTTAAACCCTGGCTACAACCAAATACAAATTACAAGAGTTGCTTTTGTCAGGACAAGCAAACCAGACAAAGAAACTTCCCTCCCAATTTTTGTTATCGAAGGTCTCAATCCAACAAATCTGCGCCTCCAGCTCAGCTTTGACAAAGACACCTTGATAATTAAATCTCTAGGAAAAACTTCATTGGTCCAATTTGATGAGGAGGGAATCGATACTTCCAAATCAGAATACACCCAGGAACAAAGCGAGGCCGTTGATTACTACTTTATGGCCGTCCCCAAAGGCCAAACCAAAGTTGTAGTTGTTAAACTAAGGATTCTATCTACAACTGCAGGCTGGGTCCACTTTGCCGTAAGTTTTTAAATTCTTCACCATCCATTCAAAAAACAGAAGAAAACAATGACTCAAAAAGGAAAAGGATTACCAAAAGTTATAAGCTTTGCAGATACCAGCGGCTTCGGTATGTACAACGATGCTATTTGCATCCACCTTGGCCAGATCGAATCAATAACCAACCCCCAGTGATCCCCGGTCTCTACCCCACTGGTTTTATGATCAGCGTAACGGTCGACGGTAACGGAACCCCAATTCTTACCAACAACGGCGCCTTCCCCCTCATCATTTACAAAAAGGCTTCGTCAAACGAACTAAGGACCACAGTTGTTTTGTCCAGCAAAAACATCGAGCTGGAACTTAACGATTATCTTCAATTCGCCGTAACCGTCTTCGGCGTACATCTCAATCCACTCGTCATGACAATCAATCTCAAAGTCCAACCAGTGGTAAACACCAACGGGTACAACTACTGCCTTTACATCAATCCCAATATAAAATAAAACATGTTCAACCTCACCGCTCTCATTCCGAGAGCGGTTTTTTTAGTCTAAAATAAACCAGTGAAGAAAAAACTTCTCCTCACCACTTTTCTAATAATTACAATTCTCATCATTTTGAGTTTTCGAGTTTTTGAGTTTTTGAATCCTTTTTTGCCATATATAAATTATTTATTAGGCAAAAATTCCCCCACCACCTATCTCTTTCTTCTAGGTAACGATACCGAAGCTCGCGCCAATGGTGGCTTTGCCGGTTCCTACGCCAAAGCCGTCATTGCGAGGAGTGAAACGACGAAGCAATCTCCGCGTCGGGGATTGCTTCAGAACTCTGTTCTTCACAATGACGATATTAGCATTTCATTTCACGACATCTACGTCCCCAATGGCCAACTAGACGGCTACGTTAAGCCACCAGATCCTATCCAGCAAGCCTTTGGCCACGGCACTTGGGAGTTAGCCAATGCCGACTGGGACCCCAACTTTCCCACCACCGCTACCACCATTCGTTGGTTTTTAGAAAAGGGTAAGGAGGTCAATCCCAACATTCTTGGCCTAATCAATCTCTCCACCATTAAAAAAATATTTAATCTCATTGGCACAGTTACCGTTTCCGAATACAACGCTACTATCACTCCCGACAATCTCTATTTATTCCTCCAGGGCAAAGCCGAACTCAACTTTTTCCCCGGCTCCACCCAAAAAGCCGATGCTCTGCACGCAGTTGGCACCGCAACATTCAAAAAAATAAAATCCCTTAGTCTTTCCAAAAAATATCAGATCACCAAAATAATTTATACCGATTTAAAAAATCAAAACATCGTCCTCAATAGCACCAATTCCAATTTTCAAAATTTTCTCATCTCTCAAAAATTCGCTGGTGAATATCAACCCAGTTCTTTTGACCATTTTGGTTTAGTTGAAGTCAATCTTGGCGCTAACAAGGCCAACGCCTACGTCACTCGCCACACCACCCACATCATTTCTGTCATTCCGGACAGCCTTGCCACTAAGCAGAACCCCAGTCCGTCATTGCGAGGAGGTACTCCGACGTGGCAATCCATACAAGTTAAGCACCAAGTAAACATCCAGTTCCAAAACTCCTCCCCCGAGGCCAACCCCAACCCACCCCTTCAATACGGTGGCCACTACATCGCTTTCCTACGCCTCTATCTGCCCCAAAACGCCACCGACATCAACATCTCTCATACCGAAGTAGCCACCACCTCCGCCGGTTTCTCCCCCGACGTCCTCATCAACCAAACACCAGTCATTGCGTCCCAGCCTTTAGCCCCGGACCTGGATCCGGGGGATAGTGCGGCAACCTATGCCAATACCTCCAATCAAAAATTTAAGATCGTAAATTTTTGGCATCTTACCCTCGCCGGTAACACGAGTGAAATTAACCTCTCCTACTCCCTCCCAAATCGTCATTGCGAGGCCGACTTTGGGTCGGCCGCGGCAATCCATCCCCTCCCCAACACTATCTGCGATTACTCCCTTACTCTCCTCAAACAAAATGGCTTTCCAAGCTCCCCCCAAACTCTCAACTTCTTCGGCCAAACCCTCTCCACCAGCCTCGAATCCTCCTTCACCTACCCAACACCCAAATAATTTGTGATAAAATATATAGGTTAAGGTCTTTACCAAATCAAAAGGAGAAATAGGCATGACTAAATTGGTGGAACTATTATTTCAATATCTCACTGGTCGCATAACTCACAATGAAGACATCGCAATGTATGGGAGATCATCTCAAGGTGGAAAACTTGACCCAAAAGACATTCTTGTCATTTGCAGCAAAATCGAAGGAAGTAAAATGTTTATCACGCTTCTCGAGGTAAACACCTCCTCTGGCGCCTACGTCATTTGTTTTGTCCCCGTTCCCAAAGCATACGAATACCTCCAAAACCTTCTTGTGGTTATGTTAAACGACTTTTAATTTCAAAGGAGATACCAATGGCAAAAAATGGTTTTTTAATATTAACATGTAATTTTTTAACTAACAAATTCAAAAACGATCCGATTCTCAAAGAAAAGAAGTGGCTCATTTCCAATGCCGGGCCAAAACTCATTGTCCACGGCCCCAAAAGAGATCTTCTGGGCGACACCGATGTAATCGCCGAAATCACCTCCAGCCCCAAACGCAAATGGATCGCCGTCGAGCTGATGCCCAACGGCACCGTCCCCGACCAAGCCCTTCTCATCGAAGTTGTTAGCCGGTGGGCTACGAAAGCCACAATGCTGACCACAAAGCCAAAGGAGGAATAATTATGCCATCCAAAAGAATTCTCTGGATTTTGCTCATAGCCGTTATCGCCGCCACCGTTACCAGCACTTTTTATTCACCCGAAATATTGGACACCCAACCCACAACCGAAGTTAACCCCGCCGAAGATCCGTATGGTTTTAATACCTACTTCGAAGAAAACAAGGATGAAATTTTTGAATACATCACCAACGCCTGCAATAGTCTGGCCCCTTGGTTAAAAGATGAAATCAAAAGTACCGATGTTCGATTCGATCCCAAGCAAAACCCTTCAGTGGCAACGGCAATCATAAAGCCAAGCGATAGCTATTCGGAAAAAGCAAAGTCCTTTGTCGTTACTTGGACTTTCCAAACCAAAGAGCCAATGGCCGTCGACTTCACTTGCCAACCCAACTACTAATCAATCAGGAACTGGCACAAGTACCACTTGTCCCGTTGTTCGCCCGTAATATTACTTTCAAATACAAAAACCCCGCCGAATGGCGGGGGTTTTCATTATTTTTCGTTTTAGATTTTTTGATTTTTTGAATTTTGTGTTATCCTCCATCTTTTAACGAAGCCAAAAATTCTTTGTTGCTCTTGGTTCTCGCTATTCTACCCGTTAAAACTTCAGTTCTTTCTCCGTCATTAAGCATATCGAGCATACGACGCATAAGGATGACACTTTGATATTCCATAGATTCAAAAAGAAGATCATCTCGACGAGTACTAGACCGCATTACATCTACCGATGGATAAATTCTGCGTTCAGCCAACCTGCGATCCAAATGCAGTTCCATATTACCCGTTCCCTTAAATTCTTCATAAACCAGGTCATCCATGCGCGAACCAGTATCAGTCAAAGCTGTTCCAATAATCGTCAAACTCCCCCCACCTTCAATTTTTCGTGCTGCACCAAAGAATTTTTTTGGTGGATAAAGAGCGGCGGGATCAAATCCACCCGACAAGGTTCTTCCGGACGTCGGGATTGCCAAGTTATACGCCCGAGCCAAACGCGTAATTGAGTCCAACAAAATGACTACATCCTTCCCCATTTCCACAAGCCTTTTTGCTCTTTCCAGTGCTAGTTCCGAAACTTTTGTCTGGTCTTCAGCCTTTTCATCAAAGTTACTCGCCGCTGTTTCTCCTGGCATGGCACTATTTTTGGTTATCGCAATTATATGTCGGCTAATGTCCGTAACTTCTTCAGGTCGCTCACCTACCAGCACTGCCATAATATGAACATCGGGATAATTGGTCGCAATTCCACTTGCCATTTCTTTTATCACCGTGGTTTTTCCAGCTTTGGGAGGCGATACAATCAGCCCACGTTGCCCTCTACCAATAGGAGCGACCAAATCTACCAAACGGGTCGACAAAATTTCTTTACTTGTTTCTAATTTAAATTTTTCAAACGGATAAATTGGCGTTCCCTTTTCAAACCTTGGTCTCTCAAACATTTTTGATGGTTCTTCTCCGTTTACTTTCGTAATCTGCATCATTGTCCAGTAAGGTTCATTTTCTTTTGGTTTTCTGGCTTGACCAGTTACCATATCTCCAGGGCGAAGGCGCACTTGCTTAGCTTGCATCGACTGAACTACCGCGTCCGTTTCTCCAGGGCGAAATCCAGCTCGCACAATGCCTCGGCCGTCGGTTCCTGTTTGATCAAAAATTCCCGTTATTTCTTCGGTTACTATTGGCTCACTGGCTATAATTGGGCGCGAAAACCTCGGAGCGTTAAACCCCTGATTGTTATTATTGTTATTAAAATTTTGGTTTCTGTTAAAACTTCCATACCTAGGCGCAAATCCAGGCCTCATTTGATTTTGGTTAGGTAAGTTAGAAGGGGGAATCACATACTTCTCCGGTGCCTTAATCTCTTCTTTTTTTTGTTCTTCAACTCTAACTAGTTCTGTTTTAAGTTCTTGCCTGTCCACCTCTGGCGGAAGTTTTGAGTCCTTGAGTTCTTTTACTCCTCCATCTGTCATCCCGGACTTGAGTAGTTTATCCCGTGTATCTCCACGGGAGGATCCATCCCCCTCTGGTGTCTGGACCGAAGCAATCTTCGCCGTTTTTTCGACATTAACAGCTTTTTTAGCCACAACAGTATTCTCTATAGTATCTACAACAGGTTCTGGATTCTTTTTTGAGTCTTCTACAATCGACAAACCACTATCTACGATCTTTTTAGGCCTTGGTGCCATATGTTTATTGGAAAATAATTAATTAAATTTTGGAAAACTGAAAAAATGAAGTCATTAAAGGGAAAAAGTAAGCAACACTGTTATTCTACATCCCGCAGATACTATGTCAACTATCCACATACGTCATTGCGAGTTTCAGTACTCTGAACCGAAGCAATCTCCGCCACACTTTCTACACTCTCTGTTTTGTTCTTGAGTTCTTAAACAAATTGAGCCAATCAAGGGTGAAACGCGTAAGGCTTTAGCCGCAGCGCCAGGTATTAAGAGGCACTGCAAACCAAACCCATTTCACCTTCAACTAGCTCAATCTAGCGCGTAGTATAACACCTGTGCCTGTAGTTTGTCAAGACACAGTTATAAGTCTTTCAATCCACATCATACTACCAACCAGTATATCGTCATTGCGAGTTTCGGTAATCCGAAC